>DATARK010000069.1:0-47445 GCA_036264175.1 Solirubrobacteraceae bacterium
GGCGGTCTCGTTGACGTCTGAGTAGTTGGGGTACTTCTCGCCGCCCTTGAACACGAGGTGCTCGAGGAAGTGCGCCATGCCGTTCTCCTGCGGGCTCTCGTTGCGCGCGCCGGCGTCGAAGGCGACGAGCACGGTGAGCGCGCGTGTGCCCGGCAGCGCGATGCGGTGAATCGGCAGATCGTTGACCGCAACGGTTGTCGTGTGGATGCTCGCCATGGCGCCGCCCACGATATCCGCCTGCACGCGGCGGATCTGGCGCTATTTGCGCGAGCTCGCTGCAAAAGCCCTTGCATGCAGGCGTTTTGCTCGGCACTGGGCGCGGCCGGCGGTACTCTGCGATGCCGTGCGAGCGACCGACACAATCGCCGCGCCGCAGGAGGATCGCCCGCTTGGCGAGACCTCGCTGCCGGCGCGAACGCAGATCCTCGAGCGCCGCCGCGGCGCGCACCCGGCGCCCAGGCGCCCGCCCGCGCCTGCGCGCGACAGCCGCGACACGGTCGTGGAGTTCCGTGGCGTGTCCAAGCTGTACGGCCCGGGCGGCATCGGGCTGGAACGCGCGACGTTCGTGGTGCGTCGCCAGGAGATGGTGTTCCTGGTCGGTCCGACGGGCTCGGGCAAGTCGACGATTATGCGCCTGCTGATCAAGGAGCTCGAGCCGTCGGATGGGCGCATTCGCGTGGCCGGGCGCGACCTGTCGGAGATCGAGCGCAAGAAGGTGCCCTACTACCGGCGCAACGTCGGCGTCGTCTTCCAGGACTTCAAGCTGCTGCCGACGCGCACGGTGTACGACAACGTCGCCTACGCGCTGCAGGTCACGGGCGCGTCGCGTAAGCAGATCCGCTCGACTCTGCCGGACATCCTGCGCCTGACGGGCCTGTCGACGAAGCTGCACAACTACCCGCACCAGCTCTCCGGTGGCGAGCAGCAGCGCGTGGCTGTGGCGCGCGCCTTTGCCAGCCACCCGCCGCTGCTGCTGGCCGACGAGCCCACGGGCAACCTCGACCCGGAGACGTCGATCGGCATCATGCAACTGCTTTACCGCATCAACCGCGCGGGCACGACGGTGATCGTCGCCTCGCACGACAACGAGATGGTCGACCGCATGCGCCGCCGCGTGATCGAGCTCAAGCGCGGGCGCATCGTGCGCGACGAGGCCTCGGGCTTCTACGGCGCACGCGAGGAGAACACCGACGAGCTCGGCGAGCGCCTCAAAAAAGAAGTCTCGTGAGGCCGGCGTTCTTTCTCAAAGAAGCGTTTCGCTCGATGCAGCGCAACGCCGTGCCGAGCTTTGCGGCGCTGGCCTCGGTGCTCGTGACCACGCTGGTGCTCGGCGTGTTCATTCCGGTCGTCGAGGCGACCAACGGTGCGGCCAACGACGTGCGCGGTCGCGTGCTCGTTGACGTCGATATGAATGCGAACGCGAGCACAGCCGAAGTCTCACGCGTGCGCGACGAGTTGCAGCGTGCGCCACACGTCAAGAGCATTCAGTACGTGTCCAAGCAGCAGGGCTACGAACAGCAGATGAAGGCCAATCCGCAGGCCTTCGCGCTGATCGGCTACAACCCGCTGCCGGACATCTTCCGCGTGACTCCCGACCGTCCGGAGAACTCGGCCGCGCTGCGCGCCGAGCTCGACCAGTCCAGCCCGCTGGGCACGCGCCTGGTCACCGACTCGGCGATCGCCGCGGTGCAGAATCGCCAGGCGCAGACCAACACGATCCTCTCGGCCACGCGCGTGATCAAGATCACCATGGCGCTGCTGGCGGCGCTGCTGGTGGTCGCATCGATCCTGTTGATCTCCAACACGATCCGCCTGTCGCTATTCTCGCGCCGGCGCGAGGTCGAGGTGATGAAGCTGGTCGGCGCGACCGACTGGTTCATCCGCTGGCCATTCGTGCTCGAGGGCTTGTTCCTCGGCGCCATCGGCGGCGCTGCGGCGATCGGCCTGCTGGCGCTGGCCAAGGTCACGCTGGTGGACCCGCTGGCGAACACCGTCAAGCTGATCTCCCAGCCGGACATGATCGCCTTTCCGCTGCTGATCGCGATCCTGATGGGCTGTGCCATCGCCGTGTCGGCGGCCGGCTCGGGCCTCTCGCTGCGGCGCTTTCTCAGGGTCTGATCCGTAGTCTGCGGGGCCATGCGCTCCAGACGACGACACCCGCTGCTGGCGGTGCTCGCGGCGGCTCTGCCGATCCTGCTGATCCTCGGCGTGTACCTCGGGGGGCATCCGGAAGACCTGCCCATGTTCGCGCGCGACGCGTTCGTGGCCGACCACGAAACGCGCGTGGTCAACGAAGCGATCAGCCGCATCTCCAGCGACTACTACCGCCCGATCAGCAAGAGCCGTCTGACCAACGCGTCGATCGCCGGCGCCGTCTCCAGCCTCAGCGATCGCTTCTCGCATTACCTGTCGCCGAAGGAATTTCGCGAGTTCAACCAGCCGCCCAGCTTCACCGGGATCGGTGTGTCGGTCGGACCGGACCGCCGCGGGCTGCGCATCGCGCGCGTGTTCGACGCTTCGCCCGCGGCGCGCGCGGGCTTGCGCGCGGGCGACCTGATCGTGTCGGCCAACGGACGGAAGCTCTCGGGCATAGCGGCCGACAAGGCGATCGCGTTGATCAAGGGCCCACCCGGCACCGACGTCAAGCTCGGCGTCGAGCAGCTCCGCTCAGGGCACAAGGAGGTCAACGACCTGACGTTGACGCGCGCGACCATCTCCGAGCCCGTCGTGGCCTCGGTGACCAAGACGGCGCACGGCAAGAAGCTGGGCGTGGTCGAGCTGGCGACGTTCAGCCCTGGCGCGCACGGCGAAGTTCGCGAAGGCGTCGAAGGCGAGCTGCACAAGCACGCACGCGGCATCGTGCTCGATCTGCGCGCCAACGGCGGTGGGCTGGTCGAGGAGGCGAGGCTGATCGCGAGCATCTTTATCTAGAAGGGCACGATCGTGTCCACGCGCGGACGCACGCAGCCGAACGTGACGCTCGTCGCCGCCGGCGGAGCGATCTCGCCGTCGATTCCAGTGGTGGTGCTGGTCGATTCCAACACGGCTTCGGCGGCAGAGATCGTCACGGCTGCGCTGCAGGATCACCACCGCGCGACGGTCGTCGGCACGCACACGTTCGGCAAGGGCGTCTTCCAGGAGGAGGAGCCGCTGTCCAACGGCGGCGCGCTGGACATCACCGTCGGTGAGTACTTCACGCCCAACGGTCGCAACCTGGGCGGCGGCGGGGTCAAGCAGGGCGCCGGCATCACGCCGGAAGTTCTCGTGCGCAAGGGCGTGGACACGAGCCGCGGGTTGGAAGTGGCGTTGAACACGCTCGCGTCGAAAGTCAAGTGAGCGGCCGCCGCCCCGCGCCACAGCGGCGCAACAGGCGCTCTACACAGGAAGACTCGCGTGTGGTCTGGCCGCCGGCCGAGCGCCAGTCGGCGCGCGCGGCGATCGAGGCGCTGATGCGCGAGCGCGGGCTGGCGCGTGGCTTTGAGCGTCCCGTGCAGCGCGCCGCCAAACGCGCGCGCGATCGCGGCTTGGACGTGCGCGGCGACCTCGCCTCGCGGCGCGATCTGACCGAGCTGGCGACGTTCACGATCGACCCGCTGAGCGCGCGCGACTTCGACGACGCGATCTCCGCGCAGGCGCTGGACGGCGAAGCGACGCGCGTGTGGGTGCACATCGCCGACGTCAGCGCCTACGTGCCCGAGGACTCGCCTGTCGACGTTGAGGCGCGCGAGCGCGCGACGAGCGTGTACGTGCCGGGCGCCGTCGAGCCGATGCTGCCACGCGAGCTGTCAAACGACGCCTGCTCGCTGGTGCCCCAGCGCGAGCGACTGGCGGTGACGGCCGAGCTGGAGTTGCACGGCGCGCGCTTGCACAGCGCGCAGTTCTATCGCTCGCTGATTCGCTCCGACGAGCGTCTGGACTACGAGCGCGTGGACCGCATCTTCGCTGGTGTCGAGCAGGCGAGCGAGCCGTGGGCAGCGCCGCTGGCGGCCGCGCGTGTCGCTGCGGCGGCGCTGCAGCGAGCGCGCGAGCAGCGCGGCGCGCTGGCGGTGGACTCCGAGGAGCCGGAGTTCATCTTCGACGAGCACGGCAACATCGCAGAGATTCGCGCTCGCGCGCAAACCGAGTCCCACCGATTGATCGAGCATTTGATGATCGCCGCCAACGAGGCGGTCGCGGAGCTGCTGGCGCGCCAGAAGGTGCCGTGCCTGTATCGCGTGCACGAGCGCCCCGAGCCAGAACGAGTGGAGCGGTTGGTGGCTCAGCTGGCTTCGCTTGACGTGCCGACGCCGCCGCTTGCAGAGCGCATGTCCTCGTCGCAGTCCGCCGAGTTGCTGGGTGCGATCTCGCAAGGTGTGGAGGAGTACGTTCGTCGCAGCGGCCGCGGCGGCCGCGCGTTGAACGCGCTGATCCTGCGCTCGCTCAAGCAGGCCTACTACTCGCCGAAGAACCTCGGCCACGCGGGCCTGCGCTCGCGCAGCTACTGCCACTTCACGTCACCGATCAGACGCTATCCCGATCTCGTCTGCCATCGAGCGCTGCTGTCGGCGGTGGGCGGGGGAGAGCGCCCGCCGCGCACAGGCGGGCTCGCCAAGCTGGGCGAGTGGACGTCTGAGCGCGAGCGCGAGGCGATGAAGATCGAGCGCGATGCCGACGACGTGGCCAGCTGCTTCGATCTGGAGCGTCTGCTGTACGAGCGTGGCTTCGAGCAGGAGTTCACGGGCGAGGTCGTCGGGCTGATCTCCGCCGGCGCCTTTGTCGTGTTCGGCGCGACAGATGCGGCGGCGGGCGATGCGGTCTATGAGGGCATGCTCGCGGTGCGCGACATGAGCACGCCGTCAGGCGAGCGCGACTGGTGGGAGATCAACGAGCTGGGCACGGTGCTGCACGGCGAGCGCAGCGGAACGACGCTGCGCCTCGGCGATGCGGTGACGGTGCGCGTGGCGCGCGTGGACACGGCGCGCGGGCGCGTGGACCTGCTGCCGGTGCAGGAGGACGAGTCCGAGCGCTAGGTGCGACCGGGAGGGCCAGGCTCGTCGCGGGCGGCTAGGCTCGACGGGCGATGGCAAAAGGCAAGGGCAAGAAGCGCAAGATCGGAGCCGGCGACGTGGCTTCCAACCGCTATGCGTCGCATCGCTACGAGCTGCTCGAGCGCTTCGAGTCGGGCATGGTGCTGGAGGGCACGGAGGTCAAGGCGCTGCGCGAGTCCGGCGCGCAGCTCAAGGACGGCTATGCGGCGATCCGCGACGGCGAGCTGTGGCTGCACTCGGTGCACATTCCTCCCTACGCGCCGGCCTCGCGCGAGAACCACGACCCCGAGCGCCCGCGCAAGCTGCTGCTGCACCGGCGCGAGCTCGACCGCATCGCCGCGCGCGCGGCCGAGCGCGGCCTGACGCTGGTGCCGACGCGTATCTACTTCTCCGGCGCCAACGCCAAGGCGGAGATCGCGCTGGCGCGCGGCAAGGACCTGTACGACAAACGCCAGACGATTCGCGAGCGCGAGAGCAAGCGCGACATGGAACGCGCCGTGCGCGAAGCGCGGCGCTAGCTCAGCTCGTCGCCGCGCATTGCGGCTACCAGCGGCCGAATGTGTGCCCGCCGGAGGACAGCACGTAGGCGTGCTCCATGCCGGCGGCCAGCAGCACTATCAGGCCGATGTACACGGCGCCGACGAGCAGCCGGGCGCGGCGTGAGACGCGGTAGTAGGCGGCCTGCTCCAACGAGCGGCTGCTGCGCAGCTTCCAGCGGCGCCAGGTTTCCATGCCGCCAAGCACGATGAAGATCAGCAGGAAGGGGTTCTCCGTCAGCAGCAGCAGGGCGACCATCGCAGCGATGCCGAGGAACCACATCGCCGGAGCCATGGCGGCCATCGCGCGTCCGCCGTCGAAGGGCACGATCGGCACGAGGTTGATCAGGTTCAGCAGGAAGCCGACGTATGCCAGCGCTCGCAGCAGGTCGCTGTCGGTCACTTCGGCGATCGCCAGGCAGACGCCGGCGCCGGCTGTGCCGAGGATCGGTCCGGCAAGGCCCACGCGTGCCTCGGCGAGCGCGTCCTCGGGCATCTCCTTCATCATGACGACGGCGCCAAGAAACGGAATGAACATCGGCGCGCTCGCCTTGACGCCTTCGCGGCGCAGCTGGATCACGTGGCCCATCTCGTGCACGAACAGCAGAATCACGAAGCCCACGGCGAACGTCCATCCGAAGAACAGCGAGTAGGCGACGACCGAGACGATGGCCGTGCCGGCCGTGGTCAGCAGCTTGGCTTTGGGCAGCAGCAGCAGAACGCCTTTGATCGCCGCCCAGAACTTGGCGATCAGCGCGGCGATCGCCGCGAGCGCGCTGCCGATGCGCTTGCGCAGGCTCTGCGTCGCCGTGTGACGGCGCGGCGGCTGGCCGAACGGGTCGGCGCCGGGCGTCGCCGGCGGAGCCGCCGGAGCACCGGCGGGCAGCGAAGGCACCGGCGGATGCACGGATACGTCGCCGCTATCCATGTGCTCATTGTGGCAGCAGCGATAAGCGTCTGCTAACGATCAAACTCACTTCGCCGGCCGGCGCCGCGGGCCTGCCATACAGCCTCGCGCCGTCGAAGACGCGAGGCTTGGCGAATCGGCTCGGTCTTTTTCCTGGAAAGTGCGGAGTGATCGTGCGCGGGGCCTTGCGTCGACTCGACGGTCGAGCTACTTTGAATGCAGACGCGGAACCGAGCCGCAAAGAGCGAGGCCACTGAGGTGTGAGGCCGCGCCACCCACGAAGGAAGGTCCTCGGACCGGACGGAGTGGGTTCCTCAAGCGGCCCGGGACCGCGTCGTTTTTTTCTCTTGCGGGGTCTAGAATGGGTCCCGCAGCAACATCCTCGGGGACGACAGGCTTCGACGTGGTCGGCTCGTGAGGATGGTGGCGAGTCGAGGTCCCGGGCGGCCTCGTAAAACACCCGGGAAAACCATAAGTGCGGACTCTCACGAGTACGCCCTTGCTGCCTAGCTAACACTAGGTGAGTGAGGTTCCGGGCCCCGCTTGCCTGCGGCGGGGAAGGCCGGAATCAGAAAGCAGGCTCACCCGGTGCGGTCCGTCTCCGCCAATCCGGGAAAATTTCAGGAGGCTGGTCCCCAGCAACCCCGCCGGCGAGGCGAGCTGGGGATGAGATCAGAGCGCCGGATACGCTCGTAGAAGCCATTCTCACGCGATTGCGGACGTGGGTTCGATTCCCACCGTCTCCATAGACACTGCAGCAGCAGAACTTTCACCCCGGCGCCCTGTTGATGAGGGTGTCCGGGAGATCGCGAAGAGGCATCGGAGGGGAGCACTTGTTCGCAGCCGCCGCCGCCGCGTTGATCGCCTCCGTGGCGTTCTCCTCACCCGCCGCGCTCGGCCCCATCGGCGAAGGCAACGGTCACGGGCTCATCGAGCAGCCAGACCTCGTCAGCGGGGCATGGCTGCAGTTTCCCGGCCCGGCCGGCGAGCGCTTGGTCAGGATCGGCGAACACGGGAGGACCGCCTCGATCGGGTTGCCTGCGCAGCTCCGCGGCGATCAACTCCGTGTCTCACCGCTGCAGAACGGCTGGACCGTGGCGATCGATCGCTATCTACCTGCTGCGCGCGCTGAGGCTTACTGCTGCAAAGAAATCGAAGAACCCGAAGCAGACGAACCGGGCTGCTGCGATGACTGGGTGCTGGCCGAGCGCAGCCCGCATGGGCGTTGGCTGGTCGTGCAGACCCTGCCGCACACGCGTGGCAACCGAACATGGGTCTCAGAACCCGTCGAGCACCATGGTCGGCTTGAGCTGGCGTGGGGCGAACCCTACGTCGAAGCGGTGCGCGTAGCCGCGGCGCCGCTCGGCAAGCCGCTCGCGACCCCGCACATCGCGCGTCACGTGCTTGCGCGCGCTCACTCCGAATCGGTCAGCGTCTCGATCAAACGCGGCGCTCTGTACGACGTCGCCGAATACGGTCCCGACGTCACGTCAGGCGAACCCGAATACATCGCCGAACGCCGCCTGTACGCGAGCGGGAGACTCGGGCCGACCCACGTGCTCCGCAGCCACCTGCTGTATCAACGGGGCACCTACTTCTCCGAGCCCGACGGCTCTGAACTGGACCTCTACTCCGTGGGCGACTTCAAGCTGCTCATCGCGAGACGCGCGCCGTTCGCCCACGCCTATGAACATCCGCATCTGATCTTTCCCAAGGCCGAAGGCTCGCCCGAAGAAGGCGTCGCCGAGTCGTTCAACGGTCGCTTGCTGATCACCGCTGAAGCCAAGGTGCGCCCTGGCTCGGAACGCGAACACATTGCCGCCGTCGCAGTCTCACCCCACGGCATTCCCGCACCCGCGCGCACGATCGAACCGCAATCAGGCAGCTCCACGCGCGAGTTCGAAGGGGCGATCGGAGATCGCGGCGAATGGCTGGTCGCAAGCACCTCCTACCGCGGCGGCCCGTTCTGGCTGCATCCTTCAAGCCCGCGCTGTGCCTACCGCCAGCGCAAGCTCGCGCTCGCTGGCGCGACGGTGTCGGCGAAGGACCCCGCGCTGGCTGTCAGCATCGGTCGATCAGGCGTCTTTCATGTCGCGTGGCTGGACGAGCACGAACAGCTGCGCAGCGCCTCGGTGAGGGTCCGATGCGCACGGCGTTGAGGTCTCGAGGCGGCAAGCGATGATCGCCCTGATCGCTTCGCTCGCGGCCTCGCTGAGCTTTGGTGCAGCGGCGCCGGTGGGCCCGGTGACCTCTAAACAGCAGCTCGCTCCGCTCGTCTCCATGCGGCCCGATGTCCACCAGGGAACGTGGCTGCAGCTCGCAGGCCCCGAAGGAGAGCGCCTCGTGCGCATCCAGGAAGACGGGCACCTCGCTGCCGTCGCGCTGCCGCCGATGCTGCGCGGCGAAGACCTGCAGATCACGCCGCTGCGCGACGGCTGGACCGTCGCGGTCGACCGCTACTGGCCCGGAGGAGTTCACGAAGAAGAAGCGTGTCAGCAGGGCTCCGGCTCATCGGCCTCGCAGAGCTCCGTGCGCGTGCGCAGCGTCTCGGCTCAAATCGCTCGCGAAGCCGGCGAACCGCTCTGCAGCGAGCTTGTCGTCGCCCAGCTCAGCCCCAGCGGGCACTGGGGCGACGTGCGCTTGATTCCGCACTCCTTTGGGCGTGAATCCGAAGCCAGCGAACCGGTGCTGACTAACAACGAGATCGAGCTCGCCTGGTCTGAAGGCGAAGACTTCCAGCCGATTCGGGTGGCGGTAGGCCGTCCCGGCCATGATTTCGGACGCGACCACCTTGCGCGCGAACCGCTGCACCGCGAAGCCAACCGCGTCATCACGATGGTCCGCCATGGCGCGCTGTACCTGCGCGGCGAATATGCGCCGAACCCGCCGTTCGGCACGGTCAGGATGTGGGTCGATCGCCGGCTGTACGGCAATGGCACGCTCGGACCATCTCACTTCGCGCGCGGTCGCGTGCTGCGCGAACCCGGCCTGTCCCTGGAAGGGGCCAACGGGTCAGAGCTGTGGTTGTTCGGGTTCGTCTACCAGAGCTATGCCTTTGCGCGCAGGCCCTCGTGGGCGTCCACGTTCGAACCCACGCATCTGATCGTCAAGGAGTCCGACGGCGAAGAACAGTTCGTGCAGTCACAGAACCACCGCACGTTGATCACTCTGGACAATGCGCTACCGCACGGGCGCTCAGAGGGCGGCGAGCTCGAAATCTCGCCAACCGGTCACCTCGGGCGCTTTCATGGCGTCGAAGCGGCGCCGGCGAACACGGAATACGGCCTTGGGTTGACGGGGGCGATCAACGACGCCGGCAGCACGCTCGTCGCGACTGTCAACGGCGAAGACGCGGGGACGATCTGGCTGCATCCCCTCAGCCTTCGCTGCCCAAAGGTCGGCGCGCGTGTCGCGCTCACCACGACGGCCAGGGGTGGGACCGCTGCGCTCAGCGCCGGGCGCAAAGGCCTCTTTCACATCGCCTGGATCGATTCGCTGAACCAGCTTCAGACGAGCACCGTGCGCGTCGGGTGCTGATGTTCGCGTGAGGGCCTCCCGAGCGCTAGGTCGGGCTTGAGTCGGCCAGCGCGGCCGCAGCATTCTCGAGCCGATCGTTTCCCCAGTAGAGGGTTCGGTCGATGCAGACTGTGGGAATCCCCGTGACGCCAAGCCGGCGCGCATCGTCGGTCACGCGCCGGAGACGCTCCTTGATGTCCGGACGCTCAACTCCCTCTCGCACCACCGCTCGGTCGGCGCCAGCCTGCTCGGCGGCTTCGAGGACGACGGCGACGTCGGTCAAGTCTCGCCCCAGGCCGAAGCTCTGTCGGTAGGCAGCCAGCGAGAACTCCCGGATCAGGTCCAGCTCCGCGGTCACGAGGGCAGCGCGGAGGACGACGACGGAGTAGGTCTCTGTCGGCCAACCGGGCGGCCAGCGAAGGGGGAGTCCGAGTTCGGCGGCCAGCTTCTCGCACTCGCGCATCTGCGCATCTCGCTTCGAGCCCGGGCGCATCGACCACGGCACCTTGCCGATCTGCTGTAGCAGTGCCCCATAGAGGATCGGCTGCCAGCGGGGTTGCACGGGGAGCACGTCGTCTAGCCGGTTCGCCGCGAAATAGGCGTACGGCGAGCTGAAGTCATAGAAGAAGACGGGCTCGACCACGCTGCGATCCTAAGCGCTGAGCGAGCTCGACGCCAAGCGCCGGAGCTCCTATTGAGCGTTCGGCTTGTTGCGCGTCCCGCGGATACGACTGAGTGTGAGCAGCAGGGCTGTCGCGGACGTCGCACCGGTAGAGACCGGAGTGTTCGCCGCCCGAGCAGTCGTGCCCGAGCACTATTGTTCCGCGCGTGCCGCCCAACGCTTCGTTCGGTCCGCTGGGCGTCGTCGCAGATAAACGCCTGGAGCCCGCGCCGGCGGGAATCATGTACTCGGCCTTCGGCGAGAAGTATGTCGCCGAGGCGGCGCGAGCGGCCCGCTCATCGCTGCGCCACAACGACGTCCCGCATCTGATCTTCGCCGCGGGCCAGATCCAGGACCCGCCGCCTGGCGTGACGGTGGTCGACTTCGAGCCGATCTCCAGCGCGCCGTTCGTGGACAGAATCGCCAACATGCGTCGCTCGCCGTTCGAGCGCACGCTCTACCTCGATACCGACACGTTCGTCGTCGACGAGATGGTCGGCGTTTTCGAGTTGCTCGATCACTATGACCTGGCGCTCGCGCAGGCACCCGCCTACCGTGGCCTGGACGACCCGGAGGTCCCCGCGGCCTTCCCCGAGTTCAACTGTGGCGTGGTCGCGTGGCGGTCGAGCGAGCGTGTGGCAGCGTTCCTGCGCAGCTGGGAAGAGACCTATCGCGCCTGGCTGGTCGAGGACGTGCTGGCGGGACCCTACGGAGAAGAACATCCCACTCGCACCGGGATCGGCGATCAGCCGGCCTTCCGACGCTGCGCCTGGCAGCACGGGATGAAGGTGGCCACGCTGCCTGCTGAGTACAACCTGCGCCTTGGCATGACGACCACCGTGGTCGACCGCGTGCGCCTGCTGCATGGGCACACCAGCAGATACGAGAGGCTTGCTGTGCAGTACAACCGCAAGATCGTTCCACGGACCTACCCGCAGGAGCGCCTCGCGCGACGCTTCGCGCGACAGGCCTACGAACGACTCCGTCGCTAGCTAGGTTCGCTGGGTCAGTTGCGCTCGATCGCCGGCGAGCAGCGCTCTCAACTGAGCCACTTCGAGCTGGGGAAGTCGCTTCCGTGGCGCAGGGATTCGAAGCGACGCGGGCCTGCGGTGGGCTTCTCGATCACCGTCAGCAGCGGGTAGCGATGCACGGAGGCGACGTGCTCGTGCACGGGCCCGGCAATCGCGTTCTCGGCAAAGCCGATTGCGCTCAACGGGTGCGTGAGCCCGTCGACAAAGGCGTGAAACGGCTGGAAGCCTCCCTGGATGTCCTCGCAGATGTATACGCCTCCGGGGCGCATCGCCGGCAGCAGGCACTCGAGCGTCACGCTCTGCTGACTGGCCAGGTGGCCGCCGTCGTCCAGCACGATGTCGATCTCGGGAGAGCCGGCAAGAAAGCTCTCCCAGAAGGCGGGGTCGGACTGATCGCCGATGAAGATCTCGACGCCCTCGCCCTCCAGCGCGCGGCAGCTGGAATCGATGTCGACGCCGTAGATGTGCACGTTGGACCCGAAGTACTCGCGCCACATGCCGATCGAGCCGCCGCCGAAGATTCCGACTTCCACGATTCGCACGGGGCGGCCACGAAAGCGCGCCAAGTGGCGGTCGTAGATGTCGAAGTAGTGGCGCCACTTCCAGATCCCCGGCCCCTCGGTATGGGCCTCGAAGTACGCCTCCAAGAGATTGGGGTCGCTCGGCTGCTCGGCCGTGTTCGGCACGACCGTCCGGGCCGCCGGCAGTTGCTGCGCATAGCTGTAGCCGCGCGCGAAATAGCGCAGGGATATCGGGTAGCGCGCGGCGGCGCCCACCGCGCCGCCGAGCGACTCGAACGGATCGGCGCCGGCGCGCCCGTTGGATGCCGAATCGGTGGGACGAGCGTCGCGGTGCGCTCGCACGCCGCCGCGAAAGGATTGCGCCCGCTGCGTCAGCCCAAGCGCGGTCGCCAAGCGTCGGAGGGCAGATCGCATCGGCGCAGTCTAGAGCGCCGCTTGTGCAAAGCCCGGGAGCTGGGACTTCCGCTGCCACGTCACGCCGTTGCGCCGGCGGTTGCGCAACGTGGCGCGGAAGTCCAACGCCTGCTCGGCGTTTGCTCAGGCCGTCACTGCAGGACGCTCGTCAACGATCTGCTCGTCGGGATCGACGACTCCGACGCTCTTGACGATCTGCAGCGCGCCCTGGCGCACCTGGGCGATGTACATGTTCATGCGAACGTGATGCTGCCCGGGCACCATCTCCGCGGGGCCGCCGGGGCCGACGGCGATCTTCGCGTGATCCAGCGCCTGGATGACGGCGTCTTGATCGAGCACGCCTGCCTCTCGCACCGCGGCCTCCCACAGCCGTATGCCGCGGTACAGGCCTGAGCACGCGCTTCCGCCCGTGAACATCGCGCTGCCCGGATAGCTCTCGTCGTAGCGACCCAGCAGCTCCTTGCTGAACGGATCGCTGGCGTCCTGGTAGTAGTCCAGACAGCTGTACAGCCCCTCGACCTGCTCGGCCGGCACGAGCCCGAGGCAGTTCTCGTCGAAGTACGTGCACACCAGGTGGCCGCCGCGCCGCGTGAAGCCGGCGTCGTGCAGCTGCTGCATGAACGGCGTCAGTTGCCACGAGCAAACCCTACTCCCGGTGCGTTCGAAGCGGACTCGGGCGGATGTCTTGACATCCACCAGAACGAGATGGAGAGTATGAGCGACCCGAGGTGACTTGCTCAGTCGAGCGACGGCGGGGCGATCAGACAGGGCCCCCGATGCCGATCCCTTGCATAGCGCACCACCGCGTCGTCGGTCGTTCGACCGGCATCGCTCTGTGCTGCGTGCCTCGGCCAGAACGCGACGCCGCGACGCGACGCCGCCCTACCGTCGGAGGCCACGATGAGCAGCGTCGACGTGAGCAATGAAACCGCGGCGGGCACGCCGCCCGTGCAGACGGGGGAGATGAAGCTCGAGGCCGTGGTCTTGGCGGTTTCGGACGTCGATCGGGCAAAGCGGTTCTACGAAGGCATGGGTTGGAGGCTTGACGCGGACGTCGCGGCAGGTGACGACTTCCGCATCGTCCAGCTGACGCCGCCGGGCTCGGGCTGCTCGATCCAATTCGGCACGAACCTCACGTCGGCTGCGCCTGGGTCGGCCCAGAGCCTGTACTTGATCGTCGCCGACATCGACGCCGCACGCGATGAGCTGGGCGCGCGCGGGGTCGACGTGGGCGAGGTGTTCCACGAGGGCTCACCGGGCGGGCGATTTCACGAGGCCGGTCGCGTGGCCGGACCGGCACCAGACGGCAGCAGCTACGGCACGTTCGCCGAATTCCGCGATCCGGATGGCAACGGCTGGCTGCTTCAGGAGATCAAGACGCGGCTCCCAGGCCGCTGAGAGGAGATGCCGATGTCCACCACCTACGAGTCCGTGCAAGACCTCAAGGAGGCGCTCGAGCGGGCTGCGGCGGCGCACGGCAAGCATGAGGAGCGCACCGCTGAGGCTGACGCCAACTGGCCGGATTGGTATGCGCTCTACATGGTGCGTGAGCGCGCCGGCGAGGAGCTGCCGACATGAGCAGCGACTACGACGTCATCGTGCTCGGCGGCGGTTCGCCCGGTGAGCACTGCGCCGGCGCTCTTGCAGAGGGCGGCCTGCGCGTCGCGATCGTCGAGCGCGAGCTCGTGGGAGGCGAGTGCTCCTACTGGGCATGCATCCCGTCCAAGACGCTGCTGCGACCCGGCGAGGCGGTCAACGGCGCGCGCGAGGCCACGGCGAGCGCCGAGGTCGACGTCGAGGCGGCGCTGGCCTGGCGCGACTTCATGGTTTCCGACCACTCCGATGCGGGGCAGGAGCGCTGGCTGGCCGACAACGGCATCGCCCTGCTGCGCGGCAGCGGACGGCTGGCTGGCCTCGGCGCCGTCGAGGTCGACGGCGTACGGCACACGGCTGACCACGTGGTGCTCGCCAACGGTGCCGATCCGGTCGTGCCGCCCGTGCCGGGCCTGCGCGAGCTGGACGGCGTCTGGAGCAATCGCGAGGTCACCTCGATGAAGGCGGTTCCGCGGCACCTGCTGATCCTCGGTGGCGGGCCGGTCGGCGTCGAGATGGCGCAGGCCGTTCGTCGGCTGGGCGGCGGCGCGACGATCGTCGACATGTCCGAGCACGTGCTCGGACGCGAGCCGGCTCCGCTGGGCGAGGCGCTCGGCGAGGTGCTGACCCGCGACGGCATCGAGCTCGTGCTGTCGGCCAACGCGACCGCCGCGCGACGCGACGGCGAGGACTACGTGCTCGAGTTCGACGACGGACGCGAGCTGCGCGGCGATCGGCTGCTCGTGGCGACCGGGCGGCGGCCGCGGGTGGCCGGGATCGGCCTCGAGACCGTCGGCGTCGAGCCCGACGCGCACGGAATTCCGGTCGACGCGCACCTGCGCGCGGCGGAGAACGTGTGGGCGATCGGCGACGTCAACGGCTTGTGGCCGCTGACCCACGTTGGCAAGTACCAGGGCGAGGTGGTCGCCGCGAACATCCTCGGCGGGTCGCGCAAGGCCAACTACGAGGCGGTTCCGCGGGTCGTTTACACCGATCCGCAGGCCGCGGCAGTCGGCGCCTCGGCGGGGCGCTGCTGCGCAACGGTCGCGCTGTCCGACGTGGCCAAGACGGCCACCTACACGCGCGCCTACGCCGAGCAGAACGGCTTTCTGACACTGCTCAGCGACGGCGAGCGGCTCACGGGCGCCTACGCGCTCGGCCCGGAGGCAGGTGAGTGGCTGCAGCAGGCGACGCTGGCGATTCGCGCCCGCGTCGCGCTCGACGTGCTGACCGACACGATCCAGCCGTTCCCGACGTTCTCGGAGATCTACGTCGCCGCGCTGAAGGCGCTGCGAAGCGAGATCGCAGCCGCCGTCAAGCCGGTCGGCGCGGGACCCCCGTTGGCGAGTTGAGCACCGGCGAGAGGCCGCCGGAGCCAGGCGCACCGGCGGGACGGACCTACCACGTGGCGCTTGAGAGCGACGGCGAGATCAACGTGTTCGACGTCTGGGACTCGCAGGAGGCTTCGACGCGTTCGGTGCCACGCTGCTGCCGATCCTCAGCGAGCTCGGCGTCGATCACGGCACGCCGATGGTTGCGCCGGTGCGCAACGTGATCGCCGCCAGAGCGAGCCCGAGCTCGGCAGTCACGATCTCTGCGGGAAGGCGACGGGCGGCCTTGCAAGCCGCCCGTCGCAGATCAGCTCACGACGCGGCGGCCTCGCCGACCGGATCGGGGCGGACGATCACGGTGTCGGCGACGTCGAGAATCTCATCGGCGGGCATGTCGACGCGATTGGCGTGCTTGCTGACGGCGTCGTGGCTGGTCGCCTGATAGATGCAGACCGTGCCGAGCGTGCCGTCGCCTTCGTCGATCACGTAGCTGCGGATCCAGGCGATGTCCTCGGGGAACTCGCTCTCGGCGACCTCTTTGGAGCGCGCGGCGGTCTGCTCCAGCTGCTCGGGCGAAGCCCAAGCGGCCCGGCGGCGAATCACGTAGGTGTTCATGTGTCGCTTCCTTTCTTCGTCGTGCGATTGCTCAGACCCAGCTCGAGTAACGATGACAGCGAGTCACTCAGCGATGTGTGCGCTTCGACCAGTTGTCTCGACTTCCTCGTGCGCGACGTGCTGCTCGATCGCCGGCGCCAGCGAGGAGTGCGCGAGCAGTCCCGGGATCGTTGGCGCGAGGAAGTTGACCACGCGGTAAGCCACGACCGACAGCAGCGCGTGCGCGGGTTTGACATGGACCTCGATCAGCGCGAGTGTCAGCAGCACCTCGGTGATGCCGGCGCCGCCGAGTGGCAGCGAGCGGCGGCTTGCGGCGTAGCCGGTCGCGTAGGCGATGACCAGCGCCGGCACCGACAGCTCGATGCCAAAACAGCGCAGCGCATATGCAAGGCAGGCGATCTCGGCGGCCCAGTAGATCGCCATGCCGACGAGCGCCAGCGGATGCTCCAGCGGCCGCAGCACGATCTGGCGCAGAATCGCCGCGCCCGCCAGCAGCTCGCCGATCCAGCGCCCGGCGCGCGTCTTCGAGCGCTGGAAGCGGCGCAGGATGCGCGGTTTGGTGGCCCACCAGGCCAGCGCGAAGCCCGGCGGCACGCCAAACACCCAGGGCAGTGTCAGCGCCAGCGAGGCGCTCTGCGATTCCAGCAGCAAGATGAGCGCGCAGACGCACGCCGCCGGCGCCAGCAGCAGGTACTCGATGACGCCCAGCGCCAGCACCTGGCGGCGCGCTTCTCGGCGGCTGCGATGGACCGCGCTGAGCGCGTGGCGGTCAAACGAGAAGCCGCCCAGTGGAACGAACGGGCCGAAGCCGGCGACGACCAGCCGAATCGTCAGCAGCAGCGAGATGCCGGGCTGGTCGCCGGCCAGCACGGTGGCGCGGTAGGCCAGAACGTAACCGACGTAGGACAGCAGCTCGAAGCCCAGCGCTGCCAGCAGCCACACCGGTTGCATGTGCTCGAAGGTGCGCCACAGTGCACGCGGGCTGTCAGATGCGGCGATCGCCACGACCGTGCCGCCGGCGATCAGTCCGGAGAGCAGCATCGTCGTGCGCGGTCGGCGTGTGAGAGCGCTCATCGTCAGGCCCGACGCTACCGTGGCGCGACCTGCGCGACGCCGGCAGCGAAGCCAGCGGCGACGAGAGACACCGAAGCAGCTCTCTGCGGCATGGCTGGCTTCACGCGTGCGATGAGTTTCGCTGCAGCCGCTCGTCTGATCAACGACTGTCAACTAAGAAGCGAAGGGAGTGCACCGAATGGGC
Organism: Solirubrobacteraceae bacterium; assembly: GCA_036264175.1. Classification (GTDB taxonomy): domain Bacteria; phylum Actinomycetota; class Thermoleophilia; order Solirubrobacterales; family Solirubrobacteraceae; genus Palsa-744. The sequence goes on from DATARK010000069.1 coordinate 17,411, forward strand.
AAGATCGTGATAACCGAGTTCGTTTCGCTGGACGGCGTGATGGAGGATCCCGGCGGAGCCGAGGGCTACGAGCACGGCGGCTGGACGTTCAAGTTCGACCGCGGCGCCGACGGCGAGAAGTTCAAGGCCGACGAGACGATGGACGCCGCGGGGCTGTTGCTCGGCCGGCGCACCTACGAAGGCTTTGCGGCCGCTTGGCCGACGATGCAGGGCGAGTTCGCCGACAAGTTCAACAACATGCCCAAGTACGTCGTCTCGTCGACGCTGACCGATCCGCAGTGGAACAACTCCAAAGTGCTTGACGGCGATTTCGTCGCGGAGATCACAGAGCTGAAGGACGCCGTCGATGGTGACCTGGTCGTCCACGGCAGCGCGCAGCTGGCACAGGGGTTGATCGAGCACGACCTGGTCGACGAACTGCGTCTGATGGTCTTCCCGGTGCTGCTCGGCAGCGGCAAGCGCCTGTTCGCGAGCGGCGCGAAGAAGACGCTGAAGCTGTCAGGCGCCCAGACAGTCGGCGAGGGCATCGCGACGCTGGTCTTCGAGCGCGCCTAGCCGATGAGTTGGCTGCCGGAAGGCCTCGCCCGTACCGCTCGTCTGCGGCACTAGGCGGCCGGCGTGGCGACGGGCGACTCGCCTCCCTCGGCGCGCGCTGCCAGCGAATGCTCGCGGCTGTCGCGCGAGGAGATCAGCACGGCAGTCAGGAGCGCGCCGAACAGCGCGAAGCCCGAGCCGACCAGAAAGGCCCGCTCGAAGCCCTTTGTCAAGGCGATCGCGATGTGGTGCTGACCGCCGTGGATGACTTCGTTGGTGCGGCTGTTGGCGATCGTCGCGAGGATCGCCAAACCCAGCGCGCCGCCGATCTGCTGGGCGGTGTTGACCAGTCCCGAGGCCAGGCCCGCCTCCTGCGGCCGTGTGCCGGTCACCGCGGCGATCGTCACGGGCACGAAGGACAGGCCGAGGCCGATCGCAGCGAGAATCGATGGCCCGAGCACGTCGGCCGCGAACGTGCCGCCGGTGCCGGGCACGCGCGAGAACCAGTACAGCCCGCCAGCCACGAACAGCAGCCCGACGAACAGGATCGGCTTGAAGCCGAAGCGCGTGACGCCGACCGATGCCACGCCCGCCGAGAGGATGATCGCGACGGCCAGCGGCAGATAGGAGAGCCCGGCGCGCAGCGCCGAGTAGTGCAGCACCTGCTGCATGTACAGCGAGATGAAGAAGAACATCGAGAACAGCGACATGCCGATCAGCAGCGCGACCGTGTCGGCGCCGCGCAGCGTGCGCAGGCGGAAGATCGAGAAGGGCATCAGCGGCGCGCGCGAGCGCATCTCGATCGCCAGGAAGGCGCCCAGAAGCACGACCGCGCCGGCGATCAACAACAGCGTTTCGGTCGAGCCCCAGCCTGCGTTGACAGCGTTCACGAGCGCATAGACGAGCAGCGCCAGCCCGGCCGTCACGGCGATCGCTCCCGGGATGTCGAAGCTGCGCGCCTCGGCCTCGGAGCGGCTCTCCTGCAGCAGGCGCGGCGAGAGCAGCACGCAGATCACGCCGATCGGCACGTTGACGAACAGCACCCAGCGCCAGCTGAGGCCACTCGTGAGCACGCCGCCGAGCAGCACGCCCGCGGCGCCGCCGGCCCCGGCGACCGAGCCCCACACGCCGAGCGCGCGGTTTCGCTCGGCGCCTTCGGAGAAGGTCGTCGTGATGATCGACAGCGCGGCCGGCGAGACGATCGCTGCTCCCAGGCCCTGCACGGCGCGCGCCGCGATCAGCCAGGCCTCCGACTGCGCGAGGCCACCGAGCAGCGAGGCCAGCGAGAACACGACCAGACCGAGCATGAACATCCTGCGCCGACCCATCAGGTCGGCCAGGCGGCCGCCCAGCAGCAGAAAGCCGCCGAACGTCAGCGTGTAGGCGTTGACCACCCACGTGAGGTTGTCCTGGGAGAAATGCAGCGCGCGGCCGATCGAGGGCAGCGCGACGTTGACGATCGAGGCGTCGATCACGACGACGAACTGCGTCATCGCAAGCAGCGCCAGGGCGAGGTTCTTTGCGCGGTCGGTGTTCGGGCTCATGCGTTCCTTCTTTGTGGTTGGGGCACGATGATATGAACGGTCGCCCCTGAGACGAACGGCGTGAGGGGAAATGGACAGCTTGCGGTGCGCCGAGGGCTGCGGCTATGCGCGCGAAGACTCGTAGCGCGCCTGCTCTTCTGCGGTGCGCTCGGCCCAGGGGATGCTCTGCAGCCGGCCGTCGGGGATCGGCTCGCCGCTTTCCACCGATATGCCATAGCTGCCTTCGGCCAGTCGAGCTTCGGCGCGCTCGATCGCCGCCAGCTCCTCACGCAGCGGCGCCGCCAGGCCGGAGTCGATCTCTGCGTCGAGCAGCTCCGGCGCATTGTCGCCTGCGTCCGCCGGGTCCTCGTTGGGGTCGCTCTCCGGCGCCGCCAGCTCGGCCAGAGCGCGCTCGATGCGCGCGCGTTCGCCGGCGAGCAGCTCGCGTGCCTTGGCATCATCCATCGACGCAGTATTACCGACGGTGTGCAGCGTACGTCGGCGCGTGCAGCTAGGCGGGCACGCGCTCGGCGCCGGCGCGACCGTTGGTCGCGGCGTCTACCGGCCTGTGTGCGCCCGCGCGAATCGCCTCGGCCACGGCGGCTGGGTCGTCGTAGAAGGGCACGTGGCCGGCGCCGAGCGTCACGTGGTGCGCTTGCGCCAGCAGCGCGCGTGCGCGTGGCGCCTGCGTGCGATACGGCAGCAGCCGGTCCTGGTTGCCCCAGGCGATCGTCAGCGGCGTGCGCGCCAGCTCATCGCCGCCGTGGAAGGTGTAGCGATCGAACGCCGTGAGCGCGTCGGCGAAGGCGGGCGCCGCCCATGCGTCGCGCAGCGTCTGCACGACCACCTCGCCGGGCATCTGCGTCGGTCGCCCGAAGGTCTGCCACAGAAGCGCCGTGCGCCCTGCGCGTGTTCGAGCGAGCGCTTCCAGCGCCGGACGCGCTGCACCGGGAGTGCGCGCCAGCGGCGCCAGCGAGACCTGGCAGAAGGTTCGTTCGCGGGGCGTCCAGAAGCCCGCCGGCGAGATCGCCGTGGCCGAGGTCACGGCGCCACGGCGCGCGAGCTCCAGCGCAATCGCGCCGCCCATCGAGTTGCCCGCCACGTGCGGCGCCTCGAGTCCTTCATCGGCGAAGAAGCGCTCGAAGGCGTCAGCATAGGCTGCGATGTCAGGCGTGATGTCGCTGGCCAGCGCCGGCGATTTGCCAAAGCCCGGCGAGTCGCAGGCGATCACTTCGTGGTCCACGGCCAGCAGCCCGATCACCGGCTCGAAGATCTGCCAGCGCAGGCCGATGCCGTGCAGCAGCACCAGCGGTGGGCCGGCGCCTTGTCGGTGGTGGTTGATCGGCATCGAGCGCGCTAGCTCGCCAGCGCCGCGGGCTCGGCCGCGGCCGCGACACGGCCGCGGATCAGGTCGGCGCCGCGCTCGGCGACCATGATCGTCGGTGCGTTGGTGTTGCCGCCCGGAATCACCGGCATGACCGAGGCGTCGATCACGCGCAGTCCCCGCAGCCCGTGCACGCGCAGCTGTGAATCGACGACGGCCTGCTCATGTGTGTCGCTCATGCGCGCCGTGCCGACGGGGTGGTAGATCAGCATCAGCCTTCTGCGCAGGTCGGCTTCCAGATCCTCGCGCGTGGCCGTCGCGCTGCCCGGCTTGAGCTCGGAGACGAGCGTCTCGCGCAACGGCGATTGGCCGGCGATCTCGCGCGCAAGCGTCATGCCGGCAAGCAGCGACTCGACGTCGTCGGGCTCAGAAAGCGTGTTGGTGATGATGCGCGGCTTGGCCGTCGGGTCCGCCGAGCGCAGCCACACCTGCCCGCGGGCCTTGGGCGAGACGAGCACCGGCGCGATGACCATGCAGTGGCCCTCGTAGGTCTCGGCGCCGTGGTCTTCGTAGTAGGCCGCGCCCATGTGGAACTGGATGTCCGCAGCCGGCAGGCCGCCACGCGTGCGCGTGAACGCGACGACCTCGGCGACCGTCGAGCTGAGCTTGCCCGAGCGGCGCAGCAGCCACTCGGCAAGCGCCTTGGGCTTGTCGGCGCCGTACAGCGTGGTCGGGTCTGAGACCTCCCAGATGACCGTCACGAAGGGGTGGTCCTGCAGGTTGCGTCCGACGCCGGGCAGGTCGTGGCGGGCCTGCACGCCGGCGGCGCGCAGCTCGTCGGCCGGTCCGATGCCCGACAGCAGCAGCAGTTGCGGCGAGTTGATCGAGCCCGCCGACAGCAGCACCTCGCGCTCGGCGCGCAGCAGCTCTTCGCCGCTGCGGCCCTTGCGCACGCGCACGCCCACAGCACGCTCGCCTTCCAGCTCCACACCGAGCACGCTCACGCCGGTGCGCACCTCGAGGTTCGGCCGCTTCAGCGCCGGGCGCAGGAAGGCGTCGGCGGCGCTGAAGCGCTGGCCGTTTCGCTGCGTGACCTGGAACATCGAAGCGCCGTCCTGCTCGGGTCCGTTGTAGTCGGCGATTGTCGGAATGCCCGCGGCCTGCGACGCGGCCAGCAATCGTCTGTCCATCGCGCGGGGCGAGCGCTGCTCGGAGACGCGCAGGGGGCCGCCGGCGCCGTGGAACTCCGATGCCCCGCGGGCGTTGTCCTCGGACTTGATGAAGTACGGCAGCACGTCGCGATAGCCCCACCCGGGCGCGCCCTGCGCCTCCCAGGCGTCGTAGTCCAGCGGGCGCCCGCGCACGTAGAGCATCGCGTTCATCGAGCTGGAGCCGCCCACGCTCTTGCCGCGCGGGATGTACAGCGAGCGGTTGTCAACGTGTGGCTCTGGCTCGGTCGTGTAGTCCCAGTCGAGCTTGGTGTGAAACTGGTTGGGAAAGGCCGCCGGGATCTTGATGTTCGGCGAGCGGTCCTTCTTGCCGGCCTCCAGCAGCAGCACGCGCACCGACGGGTCCTCCGACAGCCGGTTGGCGAGCACGCAGCCCGCCGATCCGGCACCGACGATCACGTAGTCGTGCATCTGCGCATCCTCCTCAGCTGGTTGGCGCGATCGCGCTCGCGGTCGGCGTGCTCGCCGGCTCGGGCTCGGTCTGCGGGGACGTGAAGCTGTACTCGCTCGGATCGAGCGTGGCGGTCTGCTGCAGGTACTCGCGCATGTAGCCGGGCCAGTTGGCGACGATGCGTCCCCGATCGTCGCGATACCAAGAGTCACAGCGCGTCCAAGCGGTGCCCGCAAAGCGCGCCTGCAGCGCGCGGTCGCTGGCTCGCTCGACCTCCTTGCGCACCTGCACGGCGCGCGCGCCACGCGCGCGCATCTGCGTCAGCGCCTGGCGCAGGTAGGCAGCCTGCGCCTCCAGGTAGACGATGATCGAGCCACCGGAGGTGTTCGTGTTGGGCCCGTACAGCACGAACATGTTGGGGAAGTCCGGAACGGTCATGCCGAGGTGCGCGTGCGCGCCTTGTGCCCAGGACTCGCTCAGCTCGACGCCGCCTGCTCCTTCGACACGCATCGGGAACATGAAGTCGTTGGTCTTGAAGCCGGTGCCCCAGACGATGCAGTCGACCTCGTGCAGCGTGCCGTCGGCGGTGACCAGCCCATGCTCGACGATACGTTCGATCGGTTCGACCACCACCTCGACGTTGTCGCGCGCGAGCGCCGGCAGGAAGGCCGAGCTGAACAGCACGCGCTTGCAGCCGAACGTGTAGTCCGGCCAGACCTTGCGACGTAGCTGCGGGTCTTTGAGCTGCCAGCGCATGAACGCCGCCGAGCGCAGGCCGGCAAGTCGACCGATCGTGTGCGGGTGGCGGATCGCCGCGGTGATCGCCTCGCAGTACTGGTACATGAATTTGCGCCGGAACTGCTGGATACCGGGCACATGTTCGATCGTCGCCTTCACGAGCCGCGGGTAGCGGCGATTGGTGCGCGGCAGAAACCAGTTGCCGGTGCGCTGGAAGACCGTCAGGCGCGCGGCTTCGCGCGCCACCTCGGGCACGAACTGAACGGCGCTGGCGCCGCTGCCGACGACCGCCACGCGCTTGCCTGCGAGCGGGTAGTCGTGATCCCAGCGCGCGGAGTGGAAGCTGTGTCCGGCAAACGAGTCGATGCCGTCGATCGCCGGCAGCGCCGGCTGGTTGAGCTGGCCGGTGGCGAGCACGAGCGCATCGGCTTGGCGTGTCTGGCCGTCGGCGGTCTGCACGCTCCAGCTCGCGCTGCGCTCGTCCCACGCGCAGGAGACCACCTTGCGGTTGCACTCGACATGGCGTGCGACGTCATGGCTGCGCGCGACGTCCTGCAGATAGCGGTCGATCTCCTCCTGGGGCGAGCACAGCCGCGACCAGTCGCGGCGCTGGGCGAAGGAGAACGAGTACAGGTGGCTGGGCACGTCGCAGGCCGCGCCCGGGTAGCTGTTGTAGAACCACGTGCCGCCGATGCGCGGTGCCTGCTCGAGGATCGTCACGTCGTCGATGCCGTGGCGCTTGAGCTCGATCGCCGCCGCGATGCCGCCGAAGCCCGCGCCGACGATCAACACCGAGAACGGTCTGCTCGACTGCGACTGCGGACGCACGGCTGTTGCGGCTGACATTGCTCTCCCTCGCTGCGTTGCCGAGGGCATTGTCCACCTTTGCGCGCTCGCGTGCGGCTGGGCCGCGTGTGGCCCTAGCCGGGCGGCGGCGGGCTGCCGGCGAGCAGAGCGCGCGCGACGCCGCGCATGGTTTCTTCGCCGTAGGCCATCGACGGATCGGCCGTCGAGAAGACTGAGATCGTGAACGTCACGCCCGGACGCTCCAGACGCGCCGTCTCGTTGAACAACCCCTCCGAGGGCAGCGCGCCGGTCTTGAAGAAGACCTGCCAGCGCGGCCGCGCGATCTGCGGAATGCCCCAGCTCTGCTCAGGCTCGATGCCGGCCATCAGACCGCGCGCGTAGGGCCAGAACTGACGCGGGATCAGCTGCGCCAGGGCGATGAAGAGGCGTGCCTGATCGGCCGCCGAGGTCTGTGTATAGGCCCACCAGCCGACGCCCGGTGCGTAGTCGTGCATGCCGGCTTCGCGTGCCACGCGGGCGACCGCGCTGAGGCCGACACGGTTCAGCACCGCCGAAGCGGCGTCGTTGTTCGATTCGTGGATCATCGGATACAGCAGCGAGCGGTCGAGCGCGCTGACGGGGCGATGGTCGGCGTTCAAGCGCTGCAGAAACGCCGTGAGGAACATCACCTTGACGACGCTCGCGCTCTGGAAGTGCTCGCGCGTGCGCGTGCCGCTGAGACGCCCGGCGCTGTCGACGACGGCCAGCGATGTGCGTCCGGCGCGTGCGTCCAGGTAACGCACGGCCGCAGCGATCGACGCCTGCGAGGGGTAGGAGGGGGTGCTGCGCGCTGCCGGACTGGCGGGTGCGATCGCGGCCGCTCCTGCGAGCGCAGAAATGCAGAGCGTGACCGCCAGTCCGACCGTCAGCAGGGTCAGGCGCGCGCGTGCCGACATCCGCCGGCAGGCTAGCGCGGGCGTCGGCCGCCCGCGCTGGGCACGTCACCTAGTGCTTGCGCTTCTTGCCCTTTGCCTTGTGCTTGAAGCCGACGCCGGTGAACACCGCGGAGATCGCTTCGGCCTTGTTCTTCGGCAGGAAGCCTACGCGCGCCTTGAACTTCAGTTTGCGCGCGCTCTGGGCCTTGCGGCCTTTGCGCGACAGCGGCGCCTTGATCGTGAACTTGCCGGCCTTGGCGACGCGCTTGAAGGTCGTGCGCAGGTAGCGGCTTTTGATGCTGATGCGTCCAGGCGCGAACGTCTGCACGCGCACGACGAGCTTGTTGTGCACGATCTTTTTGCTGAGGATCTTGAAGCGCGTTTTGCCCTTGCCGCCGGTGCAGTTGGCGACGCCGACGTTCGTTTCCTGTTTGATGACCGTGCCGCTCTGCGCGGTGATCGTCGTCGGCATGATCAGCGTCTGCGTGCAGAATTCTTTGCCGTTGACCGCCAGCGCCGAGTTCGGTCCCTGTGGCAGGTCGAGCACGAAGCTCGTCACCGGCACGTCGGGAATCGAGCCGAACGTCGATGTGGTGATGCCGCCCTTGATCTGCGTGTTGCCGTTGAGGATCACGCGCACGCCGTCGCCTTCGAGCAGCAGGTCGAGGTCGGGGAACCCCGCCCCGCCGTGCGAGACGAGATAGGCCGGCCCGGTCAGGTGGTCGGGCAGGACCGGCGTGGAGACCGTCGCAGTGCCGACCTTGGAGCCTGGCGGACAGCTGAACGGGTTCGCTGCGTAGGTCGCTTCCGGGCAGGCTTTCTGCAGCGTCGTCAGACGCGACGGAAGCTGTTTGGGCAACGAGGCGACGACCGAGCGGATGTTCGCCTCGTGCATGCCCTGCAGCAGGTTCACTTTCAGGCTCGCGCCATTGGCTTTCGCCTGCGTCGGGTTAGTCGAGGCGCTCGTCGCGGCTTCGAATTTCGGTTTGAAGGGCAGCGAGCTGCAGCTTTCGACCGGGAACCCGGTCGACAGGTTCTGGCTGGCGCCGGACGTCGAGGTCAGCGAGGTGTCCTGTGACAGGGGCCCGCAGTTGGTCGGGTTGAACAGGAAGTTCGCGCGGTTGACGAGCACGCTGATGTTGCGCAGACGCAGCGGCACGCCCTTGAAGATCGTGGGCAGCGTCGATGTGGCGATCACGCGTGCGCTGTGCGGATCGACGCCGATCGACACGCGCGTGACCAGCCGACCGAGGTCGAACGGCCCCGCGGCCGCCTCGACGGGGATCGACAGGCCATATGGGGCGCCGTTGTACGGCCCGGTCAGGTACACGGGGCCGCTGAACGGGTACGCGTCGCCCGAGCCGGCCGTCACGTTCGCGGTGCCGATCAGGCTGCTCGCCGGGCACGTCCCCAGCGAGGCCTGCGGCTCGCCGCACAACGGAACCGACGGGATCGCGCCGACCAGTCCAGCAGGCAGCGTCGTCGTCAGACGCTGCAGGTACTGCTGGCCTTCGGGGCGCGTCAGGTTGAACGTGTAGTTGGTGTACGCGCCGGCCTTGTGCGTGCTGTCTGTCGTGCTCTGGCCGAGCGAGAACGGGATCGTGCCTGGGCACCCGGCCGCCGTGAACGGAGTGCTGCTGGCGATGCTCGAGCCGGAGTAGGAGCTGAAGTTGAACGCGGTCGTGCCGCTGCAGCCCAGCGGGTTGGCCAGCGGGGCGTGTTCGCCGCCGTTGAGCTTCAGGCGCAGTTCGCTGAACGGAAGCTGCGGGTTGCCGAGGAAGCTGACTTCCAGGCGGCCGGTGGTCGGATTCGGGCTGACCGTGCCCTGCAGACGCACCGATACGTCCAGCGACGGCGCCTCGGCGTCGATGTAGATCGTGAACGGCGGATCGGTGATCGTCGCGCCCGAGGGGCTGCCGAGGAAGACGCTGCCTTTCAGCGAGCCCGGGGGCAGGTCCGTTTCGATCGCGACTTCGCCGACTTTCGATTCCTGCGGGCAGCTGACCGCATTCCGCGTCCCGATGCCGATCTGCGCCGCGGTGCACGCCTTCAAGCCGTGCGCCGCCGAGGGGTTGAGCGTGAGTCCTTCGGGCAGCGTTACGTGCGCGTCTTTGATGTCGGACGTGTTGATGCCGGTCGGGTTGGCGTCCTGTGGCACGGCCACGACGGTCGTCACGCCGTCGGGCTTGTCCGAGCTGGCGGAGCTGGCTTCCGGCGTAACGGTCGTCGTCGGTTTGAACGGCACGGCGCCACAGCCGGTTACGCCGACGGGGGTGTTGGTGTCTTTGCGCGAGACTTCACCGGAATACGATTCGAGTTCCAGGTGAGACGTCGTGGTCGACGAGCACGCGCTGGGGATCGTCAGGAAGTTGCCGCCGGCCCGCCCGTTGAAGTTGAGTTTCGATTTCAGAGTCTTCAGTTTCGCCTGCACGGGTATGCCTGGCAGCAGTTCGACTTCGGCGTTTTCCGGCACTTTGTTGATTTCGAAGTACTCGTGGTAGTCGGTGTTCCACGCGACATGGCCTTCGAGGAACAGTTTGACCGGCGCCGTGAGCGCCCCGGCCGGTTCGATGTTGATGCCGAAGTCGAGCGGCAGTCCAGCCGGGGGTTCGAGGTTGAAGACCTTGCCTTTGAGTCCTTTCAGCAGCAGCGTTTCGGCGGCCACCGCGTCGAGTTCGGTCGTGCCGACTTCGCTGCTAGCGGGGCAGGTGTTGGCATTGAACTGCGCCTGGGTGCACTTCGGCATCGGGGCCTGCGGGTTGGCAGCAAGGCCAGCCGGCACGTCGACGCGAATACGCTTCAGCGCCGCGCCTTCGATGTTGTTTCCTTTGTGGTTCATTTCGAACGTCGTGATGCCCCAGGGCGGATGACCGGCCGCCTGCGTGAAGGCTTCAGTGGGGTTGTTTTCCACGCTCGAGTACGTGCAGGTCGTGTTGATGCAAGTTCCCGCTTCGAACAGTTCAGCGCCGAAGGAGGCTTGGGCCGCCGGGGCGAGCAGGGCGAAGAACGCGGTCGCGAGCAGTCCGGCGAGACCGGCGCGGACGTACTTGCTCATGGCGACTTGAACCTTCATGTGAACTACCTCCCTGTAGAACCGGGCCCGACGAGCAGACCACCCTGCCGCGGCGCAGCGGGTGTACATCGATACAGAGTCCATACCCGATCCATCGGGTCCTACTCGGCAATCTGCTCAGCGGTGGCCGAACAGCCGAGTCGCCGGCGCGCTAAGGCACGTTCGGCCGGTGGGGGCGCTCGCTGCTCCGGTTATTGCTCGCGCGGAACGTACGGCGCGAGCTCGCGCCGGGCGATCGACAGCTTGTGCACCTCGTCCGGGCCGTCGGCCAGACGCAGCGTGCGCAGGTGCGCGTAGGCGCTGGCCAGGCCAAAGTCATCGGATACGCCGCCGCCGCCGTGCACCTGTATCGCGCGGTCGAGCACCTTCAATGCGACATTCGGCGCGGCGACCTTGATCGCTGAGATCTCGATGCGCGCGTGACGGTTGCCGACGGTGTCCATCAGCCACGCCGCCTTGAGCGTCAGCAGGCGCGCCATCTCGATCTCGATGCGCGACTCGGCGATCCAGTCCTGCACGTTTCCGCGCATCGCGATCGGTTGGCCGAACGTCACGCGTGAGACGGCGCGGCGGCACATCTGCTCCAGCGCGCGCTCGGCGGCGCCGATCGCGCGCATGCAGTGATGGATGCGACCAGGGCCGAGTCGCGCCTGGGCGATCATGAAGCCGTCGCCCTCGCCGGCGACCAGGTTGGTGGCCGGCACGCGCACGTCGGCGAAGTCAACTTCGGCGTGGCCCTCCTGGTCCTGGTAGCCGAACACCGGCAGACCGCGCATGATCGTCACGCCCGGCGTGTCGATCGGAACGAGGATCTGGCTCTGCTGTTTGTGCGGCGGCGCGTCGGGCTGGGTCTTGCCCATCACGATCATGATCCGGCAGTGCGGGTGCAGCGCGTTGGACGTCCACCACTTGCGGCCGTTGAGCACGTAGTCGTCGCCGTCTCGCTGGATGCGCAGCTGCACGTTGGTTGCGTCCGAGCTGGCCACCTCGGGCTCGGTCATCGCGAACGCCGAGCGGATCTCGCCGTCGAGCAGCGGCATCAGCCACTGCTGCTTCTGCTCGGGCGTGGCGAACTGGTGCAGGACCTCCATGTTGCCCGTGTCCGGCGCCGAGCAGTTGCAGGCCTCCGAGGCGATGTGCGAGCGCCCGAGGATCTCCGCGAGCGGCGCGTAGTCGCTGTTGGACAGACCGGCGCCGTGCTCCTCGTCGGGCAGGAACATGTTCCACAGGCCCGCGCCGCGAGCCTGGCGCTTGAGCTCCTCCATCACGTCCGGCTGGTGGTGCGGATCGCCGGCCTCGAGCAGTTCGCGCTCGTAGACCTCCTCGGCCGGGTAGACGTGCTCGTCCATGAACGCCAGCAGGCGCTCCTTGAACTCTGAACAGCGCTCGCTTGGCTGGAAGTCCATGTCTCTCCTTTGATCCGGCGGAACACCGGGGTGTATATCTGGTCTCCCACGCGAGTGGGCGCTGCCGGGGGAGGTGGTCGCTACGGTTTCCGGCCGATGGCTGACCACGACGCTCAAGGCGCGCGCTCGGGCGCGTGGGTCCGACGCACTGTCTCGCGGCCGGCGCATGCCGGTGCGGTCATGCTGCTGCTGGTGGTGGTGGCGGCGCTCTGCGGCTGCGGAGGCGGCTCACAAGGCTCGTCCGCGCACCAAGCCGCGCACGGCCCGCGTTCTGCGCCGCCGCTCGCGGCTGGCGGCGGCGCGGGTTCCTCGGCCGCCTCGCGGCCGAACATCGTCTTCGTGCTGGCCGACGACCTCTCCTCGAACCTCGTGCGCTACATGCCTCACGTGCTGCAGATGCAGCACGACGGTGTCAGCTTCAGCAACTACTTCGTCACGGACTCGCTTTGCTGCCCCTCGCGCGCGTCGATCCTCTCTGGACGCTTCCCGCACGACACGCGCGTATTCGACAACAGCCCGCCCGAAGGCGGCTACAGCGTCTTTCACCGTCGCGGCGAGGAGCTGCAGACCTTCGCGGTGGCGCTGCAGCGCCAGGGCTATCGCACCGCGCTGATGGGCAAGTACCTAAACGGCTACAAACCGGGCGCGCGCGACGGCGGAAGCAGACCCTACGTGCCACCCGGCTGGAGCGAGTGGGACGTCGCCGGCAACGGCTACCCGGAGTACGGCTACCGCATGAACAGCAACGGTCGCGTGCACACGTTCGGCTATGAAGCGCACGACTACCTGACCGACGTTCTGGCGCGCAAGGGGCTGTCGTTCATCGACCGTTCGGCGGCGCGTCGCCGGCCGTTCATGCTCGAGCTGGCGACGTTCGCGCCGCACGCGCCCTACACGCCGGCGCCACGCGACGCGGGCGCCTTCCCCGGTCTGCAGGCGCCGCGCACGCCGGCCTTCAACACGGTCGGCCGCGACGAGCCCGCATGGCTGGCCTCCTTCGCGCCACTTGGCACCGAACAGATCTCCCAGATCGATGCCAAGTTCCGCAAGCGTGTGCAGGCCGTTCAGGCGGTCGATCGCATGATCGGTCAACTGCAGGCGCGCCTGGCGGCCGACGGTGTCGCGCGCAACACCTACATCGTGTTCAGCTCCGACAACGGCCTGCACATGGGCGAGCATCGGCTGCGCCCAGGCAAGCTGACGGCCTTCGACACCGACATCAAAGTGCCGCTGGTCGTCACCGGCCCAGGCGTGCCGGCCGGGCGCACGATCGCCCAGCTCAGCCAGAACGTCGACCTCTGTCCGAGCTTTGAGCAGCTCGCCGGAGCGCCGATCCCGCCAAGCGTCGACGGGCACAGCCTGGTCACGCTGATGCACGGCGCCCGGCCGTCGCAATGGCGTAAGGAGATCCTCGTCGAGCATCACGGGCGCGTATTTCGCCACGACGATCCCGACCTGCCGGTGAGCGGCTCGGGCAACCCGCCGAGCTACGAGGCGCTGCGCTCCTCCAGCGCGCTGTATGTCGAGTACGCGACAGGCGAACGCGAGTACTACGACCTGCGCCGCGATCCGTTCGAGCTGAACAACCTCGCGAGCAGTCTGTCGCCCGCGCGCGAGCTGCGACTGCATCGCACGCTCGCGCGGATCGAGGCCTGCCATGGTCAGCGCGCCTGCTGGCGCGCGCAGAGCGCCATCGCGTGAACGCTCGCTCGCGACCGAGGTCATAGGCTGGCGGCATGAGCGACGACACCAAGGCCAGCTACCGCGACGCCGGCGTGGACTACGACGCGCTGGACGCCGGCAAGCGTCTGGCGATCGCCAAGGCGCTGTCGACATCGGGTCTGCTGGCGGCGCGCGGCGGACGGGCGCTGGACGCCTCGCGCGGCGAGCCGGCGTTCGTGTTCGAGCTCGACGGACGCTCGTTCGCGTTCGTCGTGGAGGGCCTCGGCACGAAGTCGATCGTCGCGCGTCAGGTGCTCGAACAGCAGGGCGTCAACCGCTTCGCAGATGTGGCCTACGACACCGTCGCGGCGATCCTCAACGACCTCTGCTGTGTCGGCGCGCTCCCTCTGGTGGTCAACGCGTACTTCGCCACCGGAGCCTCTGACTGGTATCGCGACAGCGAGCGCGCGGCGGCTCTGCTGGAGGGGTGGCGAAGGGCCTGCGACGACGCCGGCTGTGCATGGGGGGGAGGCGAGTCGCCGTCGCTGCCGGGACTGGTCGACGAGCGCGACATCGAGCTCGCCGGCGCGGCGGTCGGCGCGGTGCCCGACGGCCGTTCGCCGATCCTCGGCGCCGAGCTCGGCGTGGGCGATGAGATCGTGCTCGTGGCCTCCAGCGGCCTGCACGCCAACGGAGCGTCGCTGGCACGGCTGGTGACGGGGCGCTTGGACGAAGGTTGGGCGACGCGCCTGCCCAGCGGCGCGACGTTGGGCCAGGCGCTGCTCGAACCGTCAGCGATGTACGTGCCGCTGGTCGCAGCAGCGCTCGAGCGCGGCGTTCGCCTGACGTACATCAGCCACGTGACCGGTCACGGTCTGCTCAAGCTGATGCGCCCGCCCAAGGCGCTGACCTATCGCATCGAGCGCCTCCCCGACGTGCCCGAGGTGCTCACCTTCCTCGCCGAGCAGGCCGCGCTGGATGCGCACGCCGCCTACTCGACGTTCAACATGGGTTCGGGCTACGCGCTGTACTGCCCGGCGGGGGGCGGCGAGCAGCTCGTCGACATCGCCGCCGAGCTCGGCATGCCGGCGCTGCTGGCGGGGCGCGTCGAGCAGGGCCCGCGACAGGTTCTGCTCGAGCCAATCGGCGTGCGCTTCGAGGACGCCGAGCTCGAGCTGTCCGCCGCTGACACTCAACCTCCACTCTAGCCTTATGGTCGGCCGGCGGGCGCACCGCGCGCGGGCCCGCGGCTGGATATTCGCTACGTGCGATGCCGACCACCCGTCGATTCCGATTCCTGCTTCTGCAACATTCCCTGCAAACGCGGCTCCGCCGGACCGTTCGCACTTGCGGGGACCGGTGGCTATGGATAATGTTGGCCGCAGAGTCGCCACTGTTCTTCGGTGAGTTACCGGAGATCTCGATATCGCCGGACCGGCAATGGTTCCGGAGCTACCCGGATCGAGGCGGACCTGTCCATCAACAGAGGAGAGAAACCTGATGCGCAGAGCATCCACCTGTCTGGCCTTGCTCGGCTCCCTTGCCGTCCTGGGCCTGCCGGCCGTTGCGTCGGCCGACGAACCACCAACGCCGACGTTCACCTTCAAAACCAAGGCCGTGCCGATCCCCAAGCCGGGCGGCGGAACCTACCCGCACACCGGCAACATCCTGCCCTCCAAGGGCGGCAAGGGTACGGCGCTGGAAGCCAATTTTGTGATCACCGGGTCGGGCTACGGCGCCACGCCGCAGAATCCCGCCGGAGGCATCCCGCCGCTATCGGCCGTGAACTTCTACCTGCCCGCCGGCGCGAAGATCAACTCGGCCGGCTTCCCGACGTGCTCGGAAGCGGCCCTGAAGAACACCGGCCCGAGCGCCTGCAAGAAGTCTGTAGCCAGCCCGGTCGGCAATGCGCTCGGCGAAGTGACGTTCGGAACCGAACGTGTCCCCGAGGAAACGACGCTGCAGGCGTTCTTCGGCCCGAACAAAGGCTTGCTGTTCTACACACATGGCAGCAGCCCGGTCTCGCTGGAAATCATCTCAGCGGGCACCTACGTGAGTTCAGGCAAGCCACCCTACGGCCTCGAGCTGAAGTCGCTCATTCCGCCCGTCGCCACGGTCCCCGGCGCGCCGTTGGCATCGGTGAAAAACATCAATGTCAAGGTCGGCGCAGCGATCAAAAAGGGCAAGAAGCTGATCTCCTACGGGTCGCTTCCCTCGAAGTGCCCGAAGGGCGGCTTCCCGGTCAAGGCTGAAATGATCTTCGGCGGCCAGGAAGGCGGCGAACGGGAATTCGGGATTCCCGCTAAAACGGCTGAAGCGACCTACAAGGCGCCGTGTCCCCCCAAGTAGGAAGAGATGACGGTGGAGTTGCGCCCATCGGAGCGTAAACTCGGCCGCAAGGAAGTTGAGACGGGCGGCTCCATCGATGACGGTGGGGCCGCCCGGCTCGTTGTGAACATCAAGGAAGGAATGGGTTGAGGGTGCAGACCGTCGGGTGGAGGAGAGGTGTGACCGCGGTCGCCTCCCTACTTGCCGTGGCCGCGATTGCCGCGGCCGTGCTGCTGTCCACCTCGGCCGGCGGCTCCAACAAGGCCTACACCGTGCGCGCGATCTTCGACGACGCCGGCAACATCATCTCCGGGGAGAACGTGAAGATCGGCGGCGTTAAGGTCGGCACCGTCGGCTCGGTCACCGCGACGCCGCAGGCCAAGGCCGCCGTCGTGCTGGACATCTCCAACGCCGGCTTCAAGGACTTTCGCGCCGATGCCAGCTGCACCGTGCGCCCGCAGGCGCTGATCGGCGAGAAGTTCGTCGACTGTCTGCCGACGCAGCCGCGCGTAGCCGGCACGCCGCTGCCGCCGCCACTGAAGAAGATCGGCAAGGGACATGAAGGCACTGGCCAGTACCTGCTGCCGGTGCAGAACACGCACAGCCCGGTCGACGTCGATCTGCTCGGCGACATCTCGCGGCTGCCGGAGCGCCAGCGCTTCACGATCTTGATCAACGAGCTGGGCGCCGGGCTCGCCGGTCGCGGCTCGGACCTCAACGTTGTCATCCGACGCGCCAATCCCGCGCTTGCAGAACTGGACCGCGTGCTGGCGATCCTCGCCAGCGAGAACAAGGTGCTGGCGAAACTCGCGGTCGACTCCGACCAGGCGCTGCAGCCGTTTGCAGCCGTACGCGAAAAGGTCGCCGACTTCATCGCGCAGAGCAACACCGTCGCCCAGGCTTCGGCACGTCATCGCGGCGCGCTCGCGCGCAACCTCGCGCTGTTCCCGAAGCTCCTGCAGGAGCTGGGGCCGTCGATGGAACGGCTCGCGCGCTTCGCCGACCAGACCACGCCGGTGTTCACCGACCTGAAAGTCGCCGCGCCGGGCATCAACAAGGCCTTCACCAGCCTGCCGGCGTTCTCCAACAGCTCGACCGCGTTCTTCAAGAGCCTCGGCGCGACCTCGAAAGTGTCGGGCCCGGCGCTGACCTCGATCCAGCCGCTGCTCGCGCGGCTGGGCAAGCTCGGCAAGGAAGCAAAGCCGTTCTCCTTCAACGCCGCCGAACTGCTCTCCAGCCTGCGCTCGACCGGCGGCCTGGAGCGCATCCTCGACTTCATCTTCCTCGGCGCCGGATCGAGCAACGGCTATGACGCGCTCGGCCACTTCTTGCGCGCGGAAGCCGTCGGCACGGCATGCCTGACGTACGCGGTCACGCCGGCGGCGGCGTGCACGAACGCGAAACTCTTCAACACCACCAGCGAAGGCACGGCGGCGACCGCCGCGTCCAGGCGCAAGATGCCGAGCGCGACGAGCGTCGTGATGGCCCGCACGCTGGCCGTGCTCAAAGGCGCCACGCCGGCTGAAGCGACCGCAAAATACCCGGGCGCGACGACCGCGGCAGGCGGCGCCGCCGGCGCCGCCCCGGGCGGCAACGAAGCGGCTGCCGTCGCCAAGCCCGTCGGCGGGGCAAGCGCCGGCACGACGTACTACTCGCCCTCGACGGAAAGCTCCGCCGCGGACGGCATGCTGCTCAACTACCTGCTGGGCAACTGAGACTGCGATGACCCGGCCATCTACTCTCATCGCTCTACTGCTCGCGGGGCTGACGCTGCTCGCACTGCTCGCCCCGGCGGCCTCTCCGGCCGAAGAAGCCGGTCATGTCGAAACCACGACCACGACGGCTCCGGAAACACCCGAACCGTCGCCACCGGCGACGAGCACGAGTCCGGCGCCCACTGTTACGGCCACCGAAACGACACCTGCGCCGGCGCCCCCGAGCACCGCAGAAGCGCCCGCGACGCCGCAGGTCAGCAAGCAGAGCGCGCAGGGCAGCACGCCGTCGACCACTGGGTCGGCCCAGACGCCGGGCGGCGCCAAGGGTGGCGCGCCGGGCAAGTCGGTCAAGGGCGGCGATGAAGCCAAGCTCAAGCGCGGCAAGAAGGCGCCGAAGCCGTCGGCGCTGACGCCGGCGCTGCCGCTCTCGCTGTCCTCGTCGATCGCCGGCGTGCCGGCGTTCTTCATCGAAAGCTTTCGCATCCCACCGTTTTTGCTGCCGATCTATCAGGCGGCCGGCACGGCATACGGCGTGCCCTGGCAGCTGCTGGCGGCGATCAACGAGGTGGAGACCGACTACGGGCGCGACCTCAGCGTGTCCAGCGCCGGCGCGGAGGGCTGGATGCAGTTCCTTCCCTCCTCGTGGGACACCTACGGCGTCGATGCCAACGGCGACGGCTTCAAGGACCCATACAACCCGGCCGACGCGATCTTCGCCGCCGCTCGCTACCTGCGCGCCGCCGGCGCGGCGACCAGCCTGCGCGGCGCGGTCTTCTCCTACAACCACTCGCAGGCCTACGTCGAATCGGTGATGCTGCGCGCGAAGTTGCTCGGCGGCACTCCTTCGGGTCTGCTCGGCGCGATCACCGGCCTCACCGAGGCGCGCTTTCCCGTACACGCCAAATCGCACTTCTCAGACGGCTTCCCGACGGTCGCCACCGGCAGCCAGGCGCCCACCTCGCTTCCCGGAACGACGATCTACTCAGAAGCCGACGCGCCGGTCATCGCAGTCCAGGACGGCGAGGTCGTGCAGATCGGCGACTCAGCACAGCTCGGGCGGTTCGTTTCGCTGCGCGACGCCTACGGCAACACCTACACCTACGCGAAACTCGCAAGCGTCGCGCAGCTGTACCCCGTGCTGCGTCCGCACGACGCCAAGGGCTCCGGCACACGAGCCGACAAGACAGAAGAACCGGCAGAACCGCACCCGACCGCCCCGGCGAGCGCCGGGACGCAGCCGGGCTCCACCACGCAGCCCGCGGCCGAAGGCGCGGCGACCTCGGCGCTGGCACTCGGCTCCGGCGGCGCGCTCGAAGCGGCCGCTCCCGGCTCGAGCACGACGCCTCAAGCCGGCGCCGACGCGACGCCGCAGCAGTCGCCCGCACCGTCCTCGGCGGCGCAGGGCGCGACCGCGCCAGGCTCTGAAGAAGGCACCGCGAGTTCCTCGTCGCCGCAGACGTCGCCCTCCGGCACAACACAGCGAGTGTTCCGCGACGGAGCCAACGACGTGTACCTGCACGAACTGCACACCGGCGCGCGCGTGATTGCGGGCACGGTGCTCGGCCACGTGGGCGCCGGCGACGGGTCCGCCGGCGCGGGCGGCGAAGCGAGCATGCTCTTCCAGATTCGCCCGGCCGGCATCGGGGCGCCGCAGATCGACCCCAAGCCGATTCTCGACGGCTGGGTGCAGCTGGAGAACAGCTCGGTGTTCCGCGCGAAGGGCCAGAACCCGTTCCTCGGCAGCGCGCCGAGCGTCGGACAGGTGCTGCTGGAGTCAAAGGAACAGCTGCAGCAGCAGGTGCTTGCCAACACCGACATCGACATCTACCCGTGCGGACGCCAGGACATCGAGACCGGACAGATCGACAAGCGCGTGCTGGCGACGCTGGAGTTCCTCGCGGTGTCCGGCCTGAAGCCGACCGTCTCGGCGCTGAAGTGCGGTCACTCCGACCTCACGACCGAAGGCAACGTCTCCGAGCACTCCACCGGCGACGCGGTCGACATCTCAGAGATCAACGGCATACCGATCACCGGCCATCAGGGCCCCGGCTCGATCACCGACACGACGATCCGCAAGCTGCTGACGCTGCAGGGGTCGATGAAGCCGCACCAGATCATCAGCCTGATGTCCTACCCGGGCACCGACAACACGTTGGCGATGGCAGACCACTACAACCACATCCACGTCGGCTTCCGCCCGCTGTTCGCCCAGAGCGCCAGCCTGGCGGGCTCGCTGAGCTCGTCGATCACGCCGAGCCAGTGGATCAAGCTGATCGCGCGGCTCGGCGAAATCCCCGACCCGACCGTGTCGAGCGGGCCCTCCGCGGCGGCGATACCCGTGCACTCCGACGCGCCGACCGCAGGCGGCAACTAGGCGATGGCCACGACTACCCCTCCCAGCTCGCCCACCACGCCGCCGCCGCGCGACCCGCCTGCGCGCCCGATCGGGCCCGGACGTGGGCGCTTTGTGCGCCCGCTTGCCATCGGCTCGCTCGTGGTCGTCGTGCTGATCATTTTGTACATCGTCTTCGCCGGCGGCGGCAGCTCGACGTACAAGCTCGAATTCGCCGAAGCCGACCAGCTCGTCCGGGGCGATCAGGTGCAGGTCGGCGGCGTTCCGGTGGGCAGCGTCAAAGACATCGAACTCACGCACGACTTCAAAGCGTTGGTCACGATCAGCGTCAACTCCTCGCTGGCGCCGCTGCACGCGGGCACGACCGCGCAGGTTCGCGTCCCCTCGCTGTCGAGCGTCGCCAACCGCTACATCGCGCTCAGCCTGGGCCCCAACAACAACCCCGCGCTGGCCTCCGATGCCAGGCTGCCCGCGAGCGCAACCAAAGACGTGACCGACCTCGACCAGCTGTTCAACACGCTGAACCCGAAGACGCGCAAGGGTCTGCAGCAGTTCGTCCAGGGCACCGCGCAGCAGTACGAAGGCCAGGGCAAGTCACTGCAGGGCGCGACCGAATACTTCGCGCCGTCGCTGTCGGCAACCGATCACTTCTTCGCCGAGCTGGTGCGCGACCAATCGACGTTCACGAAGTTCCTCGTAGAAACGGCCAAGGCGGTCACGACGATCGGTGCGCGCAAGGAACAGCTCTCAGATCTCGTCGAAAACGCCAACACCACGTTCACCGCGCTGGGCAGCGAGCAGACGAACCTCGCGCAGGGCGTCAAACAGCTGCCGGTGACGCTGCGCCAGGGCAATCGCACGTTCGCCGATCTGCCGTCGACGTTCACGGCGCTGAAAAAGCTCGTCGCCGCCTCGCGGCCGACCGTTCAGCCCCTGACCAAACTGTTCAACAAGCTGCAGCCGCTGCTGACGACGGCGACGCCGGTCGTCAAAAACTTCTCCACGGCGTTCAGCCAGCCGGGACCGGGCAACGACCTGACCGACTTCGTTCGCGCGCTGCCGGCGCTCGCCAGCGCGCTTGAAACGAGCACGCCGGCGGCGGTCACGTCGCTGAAGGAATCGGTGCCGATCACGGCCTTCTTCGGGCCCTACTCGCCCGACCTGGAGGGAACGCTGCGTCAGTTCGGCCAGACGACGGCCTACTACGACGCCAATGGACACTACGCGCGCATCAGCCCGGTGTTCCCGGACTTCGCGCTGAACAGCAAAAACAACCTCGAACCGGCAGGCGCGGCGCAGGCGCTCGCACCGCTGAAGACCGGCCAGCTGCGCAAGTGCCCAGGTGCGGCCACCCAGCCGGCCGCCGACGGCTCCTCGCCGTTCACCGACGCCGAACAGCTGACCTGCGATCCCACCCAGCACCCATGAACCGGCGGCGCAGCACATCGCTGGCGGGCAGCCCGCTGCTGATCGGCGCGGTGACGACGCTGATCGTCGTGGTCGCGGTGTTCCTCTCCTACAACGCCAACAACGGCCTGCCGTTCGTGCCGACCTACAACATCAAAGTCGTGCTGCCGCAGGGCTCTGGGCTGCAGCCGTCCAACCAGGTGCGCATCGGCGGAACGCGCGTAGGCATCGTCGGCACGCTGACGCCCCACCAGGACCCGGCGACCGGCAGGGTCACGGCGATCGCCAACCTGAAACTGGAAAAGAAGGTCGAACCGCTGCCGAAGGACACAAAAGCCGAGGTGCTGTCGGTGTCGGCGATCGGCCTGAAGTACCTGGAACTGGAAAAGGGCAAGTCCAGCGAAACGATCAAGGCGGGCCATGAGATTCCCGTCAGCCAGACGACCGAACCGGTGGACATCGACGAGCTGTTCAACATGTTCGATGAAAAAACGCGCACGGCGATCCAGCAGAACACCAACAACTTCGGCGATGGGCTGGCCGAACGCGGTCTGGAAATCAACGACGCGCTGGCCACGCTCAAGCCCCTGGTCACCAACGCGATTCCGGTGCTGCACAACCTCGCATCGCCGCAGACCGACCTGCGCGGGTTGTTCAAAGGGCTCGACCGGCCTGCCGAACAGACCGCGCCTGTGGCGGCGCAGAACGCGGCGCTGTTCAGCGAGCAGGACACCTTCTTCACGGCCTTTGCGAGCGTCGCCAAATCGCTTGAAGAAGCGACCGAGGGCGGCCCGGCGTCGCTCGAACAGGCGATCTTCTCGCTGCCTTACGAGGCGCCGTTCACCGAAAAGAGCACCGAGTTCATGCGCCTGCTGCGGCCCAGCGCGAAGACGCTGACGACGGTCGCACAGCCGCTGGGCGACGCCTTCGCCAAGGGCGCCGTCAACTTCAAGGCGGCGACGCTGTTGAACTCACGCCTTGCGGAGTCCTCGCAGGCGCTGCAGAAGTTCGCAGAAAACCCGATCGTCACGGCAGGTCTCGAAGACTTCACGCAGACCCTGCAGTACGGCAACCCGGTGGTCGCAGGACTGGCGGGCGAGCAGGCCTTCTGCAACTACATCACGCTGACCTTCCGCAACGTGGCCAGCCTGCAGTCGGAGAACATCGGCGTCGGATCGCTCGCGCGCGCTGGTCTGGTGCTGTCGCCGAGCGGGCCAAACAACGAGGGCTTCCCGTCCTCGGCGCCGGCGAACGGGCCGTCGATCGAAAAAGCCTTCGTCGGCTCGAGCACGATCGTCGATAACAACCACGTGCACGCCAATCCCTATCCGAACGTCGGCGGCCCGGGCCAGCCGCGCGTTTGCGAAGCGGCCAACGAGAGCTACGAAAAAGGCAAGGCCGTGTTCGGCAACCTGCCCGCCGCCAGCGTCGCAAACCAGCGCGAAATCACCACACGCGAACAGAACCTGTTTGGCCAGAAGTACTCCAGCCAGCAGCTGAAGAACCTCGGCATCTCGACGGCCAAGCCGAAGACGACCACGAAGAAGAAAACAGCCGCCAAGGGGAAGAAGAAGAAATGAGGCTCTTCCCACGTCTGCGCAGCCACGACGACATTCCCGCCCGGGAGCTCAACCGCACCAACCCGGTTCGCTTCGCGATCGTCTTTCTGGTGATCGTGATCGTCGCCGTGTACTTCGGCTTCACCAAGCACATACCGTTCAAACACGGCTTTCGCCTGAACGCTCAGTTCGCCAGCGCGATCAACATCAAACCGAAGTCGCCCGTGCGCATCGCGGGCGTCAACGTCGGCAAGGTGACCGGCATCCAGCGCCAGGGCTCGACCGGGCTGGTGAAGATGGAAATCGAATCCCGCGGGCTGCCGCTGCACTCCGACGCGACCGTGAAGATCCGTCCGCGCATCTTCCTCGAAGGCAACTGGTTCGTCGAACTGCAGCCCGGCAGCCCGTCGGCCAAGACGCTGTCCTCGGGCGCCACGCTGCCGAGCACGCAGTCCTCGGACCCCGTGCAGCTCGACCAGGTGCTCGACGCGCTGAACACCGACACGCGCAAGAACCTGCAGGACTTCCTGATCGGCTACGGCGACGGGCTGACGCGCCAGCCGTCCAAGGCCGACAATGCAGAACAGGACCCCGAAGTGCGCGGCGTCAACGCCGCCCAG
Organism: Solirubrobacteraceae bacterium; assembly: GCA_036264175.1. GTDB lineage: Bacteria > Actinomycetota > Thermoleophilia > Solirubrobacterales > Solirubrobacteraceae > Palsa-744. Next base: position 40,994 of record DATARK010000069.1, read on the forward strand.
GCGCTCAACAAAGCCTACGCTCGGGCGACCGCGGCCGAGCGCGGCGGCGCGATCATCAGCCAGGCGATCGGCGGCACCGAACCGCACGACCTGTCCAAGCTGGTGCTGAGCATCGGCAAAGTGACCGCCGCACTGAACGTGCACGAGCAGCAGCTGGGCGAACTGATCGGGAACGTCAACACCTTCTTCCGCTCATTCGCCAACCGCTCGTCGAGCCTGCGCGCGGCGATCGCCGTGCTGCCCAGCTCGCTGCGCAACATCGACAACGGACTGCACGAACTGGACCGCGCCTTCCCGCCGGCCCGCACCTTCGCCACCGACATCCTGCCTGGCGTGAAAAACACGCCCAAGACGGTCACCGCGACGTTGCCGTGGATCGCCCAGGTCGAAGCTTCGCTGGCGCCCAACGAGCTCGGCGGCGTGGCCAAGGCGCTGCAGCAAGCGACGCCGCAGCTGGCGCAGCTGACCAACGAACAGACGCCTTTCTACAAGCAGACCGAACTGTTCAACAAGTGCTTGACCAACGTGCTCTACCCAGCCGGCAACACCAAGCTGCAGGACGGCGCGGCGACGAGCGGCGTGGAAGATTACAAGGAGTTCTGGTACGGACTCACCGGACTCGCCGGAATCGGTCAGAGCTTTGACGGCAACGGCACGATGACTCACTTCCTGCTGGGCAGCGGCGGCCCGACTCTGCGCTCGCAGCCGGCGTCGGTGCTGGGCAGCAGCACGACCGGCCTGAAGCTCATCGCGCACGCGTCGCTGCAACCTCAGGGCACGCACCCGGCGTTCCCCAAGACCGAGCCCGAATACAAGCCGCTGGTGCCCTGCTACAAGCAGGCCGTGCCGGAATTCAACGGCCCGTTGTCCCAGGGCCCCGCGGACGGGAACGGCTGATGGCCACGCGCGAGCCAAAGCACCACGACCACAAACACGAGGGCGGTCTCAGCGTCCGCGACCAGATCGAGCGTTATCGCACGGCGTTCATCTCGATCGTCGTGATGATCGTCATCGCCGCGGGCGTCGGTGGCTACATCCTCGCGCACGAGAACCTCAAGCTTCCCGGCTGGGTGCCGGTCTTCGGGCGCAGTTACTACTCGCTGAAGGCAGAGATCCAGACCGCTCAGGCGGTCACGCCCGGCCAGGGCCAGGCGGTGACGATTGCCGGCGCGAAGATCGGCGAAGTGCAGAACGTGGACCTGCACAACGGCCTTGCGACGGTGACGATGAAAGTCACGCCGAAGTACGCGCACATCTATCGCAACGCGACGATGCTGCTGCGGCCGAAGACTCAGCTGCAGGACATCACCGTGGAGATCAACCCGGGCACGCCCTCGGCGGGCAAGCTGCCCAGCGGCTCCACGCTGCCGCTCTCGCAGACCGCCCCCAACGTCAATTTCGACGAATTCCTGTCCTCGCTGGACGCCGAAACCCGCGCCTACCTGCAGGAGCTGCTGGCCGGCGCCGGCGGCGCCTTCAAGAACAACGGAAAGGCCTTCGCGGCGACGCTCAAGCGCTTTGATCCGACGGCGCGCGAGATCCAGAAGATCTCAGCCGAACTGGAAAAGCGCCACGCCAACACCGCACGCGCGATCCACAACTTCCGCCTCTTGACCGAAGCGCTGGGCGGCAAGGACAAGGAGCTGGCGCAGCTGGTCGACGCCTCCAACGCCGTGTTCGCGACGTTCGCCAAAGAGGACAAGAGCGTCGAACAGACGGTCCAGCTGCTGCCGGGAGCGTTGAGCAAGGCCAAGACTGGCCTGGGCAAGCTGGCCAAGGCCGCTCACGTGCTCGGCCCGACGCTGCACGACCTGAAGCCTTTCGCCCAGTCGCTCGGGCCGGCCAATGACGCTACGCGCAAGCTGGCGATCGCGACGACGCCGATCATCAAGAACGAAGTGCGCCCGTTCGCGCGCGAAATCCTGCCGACGCTCAACCTGATCGCGCCCGACACCAAAGAGCTCGCCGAAGCGTTCCCGAAGCTCGCGACGACGTTCTCGGTGTTCAACGAATTCTTCAACGAGCTCGCCAACAACCCGGGCAAGAGCCAGGGCGGCTTTTTGTTCTTCCTCGACTGGGCCAACCACAACCTCAACAGCGTGCTCAGCTCAGCCGACGCCCACGGCATCCTCGGACGCACGCTGGTCTACTTCAACTGCGAAGTCGCGCCGCTGCTCAAAGGCGTCGCCGAAGTCAACCCCAACGTGAACCTGCTCGTCGGGCTGCTCAACCCGCCGACGCGACAGGACTGCCAGGCTCAGGGAATACTCAAGGGCGCCGCGGCCGTTCACAAAGTGACGGCGCCGCAGGCGCCCGGGGCCAAAGTGCTGGGCGGGCTGTCACCCGCTTTCGGCCGGTCGGCGAAGTCCAGCTCCAAAGGGACGAGTCGCGCCAAGACGGCGAGCGGGCTCAAGTCTGAAGCCAAGGCGCGGGAAGGCGGCCGCTAGAGATGCAAAAGCGCGCGCCGACCCTCGGCAACATGCTCGTGATCATCCTGTTCGTGCTCAGCTGCTTCGGCCTGCTGCTGTTCCTGTGGGAGTCCTTCGGCGGGCCGGTGCCGCTGAAGCCCAAGGGCTACCGCATGACGGTGGCCTTCCCCAAATCGCTGGCGCTGGCCGAACAGTCCGAAGTGCGCATCAGCGGCGTCGACATCGGCCGCGTGGTCGCGCTGAAACTGGGCGACAGCGGGCGCACGCGCGCGGAACTGGAAATCAACCAGAAATACGCGCCGATCCGCCAGAACATGCACGCGATCCTTCGCCAGAAGACGCTGCTGGGCGAGACCTACGTGCAGCTGATTCCGCAGGGCAACGGTCGCAGCGGGCCGTTCGTGCCCGACAACGGCCAGCTTGCCGACGCCCAGGTCGAACCGTCGGTGACGCTCGACGGCATCCTCTCGGCCTTCGATCCCAAGACCCGCCGCGCGTTCCAGGTCTGGCAGCAGTCGTTGGCCGAAGGCATCAACGGACGTGGCGAACAGCTCAACGCGGGCTTCTCGCAGATCGATCCTTTCGTGCAGCACGCCAACACGCTCGTCGGCATCCTCGCCTCCCAGGAAGGCGCGGTGCGCGCACTGGTCAAGAACACGGGCGTCGTGTTCAACGCGCTCGGCAGCCGCGACCATCAGCTGGAAGGGCTGATCGTCAACGGCGAGCACACCTTCCACGCGCTGTCAGAAGGCAGCCAGGCCTTTGCCGCGGCCTTCCGCGTCCTGCCGGAATTCGAGAAGCGCTCGAAAACAGCGCTCAAAGAACTCGACCGTTTTGCGACCGATGCCAGCCCGTTCCTCGACGAATTCCGCCCCGTCGAGCGCAAGCTCTCATCGGTGCTCAACGCGGCCAAGCCGTTCGCGCCGCAGTTCGACAGCTTCCTCACATCGCTTGGCCCGTTGACGGCCGCCGCCAAGAACGGGCTGCCCGACGTCGGCAAGACGCTCGACTTCACGACCACCCAGCTGGAAGCGATCCGCCCGGTGCTGCACAACCTCGACCCGTTCCTGCAGTATCTCGGCGAATACGTGCCCGAGCTGCAGGCGTTCTTCGCCAACTTCACCGCTGCCACGCAGGCTCACGGCAACAACACGAACACGCCCGGCGGCCCGCAGCAGCACTACCTGCGCTCGATGCAGGTGCTCGGCCCTGAGAGCCTGGCGGTGTACGCCCAGCGCGTCGGCACCGATCGCTCCAACCCGTACTTCAAGCCCGGCGCCTTCCGCGCGCTGGGCAACGGCGGGCTGCAGGTGTTCAGCAACAGCAACTGCTCGAACCCTGTGCCGTCGGTCAGCGGACCGGCCAACGCGACGATCTCGCAGAGCCTGATCGAAGAGATCATCCAGTTCAAAGTAGCCAACGCGCCGGAAACGCCGAACGCGATCGCCGCGCCGGGCTGCAACCAGCAGGGCCCGTTCACGTTCAACGGTCAGACCGGACAGTTCCCGCACGTCGTCTACGGTGGAAAATGATGAGCGACGAGCAGACGACCAGCGACGAGTATCAGTGGCACACCAGCGATCTCGATCTCAGCGGCGATCCGGCTGAGGGCAACTGGTCGATCCGCTGCACCGACGTGCACAAGCGCCTCGGCGGCGTGAACGTGCTCAACGGGCTCACCGTGGCGATTCCCGACGACACCATCACGGTCGTGCTCGGGCCGTCGGGAACGGGCAAGAGCGTGCTGATCAAGCACCTGATCGGCCTGATGTTTCCCGACTCCGGCGACGTCGTCGTGCACGGCGAACACGTGCCGATGCTGACCATGCCCAAGCTGCTGGCGCTGCGCCAGCGCATCGGCGTGCTGTTCCAGGACGGCGCGCTGTTCGGCTCGATGTCGGTGTTCGACAACGTCGCCTTCCCGCTGCGCCAGCACACCGACCAGAGCGAGTCGCAGATCGCCAAGACGGTCACCGAGCGCCTCACCGACGTGGGCCTCGCCGACGCGATGGATGATGCGCCCTCGCAGCTCTCCGGCGGCATGCGCAAGCGGGCCGGCTTCGCGCGCGCGCTGGTGATGGAACCGGACGTGGTGATCTTCGACGAGCCCGACTCGGGCCTTGACCCGGTGCGCACGGCGCTGCTGTGCGAATTGATCCAGGAGATGCACTCGATCCACGGCGGCACCTACATCGTCGTCACGCACAACATCGCCTCGGCACGGCAGATCGGCGAATACATCGCCGTGCTGTGGAAGGGGCGCATCGTCGAAGCGGGCGACGCCGAGCGTATGTTCTCCTCGGACAACGCCTTCGTCCGGCAGTTCCTCAGCGGCTCCGCCGAGGGCCCGCTGACGATGGACTGAGCCGCAATCTAGGACGAGTCGCGGCGGCCGTACAGCCACGAGCCGTTCGCAAGCCTCGACGACGATCCCAGGCGTTTGAAGCCCTCGCCGAGCGAGCGCGGCTTGCGTGGCTGCCGCGTCCGATCGGCCAGCCGACGCAGGTCCGCCGCGTGCTGTCGCGCGAGCATCATCCGCAGGCTCGGGTACTCGGGCATGCCCCCGATGAGCCGCTCGCGCGAGCTCATCGCGATGCCAGCGCAGATCGGCGTGGCGGGCGCAGCCGCTCTGGCGCCTCGTCAGCGGGCACTCGTCCAGCCATGGTTGCGCGTGCTTCGCCGAGCAGGCGAGCGAGCACGGCGCTGTCGCCGACATACGCCGGACCGGTGCCGTCGCTCAACAGCGACGCGAGCAGCGCGATTCCGCGTGCGTACAGCGGCGCACTTCCGCGCAGCAGCTCGACGATCGCTCGCGCCTCGGATGCATTGTCCAGCGCGAGCGCACGGCGCGGCAGCAGGCGCCGGCGACTCGTGGCTCCATGCGCAGCCGACAGCCAGCGCTCGAGCCCGTCTGCGATCGCGGCACGAGAGCGCGGCGATGTCAGTGCCTGGGCTCGCGCGGCGAGCTGGCGCGACTGCGTTGGGTCGGCGCCCACGAGCAAGGCTTTGTCGAGAGCTGCGGCATGCAGCCGAGCGAGCATCCGAGCGAGCAGCCGCGCGGACGATCCGCGCCGAAGAGGATCGTCGCTCGACCTGCCAGAGAGAGGCTGCAAGCGCTTGCCGGTTGCGAACTCGGACTTCTGCGGTACGATCATAGCGACACCTCCGTTATGAAGTAGCTGGTGTCTGGTAACCTATCACAAAGCTACACTGGTTTCAGAACCGCAACAGAGACTCCCGACTTCCGACTTCCGCGATGACAGCAGTCAACGACTCCCAGGGCAGGCAGACGCCGCAGATACCCGATGGACTGGACCTGCCGATCGACTTCGTCAACACGCTCGACGTGGAGAACGACAGCGACGCGCTGGCCACGACAGACGGGCTTGCCGACTGGCTGCATGCGCGCGGACTGCTGAGCGCTGACAAGAGAGTGGTGGACGAGCGAGGTCGACTGCAAGCGGTCGACCTGCGCGAGGCGCTTCGCACGCTGATGCTGGCCAACAACGGCGGGCCGCGCGACGATCGAGCGAGCGACGAGCTCGAGCGAGCGGCGCGCCGCGGCGATCTCGGTGTCCACTTTGCGCCCGGCGGCGCGATCAGCCTCGCGCCGGGTGAGCAGGGGGTTGCGGGCGCACTCGCAGGAGTGCTGGTGCCGGTCGTGCAGGCAATCGGCGTCGGTTCGTGGCCGCGGGCCAAGGCCTGCCGCGCACCAGACTGCCTGTGGGCCTTCTACGACCGCTCGCGCAACCGCTCGGGCGTGTGGTGCGACATGGCGGTGTGCGGCAACCGCACGAAGGTTCGGACCTATCGCAACCGCCGCATACGTAGTTAGGGTGCCCTAAGGCTCCTGTGCGCAAGCTCACTCGAATACCCTGCGGCGCCTGAAGTTCGACCTGCAGAGCCACTCGGTCCACTCCGACGGAGAGCTCCCGCCCGCCGGCGTCGTCGCGGCAGCTCACGCGGCCGGCGTCGAGCTGCTGGCGCTGACCGACCACGACAGCGTGGCCGGCGTGCGCGAAG
>DATARK010000041.1:0-14267 GCA_036264175.1 Solirubrobacteraceae bacterium
TCGCGCGCGTCGTATTTCCCAACGAGAAGACCGGCCAGGCCTACCCGGACACGCTCGTCGGCACGGACTCGCACACGACGATGGTCAACGGGCTCGGCGTGCTCGGCTGGGGCGTCGGCGGCATCGAGGCCGAGGCGGCGATGCTCGGTCAGCCGATGTCGATGCTGATCCCGCAGGTGCTCGGCTTTCGCCTGCATGGCGAGCTGCCCGAGGGAGCCACCGCAACGGACCTCGTGCTGACCGTCACCGAGATGCTGCGTCAGCGCGGCGTGGTGGGCATGTTCGTCGAGTTCTACGGCGACGGGCTCGCGGGCCTGCCGCTGGCCGACCGCGCGACGATCGGCAACATGTCGCCGGAGTTCGGCTCGACCTGCGCGATCTTCCCGATCGACGCCGAGACGCTCACGTATTTGGAGCTGTCGGGACGGCCCGCCGAGCAGATGGCGCTCGTCGAGGCCTACGCCAAGGAGCAGGGCATGTGGCACGACGAGCGGTCGGACAAGCCGACCTTCTCCGACGAGATCGAGCTCGACCTGGGCACCGTCGAGCCGAGCCTCGCCGGGCCAAAGCGCCCGCAGGACCGTGTCTCGCTGAGCGAGTCGCAGGTGGTCTTCCAGGAGGCGCTGCGCGATTACATTCCCAGCGACGGCGACCAAGCCGACGCCCAGGACGAGGCCATCGCCGAGTCCTATCCGGCCTCTGACCCGCCGGCCAACGAGCCAGGACACGTGGCGCTCGCTCCGCCATCTCAGCCGCAGCTGCCGGAGGGGGGCACGGCGACGGCGCTGCCGCACAACGGCACTGCCAGGAGCGTGACCGTCGACGGCGAGACCTTCGAGCTCGACCACGGCCATGTGGTCATCGCGGCGATCACCAGCTGCACCAACACGTCCAACCCTTCGGTGATGATCGGCGCCGGCATTCTCGCGCGCAACGCGCTGGCGCGCGGGCTGCAGCGCAAGCCCTGGGTCAAGACGTCGCTGGCGCCGGGCTCGAAGGTCGTCACCGAATACCTCGACCGCGCGGGGCTGACCGAGCCGCTGGAGCAGCTTGGCTTCAACCTCGTCGGCTACGGCTGCACGACGTGCATCGGCAACTCCGGCCCGCTGTCGCAGGAGATCTCAGACGCCGTCGGCGAGGCTGACCTGGCCGTCGTGTCGGTGCTGTCGGGTAATCGCAACTTCGAGGGGCGCATCAACCCGGACGTGAAGATGAACTACCTCGCCTCGCCGCCGCTGTGCGTGGCATACGCGCTGGTCGGCTCGATGGACGTCGATCTCGTCGGCGAGCCGCTGGGGCAGGACGACAGCGGCAAGGACGTCTACCTGCGCGACATCTGGCCGTCCGAGCAGGAGATCGCCCAGACGGTCGGCGAGGCCGTGCGCGCCGACATGTTCCGCAAGAGCTACGGCGAGGTGTTCGCCGGCGACGAGCGCTGGAACAGCCTCGACGTGCCCTCGGGCGAGCGGTTTGCCTGGGACGAACAGTCGACCTACGTGCGCCACCCGCCGTATTTCGAGGACATGCCCGAGCAGCCGGCGGCCGTTTCGGAGATCGAGGGCGCGCGCGTGCTCGCCGTGCTCGGCGACAGCGTCACCACCGACCACATCTCGCCGGCCGGCGCGATCAAGCGCGACGGGCCGGCGGGCGCGTACCTGCAGGAGCAGGGCGTCAGCCCGCGCGACTTCAACTCCTACGGCTCGCGCCGTGGCAACCACGAGGTGATGATGCGCGGCACGTTCGCCAACATCCGCCTGCGCAACCAGCTCGCTCCCGGCACCGAGGGCGGCGTCACGCGCCACCTGCCCGAGGGCGAGCAGATGTCGATCTACGATGCGGCGATGCGGTACGCCTCCGATGGCGTGCCGCTGGTCGTGCTCGCCGGCAAGGAGTACGGCTCGGGCTCCTCGCGCGACTGGGCGGCCAAGGGCACCAAGCTGCTGGGCGTGCGCGCGGTCATCGCACAGAGCTTCGAGCGCATCCACCGCTCCAACCTCGTCGGCATGGGTGTGCTGCCGCTGCAGTTCGCAGACGGGCAGAGCGCGCAGTCGCTGGGCCTGAGCGGCGAGGAGACGTTCGCGATCGACGGCGTCGCCGACGCCGTCGCGGCCGTCCAGCAGGCGCGCGGCGGCGAGCTCACGGTCAGCGTGCGCGCCGAGCGCGACGGCGCCGAGCCGGTCGTCTTCGACGCGCGCGTGCGCATCGACACTCCGCGCGAGGCCGAGTACTTCCACCACGGCGGCATCCTGCAGTTCGTCCTGCGCATGCTGCTGGCCGCATGAGCGAGACGTCAAAGACACCGCAGGTGCTGCTCGACCTGCTCGCCGCGCGCGGGCCGTCGGGCTATGAGAGCGCCCCCGCCGGCGTCTGGCGCGAGGCGGCCGCAGCGTTTGCGCAGGTGAGCACCGACGTCGTGGGCACGCCGCTGGCGCTGGTCGCGCCAAAGCACGGCTTCGAGTCCGCTGCGCGTCGCCTGCTGGTGATGGGCCACATCGACGAGATCGGCGTGATCGTCACGCACATCGACGACTCCGGCTATCTGTGGTTTCGCGGCGTCGGCGGCTGGGATGCGCAGATTCTCGTCGGCCAGCGCCTGACGATCGACACGCGCGAGGGTCCGATCGTCGGCGTCGTCGGCAAGAAGCCGATTCATCTGCTGCGCGACGAGGAGGCCAAGAAGGTCGCCGACATTCGCGACATGCACATCGACGTCGGCGCCCGCGACGGCGAGCAGGCGCGCAGTCTGGTGCGCATCGGCGACGTGGCCGTGATCGACGCCCAGCCGGCTGAGCTGCCCAACGGGCGGCTGGTCTCACGCGCGCTGGACAACCGCCTGGGCTCCTACGTCGCGCTGCAGGCCGCGCGCATCGTCGCCGAGGCCGGCGGCGGCGAGTGGGAGCTTGCCTCGGTGGCGGTGGCGCAGGAGGAGATCACCTTCGGCGGCTCGCGCACGAGCTCCTTCGCGCTCGCGCCCGACGCGGCGATCGTCGTCGACGTGACCCACGCCACGGACGCTCCGGGCATCGAGGTCAAGGAGGGCGGCAAGCACGAGCTCGGCTCCGGGCCGGTGCTCGCACGTGGCTCGACGCTCAACCAGCGCCTGTTCGAGCTGCTGTATGAGACCGCCGAGGCAGAATCGATCCCGGTCACGCTCGAGGCAACCTCTCGCGCGACCGGCACGGATGCAGACGCCGTGCACCTCAGTCGCGAGGGCGTGCCGACCGCGCTGGTGTCGATCCCGATTCGCTACATGCACTCTCCGGTCGAGCTCGTGCAGCTCGACGACGTCGAGGCCTGCGCCAGGCTGATCGCCGCCGCTGCGCTGCGCCTGACGCGCGAGAGCGCCTTCGCCGACTGAGCCGACATTTGGCCGATCGCCGCACGGCCGTTAGGCTTCGGCGTCGGCTTTTCGGGCAACACGGAGGCAGCAACGCCAATGGAATGGAGACTCGTGCGTAGGGGAGTTGCGCTCGCAGCGGCCGCTGCGCTGCTGTCGCTCGGCGGATCGTCCGTGCAGGCGGGCGCCTCGGGCATCACCGCCGGCGGTGACGACCTGCGCACCGGCTGGTACCCCAACAGCTCCTCGATCACGCCGCAGCTGGTCAGCGGCGGCACGTTCGGGCAGATGTGGTCGGCCAACGTCGAAGGCTCTGTCTATGCGCAGCCGCTGCTGGACAACGGCACGCTGCTGGTGGCGACCGAGCAGAACAAGGTCTACGGACTGGACCCGGCGAGCGGCGCGCTGAAGTGGGCCAAACCGCTGAACCTCGGCACGCCGTGGAATCCCGCCGACATCTCCTGCGCCGACCTGGTTCCGTCGATCGGCGTCACCGCCACGCCGGTGATCGATCCGGCGACGAACATCGCCTACATGACCCACAAGACCTACGTGTCGGGGACAAGCGGCCCGGCACGCTGGTACATGGATGCCGTCGACGTCAACACCGGCGTGGAGGAGCCCGGCTTCCCGGTCGAACTCGCCGGCACCGCGCAGAACGCCCCGGGGCGCACGTTCGCGCCGACGACGCAGCTGCAGCGTCCCGGCCTGCTGCTGATGGAAGGCGTCGTGTACGCCGCATTCGGCGCGCATTGTGACCGCAGCCCGTGGGAGGGGTGGATCTTCGGCGTCTCCACGGCCGGCAAAGTGACCGCCCGCTACGTCGACAACACGACGCAGGAAGGCGCCGGCATCTGGCAGTCCGGCGCCGGCCTGACGTCAGACGGGCCGGGCACGATCCTGTTCACGACCGGCAACGGCGGCGCGCCGTCCAAACCGGCGGCAGGCAACAACCCGCCGGCGAACCTCGGCGAGTCGGTCGTGCGCGTGCGCGTCCAGTCCGACGGCTCGCTGAAGCCGGTCGACTTCTTCGCGCCGTTCAACGGCCCGATGCTCGACGAATTCGACGCCGACTTCGCCTCCGGCGGCGTGACGGGGCTGCCGCCGCAGTACTTCGGCACGGCGGCGCTGCCGCATTTGGCCGTCGCAGACGGCAAGCAGGGCTATGTGTACCTGCTCAACCTCGACTCGCTCGGCGGCGTCTCGCAAGGGCCCGGCGGGACGGACAACGTGATCCAGCGACTGGGTCCCCGCGGTGGCGTGTGGTCGCGGCCGGGCATCTGGCCGGGCGACGGCGGCTACGTGTACATCCCGACGTCCGTCGGCGAACCGGACGGCGGCAACTTCGACTACTACAAGTACGGCGTCTCTGGCTCGGGCCAGCCCTCGCTGTCGCTCGCGGCGACCTCCAAAGACCCCTTCGGCTGGGGCAGCGGCGCGCCGATCGTGACCTCGGACGGCACCACGTCGGGCAGCGCGCTGGTGTGGATCATCTGGTCGCCCAACCGCTCCGGAGCGGGCGGCCAGCTGCGTGCCTATGACCCGGTGCCGGTTGGCGGCAGGCCTGTGCTTCGCTTCGAAGCGCCGATCGGCACCGCTTCCAACTACAGCGTGCCGGGCGTCGGTGCCGGGAAGCTGTTCGTGGGCACGCGCGAAGGCAAGGTGCTGGCGTTCGGCTCGCCGGTCGCGCAGCCGCTGTCGGGGCCGGCGCTGTCCTTCCCCAAGACGACGCTTGGCAGCAGCTTCCAGAAGACGCTGACGTTGACGGCCAACCAGAAATTGACGGTCTCCGGCCTGAGCTCCAGCTCGAGCCAGTTCACGCTCGGTACGCCGACGCCGGCGCTGCCGGCCACGCGGGACTCGGGACAGACGATCTCCGTGCCGGTCACGTTCACGCCCACGCAGACCGGGCTCGTCGCGGCGACCGTGACGGCGACGACCGAAGGCGGCGCGCAGACGCAGTTCGCCGTCTCGGGCACCGGCCAGTCGCAAACGGCAAAGCTGGTCGCCGCGCCTCCGGTGATCTCCTTTCAGGGAACGGCGATCGGCGGCCACCGCGCCGAAGCGGCGACGTTCCGCAACGACGGCGCCGAACCGCTGACGATCAACGAGGTCGAACTGCCCTCGCCGCCGTTCAGCGTCGAAGGCGCGCCCGTTCAAGGGAGCAAGATCGAACCGGGCGGCTCGATCACCGTGACCGTGCACTTCGATCCGGTGCAGACCGGCAGCTACAGCGACGCCTTGGGCCTGCAGACGACCGGCGGCAGCGGTCAGGTCGGTCTGTCGGCATCCGCCGGCACTCCCGGATCGCTGCAGATCGCCAACCTGTCGAACGACTTCGGCTCGGTGGCGCTGGGCACGAGCCTGACGAAGTCCTTCACGATCACCAACACGGGCGGAACGGCAGTGCCGATCACCAAGTCAAAGCCGCCGATCGGCGGCGAGTTCGCCGCGACGACGTCGCTGCCCGAGGGCACGACGATCCAGGCCGGAGAAGCGGTCACCGAGCAGGTCAGCTTCCAGCCGACGGCACTCGGCGCAGCCACCGGCGAATGGAACATCACCGGCGAAGACACCAGCGGCCCGCACGTCGTCCTGTTCAGCGGCATCGGCGCCACGTCCAGCTCGCCCAGCTCCTCCAGCGGCTCGGCGCCAGGCTCGCCGCCCGGGCTCGGCGTCGCGCCGTTCCAGAAACAGGCGCCGCACTCGCCGCTGGCCAAGCTGGCCGGCGCGAGCTTCAAGGAGTCGCGCAAGGGCACGGTCGCGATGCGCGTGAGCTGCCCGGCGACGAGCGCCGGTTGCTCGGGTCGACTCACGCTGCGCGCAACGGTCGCCGGGCCGGCGTCGGCCGGTGGCTCGCACGCCAAGAGCAGGCTCTACACCCTGGCCAGCGCAGCCTTCACGGTGCGCGGCGGTCATACGCAGACGATCACGCTGAGGCTCGCCCGGGCAGCGCGCGCGCAGCTGGCACGTGCGCACCTGCTCAGAGCGCGCGCGATCATCGCCGAGCGCGACTCGCTGGGGGCGATGCACACGCTCGTCGCGACCGTCACGCTGCACTGGCCCGGCCCGCCCAAAGCCAGGCACTGAGACTCGAGCAGTGGCGCCGGCTCGACGCCGGCGCCAGCTCGTGGGGACGGCTAAGCGGCGTCTAGTTCGGTGCTCTCGACGATCTTGTAGGCCTCGCCGGGCGCGCCGCCGAGGGCCAGCATGCGCAGCCCTTGAGGACCGGCGAAGACCTTGCGCCGAGTCGCGGCGCCGACGCGCACGAGCGTCTCGCCATCGAGCTCCACGCGCTCGCCTTCGATGTCGATCCAGCCCGAGCCGCCGAGCGCGAGAAAGACCTCCTCCTGCCCGGTCTCCGCGTGATCGTGCTCGGGGTAGTCGGCGTAGTCGGGCGGCAGCTGGATCACCTGCATGCCGAATGCCGTCACTCCAAGCTCGGCGCGAGCCTTCACGAACCCCCCGCCGAAGCCTGCCTGCATGTCCTTGATGCGCTTCGCTGTGTAATCGCTCATTAGTCGACACTAACCGATTGGCAGCGCAAGCACGATGCCAAGCTGGCGCGACTGCGCGAGGACCGTTCCATCGGCCGCCCAGATCACGCCGTCCTCCTCGAAGAAGCCCTCCTGGATCAGCCCGGAGCGAAAGCGGGCGAAGCACAGCTCCGCCGGGTCCGGCTCGGCGCTGCGCGGCATCGGCGTGCGAAAGTGGATCGTCAGGTCGATTGTCGGCGTCGTCGAGGGCTCGCGCAGACGGATGAACGGCGGCGAGAACAGCGCGTCTGAGAAGAAGGCCAGCGACAGCGCGTCGATCGGGCGTTCTTCTGCCAGCCCCAGCCACGAGCCGAGTTCCATCGGCGCGTCCGAGCCTTGAAAGGGCACGGCGCCGATGCGCGGTTGCACGATCAGATGGCGCGTAAACGGCGGCGCGCCGGCGAACAGCGGGATTCCTGTCTTTCGCTCGGCGTCCTGCGGCTCGATTTCCGGCAGTGGAAGCTCAGCGATCAGCGGTGCGCTCCACGGCACCGAGAAAGCCGCCAGAGCGAGCGCGACGAGCGCGCCGTCCTGCTCCATGCGCGCCGTCAGCGTGCTCAGCGAGCGCCCCTCGCGCTCGATCGCCACGGCGATGCTGACCGGGCCGGCCTGCGGCGCGCGCGCGTAGTGGATGGTCAGCGAGCGAGGCGCGCGCTCGGGGTCGGCGATCGCCTCGGTCAACGCGCGCAGCAGCATCGCCGCGAGATAGCCGCCGTGCGGGCCGCGTCCGGCGCGCCAGTCCGGCGAGACGTCGGCGGCGAACCGCACGCGCTGAACGGAGCCATCTCGCTCGCGCGACAGCAGCGAGACCGCCGTGTCGCGGTCGAACACGCTCAGCGTCGGGCGCGCGCTTGTCGCGGGCGCTTGGCCGTCAGCCACGGACCAGGCGCTTGTAGGTGATGCGGTGAGGACGCTCCGCGGCGGCGCCGAGCGTGGCGCGCCGGTGCTCCTCGTAAGCCTCGAAGTTGCCCTCGAACCACGTCACCTGCGAGTCGCCCTCGAAGGCCAGCACGTGCGTCGCGATGCGGTCGAGAAACCAGCGGTCGTGGGAGATGATCACCGCGCAGCCGGGGAATTCGAGCAGCGCGTTCTCCAGCGCGCGCAGCGTGTCCACGTCGAGGTCGTTGGTGGGCTCGTCGAGCAGCAGCAGGTTGCCGCCGCTGCGCAGCAGCTTGGCCAGGTGCACGCGGTTTCGCTCGCCACCGGAGAGCTTGCCGATCTTCGCCTGCTGGTCAGATCCCTTGAAGTTGAAGCCGGCCGTGTACTGGCGCGAGTTGACCTCGCGGTCGCCGACCTTGATGTGCTCATAGCCCTCGGAGATCTCCTCCCACACGGTCTTGGCCGGATCGAGCGCGTCGCGCGACTGGTCGACGTAGGCGAGCTGCACCGTGTCGCCCAGGCCGATCGAGCCGCCGTCGGGGGCCTCCTCGCCGGTGATCATGCGAAACAGCGTCGTCTTGCCTGCCCCGTTTGCACCGATCACGCCGACGATGCCCGCGCGCGGCAGATCGAAGCTGAGGTCCTCGATCAGCAGCTTGTCGCCGAAGCCCTTGCGCACGTCTTCGGCCAGCAGCACCTTCTCGCCCAGGCGCGGCCCCGGTGGAATGTGGATCTGGACCTCGTCGAGCTTGACGTTGCGCTCCTCGGCGATCAGCTCCTCATAGCGCGCCAGACGCGCCTTGGACTTCGTGCGTTTGCCCTTCGGGTTGGTGCGCACCCATTCCAGCTCGGCGGCGATCGTGCGCTCGCGGCCCTTCTCAGACCGCGCTTCCTGGGCCATGCGCGCCTGCTTCTGCTCCAGCCAGCTGGAGTAGTTGCCCTCGTAGGGGATGCCCTTGCCGCGGTCGAGCTCGAGGATCCAGCCGGCGACGTTGTCGAGGAAGTAGCGGTCGTGCGTGACGGCGACGATCGCGCCCTTGTACTCGGACAGGTGCTGCTCGAGCCACGCGACCGACTCGGCGTCGAGGTGGTTGGTGGGCTCGTCCAGCAGCAGCAGGTCGGGCGCGCTGAGCAGCAGGCGGCACAGCGCCACGCGGCGGCGCTCGCCGCCGGACAGCGTGCTCACGCCGGCGTCGGGCGGCGGCAGGCGCAGCGCGTCCATGGCGTATTCCAGCTGCGTGTCGAGATTCCAGGCGTCGGCGGCTTCGATCTTGGCCTGGATCGCGGCGAACTCCTCGGCGGTGTCGTCTGAGTAGTTGGCGGCGAGCTCGTTGAAGCGGTCCAGCAGCGCCTTGGTCTCGGCGACGCCGTCCTCGACGTTGCCCTTGACGTCCTTTGACTCGTCCAGGTGCGGCTCCTGCTCGAGCATGCCGACCGTCGCGCCGGGTGCCAGCTCGGCCTCGCCGCGGTACTCCTGGTCGACTCCCGCCATGATCCGCAGAAGCGTCGACTTTCCGGCGCCGTTGTAGCCGAGCACGCCAATCTTCGCGCCCGGATAGAAGGCCAGCGTGATGTTGTCGAGCACCGTCTTGTCGGGCGGGTGAAGCTTGGACAGACGGTGCATCGTGAAGATGTACTGAGAGGACATTGGCAGGCAGGATAGAGAGATCGGATCCCGCCCAGCCCTCGCTAACGTTGTCGGGTCATGCCTACAACAGTCCTGGATGTCGAGCAGCACATGCTCCTGCTGGAGCTCGAGGCGCCGTTCGACAAGCGCGACGTTCAGCTCGCGCGCCGGCGCATGGCGAAGCGCTGGCATCCGGACATCGCGCCCGCCGGGCGCCAGTTCGAGCACGAGCGTCACCTCAAGGCGATCAACGAGGCGGCCGACCAGCTCGAGCGCCTGGCCGAGGGCTCGCGCGGCGGCAAGGTGTCGCGCAACGCGGTGCGCGCGAGCGCCTCGGCGGCGCGCCGCGAGCGCGAGGAGGCCGGCCGCCGCGCCTATGAAGCCGAGCAGCGAGCGCGCGAGCACGCCGCCGACCGCGAGAAAAACGATCCGTTCGCAAGCCGCGTGCCCGATCACTCGGTCGTGCACCGCTACGCGCGCTGCCTGTCATATCCCGAGTGGGGCGTGGGCACGGTCGCCGGCATCTACTTCAGCGGCGACCCCGACGGCGACGAGGACGTGCAGCAGTGGGCGCGCGTGCGCTTCAGCCACGGCGTGCGCACAGTGCCGGCGAGCAGCATGCGCTTCGTCGACTTCTCAAAGCCCGACCCCGGCGAGGAGCGCGTCGAACGCTTCATGCTCGCCGCCCAGCGCGCGATGGCCGAAGGCGAGTACGAGTTGGCGGCACAGCGCCTGATCTACGCGCGCGACGCCGAGCCCGAGAACGTCGCCGTGCTGCGGCTGATGACGCTGGCCTTCTGGCAGGCGGGCAAGCTCGACGAGGCGGCGCGCGCGGTGCGCGACTGGGCGCGCGTCGACGGCATGCGTCCGGCCGCCCATCGCTTCGCCTCGCGCATCTACGAGGACATCGGCGCCGTCGACCTGGCCGAGGAGGCCGCCGCGCGCGCCGCGCAGCGCGGCCCGGCCGACGCGAGCGCCTGGGAGCGCCTGGGTCGCCTGCGTCTGCGCCTGATGGATCGCGAGGGCACGCTGGAGGCGCTGCGCAGAGCCATGGCGCTGGGCGCAGGTGAGGACGTGCGCGAGCTGATCGCCCAGGCGCTCGCGCTGGAGCCGCAGGTCGCGTCCGCCGGCTGATTGGGGCTAGAGGATGTTGACCGCGCGCGAGACGATCAGGCCGATTGTCAACAGCGAGACGACCGACTGCACGCCCATCACAGCCTTGGCCATCGGCGTCAGCGGCATCGTGTCGGTTGGCGAGAAGGCCGTGTTGTTGGTCAGCGACACGTATGCGTAGTCGATGAACTTCGGCCGCCAGTCGCGCGGCTCGATGGTGTCGTCGGACATCTGCGGAAACAGGAAGTCCGGCGGCTGGTCGCGCCCGGATGCGCGCAGGCCGGGGCCGCCGCGATCCATCTCCCAGTACCACAGCGCGAAGATCAGCAGGTTGGTCAGCCAGATCAGCATGCCCGCGACGATCAGTCCGCGGCCGTCTGAGACGTTGTGGTGCAGCAGGAAATGCGTCAGCGCGCCCAGCGAGAAGATGTTCGCCGCACTGACGATCGCCGTGAGCAACAGCGCGATGCGCCGCCGGCGCGGATGCTCGTCCTCGACGACGTTCGGCGTGACGACGAACAGGCCGATCAGCAACACACCCTCCAGCGATGGCACCAGCCAGTCGGGCCCCGCCGTCAGGCGCCCGGGCAGCAGAACCTCGATGATGATCGCCAGCAGCACGGTGAGCTGCGCCGGCCAGAACGCCTCGCTGTCGCCCGGCGGCGGGTACGGTCTCCTGGCTGGTCCTTGAGCGCCGGCCTTTGAGACGGCCGGCGCAGGCGAATGCTCTGGCACGGCACCAGAGCCTACGACCACACGCGGAGGGTGGCGCTAGCCTTGAAGCTGCCCGTTGCGAGAGGTTGTCGCCATTGGGCTCGCACTCATGGGCATCGAGAGTCCCACACACCTGATCTTCATCGCCGTCGTCGCGCTGATCGTACTCGGCCCCAAACGCCTGCCGGACCTCGCGCGTTCGCTGGGACATGGCATCCGCGAGTTCCGCCAGTCGCTGGAGGACGGCGCGAACTCCCACGACGCGCCGCCGCCGGGGCCGCCGCCGCCGGCGCCGGCCCAGACGGTCACGCCGTCGCCCGAGGCCTCCTCACCGACGCCCACACCGGCGCCACCCTCCTCGCCCGAGGACTCCACGCGCGGGTAGGCTGCACTCTCCCGACCAAGGAGCAGCCGCAGATGAGCGCCGAGCAAGCCGTAGCGACCGCCGATGCCGTGCAGACCGAGCGTCGCGGCAACGTGCTGCTGATCACGATCAACCGTCCGGAGGTCCGCAACGCGGTCAACGGCGCCGTCGCCGAGGGGATTGCGGGCGCGCTTGACGAGCTGGATGCTGACGAGGGCCTGTCAGTCGGCGTGTTGACCGGCGCGGGCGGCTTCTTCTGCGCCGGCATGGACCTGGGCGCCTTCGTCAAAGGCGAATCGCCTTGGTTCGGTGACCGCGGCTTCGCGGGCATCGCCCAGCGCGCCTCGCGCAAGCCGTTGATCGCGGCGATCGAGGGCTTTGCCGTGGCCGGCGGCATGGAGATCGCGCTCGCGTGCGATCTGATCGTCGCTGCCAAGGGAGCCAAGATGGGCATTCCCGAGGCCAAACGCTCGCTCGTCGCCGCCGGCGGTGCGCTGCTGCGCCTGCCCCAGCGCATGCCCTACCACGTGGTCATGGAGCTGGCGCTCACCGGCGACGTGCTGCCGGCCGAGCGCTTCCACGAGTTCGGCATCGTCAACCGCCTGGCCGAGCCGGGTTCTGCGGTCGACGTCGCGCTGGAGCTCGCCGAGCGCATCGTCAAGAGCGGCCCGCTTGCGGTGATTGCCTCCAAGCAGATCCTGCAGGAGCAGTACGACTGGAGCAGCGCCGAGATGTGGGAGAAGCAGGGCGCGATCTCCGGCCCGGTGTTCGCCTCGGAGGACTCCAAGGAGGGCGCCAACGCCTTCAAGGAGAAGCGCGAGCCGGTCTGGCAGGGCCGCTAGCCCAAGAACGTCGCTCAGCGACGCTTCTTGCGCTTACGCTGGCGGCGGATCTCCAGAAAGCGCTTCCACAAAGCCCACATCAGCGCTGCCCCGGGGTCTTTCGCGGGTACTGCGAGATCGCCTGGTCGAGGTCGATGGCGGTGGTGACGATGCGGTTCTGTTCGTCGAGGTGCGCGGCCGGATAGCCCTCGCCCGGGCTGGCGCGCTCAGGCCGGCCGACGAAGCCGAAGCGAATGTTCTCGGGCATGATCTGCATGAGCCGCGGGAACATGTGCGCTCGCGCGCCGACGTTGCGCGGCTCCTCCTGTACCCACACGACCTCCTTGAGGTTGGGGTAGCGGCGCATCAGCTCGAGCAGCTGGCCTTCGGGGAAGGGGTAGAGCAACTCCACGCGGCCGACGGCGAGGCCCGGGTGCGAGGCGCGGTCGGGGTGACCGACGAGGTCGTAGTAGATCTTGCCGGTGCACAGCAGCAGCCGCGTGACGGTCGCGTCGTCGACGCCCGGCTCGGCGAGCACGGGTTCAAAGCGCGTGCCCTCGGCCAGGTCGGCGAGCGCGTTGGTCGCCTGGGGCAGGCGCAGCAGCGACTTGGGCGTCATCACGATCAGCGGGCGCTGCTTGGCGATGCGCGCCTGGCGGCGCAGCAGGTGGAAGTACTGCGCGGGCGTGGTCGGGCTGGCCACGCGGATGTTGCCCTCGGCGGCCAGCGCCAAGAAGCGCTCCAGGCGAGCAGAGGAGTGCTCGGGGCCCGATCCCTCGTAGCCGTGCGGCAGCAGCAGCGTCAGGCGCGAGGTCTGACCCCACTTGGCCAGGCCTGAGACGATGAACTGGTCGACGATCACCTGCGCGGAGTTGACGAAATCGCCGAATTGGGCCTCCCAGAGGACGAACGTCTCGGGCGACTCCTGGCTGTAGCCGTACTCGAAGCCCATGCAAGCGAGCTCGGACAGGGGGCTGTTGTGGAGCTCGAACGGCGCCTGCGCGTCGGGCAGGCTCTGGATCGGGCAGACCGTCTGACCGGTGCGCGCGTCGTGCAGGACCATGTGCCGCTGGCTGAACGTCCCGCGCTCGGTGTCCTGTCCGGTGAGCCGCACGGGCGTGCCCTCGGTGAGCAGCGAGGCGAACGCGAGCGCCTCTGCGTTCGCCCAGTCGATGGTCGCGCCGTCGCCGTGCAGTGCCTCGACGCGGCGTTCGAGCTGTTTGACGAGCTTGGGGTGGACGGTGAACCCCTCGGGCGCCTTCAGCAGCGCGTCTCCCAGCTCTCGCAGCCGCGCGACGGGAACCGCGGTCTCCACGTCCGGGCTCGGTGTGCGGTCTAGCTCGTACTCGCCGGTCGCCTGCTTGTGCGAGCCTTCCTCGGCCGCGGCGATCTTCGACTTCAGGCGCTGGTGCAGAAGCGTGAGGTTGTCCCACACCTCCTGCGCCTGGCGGTCGACCTCCTCCTGCGAGATCACGCCTTCGGCGACGAGGCGGTCGGCCCAGAGCTCGGCGACGCGCTTCTTGGACTTGATGATCGCGTACATCTCCGGCTGCGTGTAGGCGGGCTCGTCGGACTCGTTGTGGCCGAAGCGGCGGTATCCGATGAGGTCGATGAGAACGTCGTGCCCGAACTCCTGGCGGAAGGCGAATGCGAGGCGCACAGCGCTCATGCATGCCGCGACGTCGTCGGCGTTGACGTGCACGATCGGCACGTCGAAGCCCTTCGCGAGGTCCGAGGCCCAGCAGCAGCAGGTCTGGGACGAGCTGACGAGCCTGCACCAGGAGCTCAAGGCGGCGATCAAGGCCGCCGACGACGCCGGCACGCCCGACCAGCAGACCGGCGAGTACACGCTGGACCGTTCGCCCTCGCCGGAGGT
>DATARK010000092.1:0-27316 GCA_036264175.1 Solirubrobacteraceae bacterium
TGTTCGACGTCGCCTTCTCGCGGCTGATGTGCTGCTCGCGCGTCTGCAGCGTCAGCACGAAGCCGCGGCGCCCGTCGACGTCGGTCGTCTCACCGGCGATCCGCCCGGGCATCTTGCGCAGGTACTCCTCGCGCGCCGCGAAGAAGCCAAACGACGGTCCGCCGAAGTCGAGCCGGTTGCCGAGCGGCTGACCCTCGCCGACGCAGACGTCGATGCCGCAGGCGCCGGGCGTCGCGAGGATGCCGAGCGCGATCGGGTCGGCCTGCGCGATCACCACTGGCTCGCCGGCGTCCTTCGCGGCGGCGCTCAGCGCCGCGGCGTCCTCGACGGCGCCGTAGAAGTTCGGCTGCGCGAAGATCGCGGCACTCGTGTCGGCGTCGATCGCAGCGGCCCAAGCGTCCGGGTCGGTCACGCCACCGTCGGGACCGCTGTCACCGCCGGCGGAGCCGGTCGTCAGCGGCACCTCGACGATCTCCATGCCGAAGCCGTGCGCGTGCGTGCGCAGCGTCTCGATCGTGTGCGGATGAAGCCCTGCGCTGACGACGAGCTTCGAGCGGCCGTTGTGCAGCTTTGCGAGATAGGAGGCAGCGGCGACGGCCGACGGACCCTCGTAGACGGACGCGTTCGAGACGGGCAGGCCGGTCAGCTCGGAGATCGCCGTCTGGTACTCGAACATCACCTGCAGCCCGCCCTGGGAGATCTCGGGCTGGTAGGGCGTGTAGGGGGTCAGGAACTCCGAGCGCTCCATCAGCATGTCGACGATCGCCGGCACGTAGTGGTCGTACATGCCGGCGCCGAGGAAGCTCAGCTCGTCTTCGGCCGAGACGTTGCGCGCGGCCAGCTCGAACAGGTGCGCGAAGACCTCCTGCTCGGACAGGCCCTGTGGCAGGTCCAACTCGCGCCCGAGGCGAACTCCCTCGGGAATCTGGCGCTCGAAGATCTCTGCGACGGACGACACGCCGATGGCGGCGAGCATCGCGTCGAGGTCCGCGGGTGTGATGGCGGTATAGCGGCTCAAAGTCCTGCGTTCAGCCTAGCCACCGAGCGTGGCGGCATAGGCCGCGGCGTCCATCAGCTGCTCGCGCTGGGCCGGGTCTGAGAGGCGCACCTTGACCAGCCAGCCCTCGCCGTAGGGGTCCTCGTTGATCTTCTGGGGGTCGTTGGCGAGCGCCTGGTTGACCTCGACTATTTCGCCGGAGAGCGGCGCGATCACGTCCGAGACGGCCTTGACGGACTCGACCTCGGCATAGGAGGAGTCCTTGGCGATGTCGGCACCCACGGCGGGCAGGTCGAAGAACACGACCTCGCCGAGCGAGTCCTGTGCGTACCAGGTGATGCCGAGTGTCGCCAGCGCGGGGTCGGCGCCATCGATGCGTGCCCAGTCGTGGTCGGCGTGGTAGAGCAGATCCTCGGGGTAGCTTGCCTCGGCCATTCACGAGCCCTTTCGGTAGAGCGGCTTCTGCTTGACGACAGCGCGGCGCATCTTGCCACGAACGTCGATCTCCAGCGCGGTGCCGGGCGTGGCGCGCTCGGCGGGCACGTAGCCCATGCCGATGCCCTTGCCGAGGCTCGGCGACATGGTGCCGCTGGTCACCTCGCCGCCGCCGACGATCGCGTTGCCCTGGCGGGCGATGCCGGCGCCGTCGATCTCGAAGGCGACGAGCTTCTCCTGCGGTCCGGCCTCGCGCACGGCGCGCACGGCATCGGCGCCGACGAAGCCGGTGTCCTCGCGACAGCACCAGCCGAGCCCCACTTCGATCGGCCCGCGCTCGAGCATCAGGTCGTTGCCGTAGAGGTGAAAGCAGACCTCCAGGCGCAGCGTGTCGCGCGCGGCGAGCCCGATCTGCGTGGCGCCGCGGCGCACCAGCTCTTCCCACAGGCCCGGCGTGGCGTCGGGCGGGCAGAGCAGCTCGACGCCCTCCTCGCCGGTGTAACCGGTTCCGCACACAAGCACCTCGCCGCCGCCCAGGCGCCGTGTCGCGGCGGTCATGCGCGCGGGAAGCGGCGCGTCGGAGATCGCCTGCACGATGCCGCGTGCGCGTGGGCCCTGCACGGCGATCATCGCGTAGTCGTCGATCCTGTCGAGGACCTGCGCTTCGGGGAACTCGCGCGCGTGGGTCTGAAACCACTCCAGGTCGCGCTGGTGGTTGGCGGCGTTGGTGACCGTCAGGTAGCGGTCGGTGTCCAGGCGGTAGGTGAACAGGTCGTCGATCACGCCGCCGTCCTCGCGGCACAGAACGCTGTACTGCGCACCGCCTCCGTCGAGCTCGACGTCGATCTTCGCCACGTCGTTTGACAACAGGCGCTGCAGCAGCTCCAGCGCCTGGGGGCCGGAGACTTCGATCTCGCCCATGTGCGAGACGTCGAACACGCCGCAGGACTCGCGCACAGCGCGGTGCTCGTCGCCCACGCCCGTGTACTGCACGGGCATCTCCCAGCCGGCGAAGTCGACCATCTTCGCGCCGGCCGCCACGTGCTGCTCGTAGAGAGGGGTCCGGCGGAGCGTCGTGGCCACGGCCCGCAGGCTAGCGGTAGAACAGCCACGGCACTCAACGCGGTCCACTTGGCGGCGGCACGGCAAGCTGCCGGCAGATTTTGCGGACCACGACGAAGTCGATCTCGCGATGTCGCGGTACTGCCGAGTAAGCGCCCTTTGGGCCAGTCCAGCGACTGTGGTTGCCACCCTCACCGGCCTGACGGCAACCATGAGCGCGAAGATAGCGCTCGAGATCGCGGCGCTTCACGCAGCGATGGTCAGATGCAGCGCCTCTCGCTCGCGTTGATCGTCCGCGGACGTCGGCTCGGGCGAGAGCATCAACCGCAACGCGTCGATTACGTTCTCGCGAGCCTCATCACGAGTCCGACCCTGGCTGAACACACCGGGGACCTCGGGAATCGAAACCACGATCCATCCATCCTCACCGGGCTCGTAGACGATCGTCAGATCAAGCTGCTCAGGCACAAGGGACACGATACCTGCTGATCCGACGCCGATCGTCAGGCGGGACAGCGTCGCAAGAGCTACCTCAGCGCAGGAACGGCGGCACGTCGATGTCGTCGTCGGAGATCTCCAGCGAGGAGCGCTGGCGATCGTCGATGCGCGGCCCGCGGTCTCGACCGCGCGAGCGGCTGTCTTTGCGCGCGCTGCGCCCGGGACGATGGTCGAAGCCGGTGCCGATGACGGTGACGCGCACCTCGTCGGACATGCTCTCGTCGATGACCGCGCCGAAGATGATGTTGGCGTTGGGGTCGGCGGCGTTCTGGATCGTCTCGGCGGCATCGTTGACCTCGAACAGGCCGAGATCCTTGCCGCCGGTGATGTTCAGCAGGATGCCGGTGGCGCCGTCGACGGACTCTTCCAGCAGCGGCGAGGAGATGGCGGCCTTGGCGGCGTCGGCGCTGCGGCTCTCGCCGCCGGCCGTGCCGATGCCCATCAGCGCCGAGCCGGCGTCCTGCATGATCGTGCGCACGTCGGCGAAGTCGAGGTTGATCAGGCCGGGAATAGTGATCAGGTCGGTGATGCCCTGCACGCCCTGGCGCAGCACGTTGTCGGCCTCGCGGAAGGCGTCGAGCATCGACGTGCGCCGCTCGACCACGGTCAGCAGCTTCTCGTTGGGGATCACGATCAGCGTGTCGACGACCTCGCGCAGGCGCTCGATGCCCTCGGTGGCCTGGCGGCCGCGCTGGGAGCCCTCGAACTCGAACGGACGGGTGACGACGCCGACGGTCAGCGCGCCGATCTCGTTCTTGGCGATCTCGGCGATCACGGGCGCGGCGCCGGTGCCGGTGCCGCCGCCCTCGCCGGCGGTGACGAAGACCATGTCGGCGCCCTTGAGCGCCTCCTTGATGTCGTCGCGCGACTCCGAGGCGGCGCCGAGGCCGACGTCGGGGTTGGCGCCGGCGCCTAGTCCCTTGGTCGACTCGTGGCCGATGTTCAGCTTGATGTCGGCGTCGCACATGGCGAGCGCCTGAGCGTCGGTGTTGGCGGCGATGAACTCCACGCCGCGCAGTCCGGCGTCGACCATGCGGCTGACCGCGTTGGTGCCGCCGCCGCCGACGCCGACCACCTTGATGACCGCCAGATAGCTTCCGCTGCTCTCCATGATGGTTCTGTCCGAACCCTTCAGTAGGAAATTAGGGTTCGCAGCATACAGACTGGCGAACCGCCGAGATGGGCACGTTATGCAGGGAACTTCGCCCTGTCAACGACTACGTCCAGTCTCGCAACGAACGTTGCAGAACGGCCAACTCTCTACCAGTGGGTGAGCATCGCCTCGCGTATGGGGTAAACCTCGAGTAGAGGTTGAGTATTGATTTATGCTTGCGTTCGCGCGGTCAGCCTCCGGATTCGGCGGTCGCCGTGCCGGTCGTTTCGCCATTGCTAGGCGCGCTCGTTTCGGCTTCGCCCTTTTCTTCGGCTTCGGCCTGTGCGGAGCCGGTCGGCGCGGCCGTCGTGGACCCTCCGCCCGCAGCCGTTGAGAGCTTTTCGGCGAGCGATTCGGTCGATTCAGCGCCTCCGGAGGTCGTCGTGCCGGAGGCTTCCGCTTCGCCGCTGCTGGGCGTCGGAGCGACGCCTCCCGGGAAGCCGGCGGCTGGGCGTTCGGGCACACGCACGTCGACGTAGGAGGCGCCGGCCGAGCTGGAGTCGGCGAGCACGCGCGCCAGCGACTGCCACTTGGCGTGCGGGCGCGTGCCGTCGCCGAAGTACACGAGCAGCCCGCTGTGCATCGCCAGCGTGAGCCCCTTGCTGGAGCTGTAGGCGCGTGTGACCTGCTCGAGCAACGGCGCAGGCGCTGCGCCGAGCGCCGCCAGCGCGCTGCGCAGCGTGCCGTCGCGCACTTGCTGGCCCAGCGCGGGAAGCGAGGCGCCCGAGACGGTGGGCAACGATCCCGAGGCGAGGCTCGGGCCAAGCACCACGCCATCGGCCGCCACGGCGGTCTTCGCGCCGGCCACCGTCAGCACGGCGACGGCCGGCTGCTCGATCACGCGAATGCTCATCGTGTGCGGAAAGCTCGTGGAGATCTTCAGCGAGCTGACCAGCGGATATGCCGCCACGGCGGAGCGCAGCGCGCCGGAGTGCACGTCCAGCGTGGTCATGCCGTGCGCGGCGGAGCTCAGCGCGGCCTCGATCGCATGCGCCTGAGCGCCATGGACGCCGGTCACGCGCACATGGCGCACGGCGACCAGCGACGATCCGCGCAGCCACAGCCAGCCGCCGGCGAGCAGCGGCGTGGCGATCAGCGCGACGAGCAGCGCGATGCGCAGGCGCCGCCGGCGCGACACCAGCGCTCGCGAGCGACCCGCGACGGCGGCGGCCGGCGCCAGCAGCGCGGCCAGGCGAGCGAGCGCTCGGTCAAAGGCGGTCTCGCGGCGGCGCGAGCTCGTGCGGCGGCCCTTCGGCCGTCGGGCGGCTGCGCCCGCGCGGGCGCGCGCAGGCTGGCGCGTGAAGTTGCCCATTCCAAGGCGGCCGGCGAGCGATCGATCCATCGGCCTTCTACTTCTAGGCGCAAGCGCGAACCCCTACGTGCCGGCGAGACGTTTTAGGTGCAGCCGCCAGGACCCCTCAGACCATCCGAACGCGGCGCCTCCGGCGGTGGCGTGCGGGCGTCTAGGGCCACGGCAGTCGCACATCGCCGAGCGTCTGCACCTCGGGCTCGAGCTGCACGCCGAAGCGCTCGAGCACGCGCCTGCGGCCCTCGGCCATGACGGCCAGCACGTCGGCGGTGCTGGCGCCGCCGGTGTTCTCGATGAAGTTGGCGTGCTTGGGCGAGAAGCGCGCCGCGCCGACCGCGAGTCCGTTGCAGCCGGCCTCGGACAGCAGCAGCCCGGCGCTGCGCCCCTGCGCGCGTGCGTCGTCGGGGTTCTTGAAGGTCGAGCCGAACGTCTTGATGCCCTGTGGCTGGGCCTCGTGGCGACGCGTGCGCATCTGCGCGAGCGTGGCCTTGACGACCTCTGGTTCTGACTCTGCAAGCCAAAAACTCGCGTGCGCGACGACTTCGCCGGGACCGATGTTCGAGTGCCTGTAGGAGAAGCCGAGCCCGGAGGGCGCGCGGCGCTCCGTGCCGTCGGCCGTGACCAGATCGATCCACTCCAACGCCCGCGCGAGCTCGCCGCCGTAGGCGTTGGCGTTCATGCGCACCGCCCCGCCGACCGTGCCTGGGATGTTCACGCCGAACTCGATGCCCGAGAGACCCGCGCGCGCCGACTCCGCGGCCACTGCCGGCAGGCGCGCCCCGCCGCCGCAGACGATCCGCGACCCGTCGCGTTCGATCTTCGCCAACTCGCCGTCGAGCTTGAGCACCAGGCCGCGCACGCCCTCGTCGGCGATCAGCAGGTTCGAACCCGAGCCGACGACGTTGACCGGCTCGCCGGTCGTTCGCGCCCAGCCGAGCAGCTCGCGCAGCACCTGCTCGTCGCCTGCCCGCGCGAAGAACTCCGCCGCGCCGCCCGTGCGTACGGTCGCGAGCCGCGCAAGCCCGTAATCGCGCTTGACGCCCGCCGGCGGCGACGGCGCGCTCACACGACCACCAGCCGCCGCCCGAGCGCATCGACGTCGCCGGCGCCCATCACCATGCACACGTCGCCGGCCTCGAGCAGCCCCTCGAGCACGGCCGCGGCGTCGTCGAAGGAGGGCAGCCAGTAGACGGGGCGCCCCGGCGCAGCGTCGGCGGCGGCCTCGGCGATCTGCAGGCCGCTGACGCCCGGGTGGTCCTCGGCGCGCTCGCGCGCCGCGTAGACGTCGAGCACCACGACCGTGTCGGCACGCGCCAGCGCGCGGCCGAAGCCCGCGGCGAGCAGCCGTGTGCGCGAGTACAGGTGCGGCTGGAACACCGCCAGCAGCCGCTTGGGCTGGAGCGCGCGCGCGGCGTCGAGCGTCGCGGCGACCTCCGTCGGGTGGTGCGCGTAGTCGTCGAACACCAGCGCGCCGCGGCGGCTCTGCCCCACTGCCTGAAAGCGACGTCCGGCGCCCTGAAAGCTCGCCAGGCCGGCGATCGCGCCGGCGGCGTCTGCGCCGGCGAGCCGCGCCGCTTCCAGCGCCGCGGCTGCGTTCAGCGCATTGTGGGCGCCGGGCACGGACAGACGCACGGGCTGCCCGCGCCAGTCAAAGCTCGATCCGCCGGCGTCGAGCTGCGGCGCGGCGACGTCGAAGCGCGCCGGCTCGACCGGGCCGTCGGGCATCAGCTCGAGCAGCTCCGGGCGATCCCACACGACGATCGCCTGACTGGCCTTCCCGACGAAGGCGCCAAAGGTCTCGCGCAACTCTGCCAGCGAGGCGTATGCCGCGTGGTGGTCGAGCTCGACGTTGGTCAGCACGGCGATGTCGACGTCGAGGCTGAGCATCGAGCGGTCGGACTCGTCGGCCTCGACGACCAGCCACGCGCCGTCGCTCCAATGCGAGTTGCCCAGGCCGTCGCCGACGGTGCCGCCGACCAGCCAGCCCGGGTCCATGCCGGCGCCGCGCAGCGCGTGCACGGTCATCGACGCGGTGGTCGTCTTGCCGTGCGTGCCCGCCACGGCGATCGTCCGCCGCAGCGCCGTGAGCTCACCGAGCAGCTCGGCGCGCGGGCGCTCGGCCAGCCCGCGCTCGCGCGCCGCCACGCGCTCGGCGTTGTCGACGGGCACGGCGGAGGAGTACACGAGCTCGACGCCGTCGCCGTCGGGCAGGTTGGCAGCATCATGGCCGATCCGCGCGTGCAGCACGTCGTCCTCGGCGAGCGCGCGCAGGTAGGAGCTGTCGGCTGCGTCGGAGCCGCTGACCTGTGCGCCGAGCGCGTGAGCGGCGCGCGCGTAGGCGCTCATGCCGGCGCCGCCGACGCCGACGAAGTGCAGCCGGCGCCTGGCCCAGGGCGCCGCGGCGGAGCTCATCGGCCCGCAGCGTCCAGCAGCGCGTGCGCGACCTGCTGGGCGGCGTCGGGGCGCGCTAGGGCGCGCGAGGCTGCCGACATCGCGCTCAGGCGCGAGCGATCGGCCAGCAGCTCGGCGACCTGGCGGGCCAGGCGCTCGCTGCTGAGCTCCGAATCGGCGATCACGACCGCCGCGCCGGCGTCGGCCATCCAGCGCGCGTTGGTGCTCTGGTGGTCGGCGGCGGCGTGCGGATAGGGCACGAGAATCGCCGGCAGGCCATGCGCGGCGATCTCGAACAGCGAGCCGCCGGCACGCGAGACCGCCAGGTCGGCCGCGGCCAGCGCGTCGGCGAAGTCGGCTTCGTCGAGGTACTCGCGCAGCTCATAACCCGGTGGCAGCTCACGCGCGGCCAGCTCTGCGTATTCGCGGCTGCCGGCGATGTGCAGCACGCGAAAGGCGCTGCCGCCGAAGGCCTGCGCGGCGGCGCGATTGATCGTGCGCGCGCCGAGCGAGCCGCCGAACACGAGCACGCAGGTCTCCGCGGCGCCGATGCCCAGACGCTCGCGCGCGCCGTCGGCGTCGCGCGCCGTCGGCGGCACCGGACGGCCGGTCACCTGATAGCGCTCGCCGTCTCGGCCGGCGATCGGGAAGGCCAGGCAGACGCGGCGGGCGAAGGGAGCGAGCATGCGGTTGGTCAGCCCGAGGTGGCTGTCGGCCTCGGTGAGCACGACCGGAATGCGCAGCGTCAGCGCCGCGAGCGCGACCGGGCCCGCGACGTAGCCGCCGCCGCCCATCACCGCGTCGGGGGCCAAGCGCTTGAGCAGCCGGCGCGAGCGCGGCACGGCGAGCGCGGCGAGCGCCAGCGCGCGCAGCGCGAGCAGCGGGTTGCGGCGGTGCAGACCCTCGACGGAGATCGCGTGCAGCTCGTAGCCCGCCGCCGGCACGAGCTCGGCCTCGGCGCGACCGGCGCCGACGAACGCGACCTCGGCGCCGTCAGCCCGCAGCGCTGCGGCGACCGCCAGCGCCGGCACCACGTGCCCCGCGGTGCCGCCGGCGGCGATCACGATCTTCGGCTGCGAGCTCATCGTCCAATCGTGCCTTGTCGCGTCCGCGCGCGTCGGCAGAGCGCCTGCGCGAGGTCGGCACGGCGCGCACGTGCGCCGTGCCGCCGGAGGCGACGTTCAACAGCAGTCCCATGCAGGCGAGCATCACGATCAGGCTGCTGGAGCCATAGGAGACGAACGGCAGCGGCACGCCCGTCAGCGGCGCCAGGCCGAGCACCGCGAACACGTTCAGCAGCGCCTGGCTGACGATCAGCGAGGTCACGCCGACGGCGATCAGCGCGCTCTGCAGGCTGCGCGCGCCCTTGGCGGCGCGCAGCCCGGCGTAGGCGATCAGCCCGTACAGGAACAGCAGCGCGCACACGCCGATCGCGCCGAGCTCCTCGGCGATCACCGCGAGAATGAAGTCGGTGGGCGCCTCGGGCAGGTAGAAGATCTTCTGCACCGACTGGCCCGGGCCCTGGCCGAACAGGCCACCCGAGCCGATCGCGATCTGCCCCTGCACCGCCTGAAAGCCGCTGCCGGAGGCATGCGCCCAGGGGTCCAGAAACGACGTCAGGCGGGCGCGCGCGTACGGTTTGACCAGCGCGTAGAGCATCACCATCACAAACGCGCAGCCCACGAGGATTCCCAGCTTGCGCATCTCGATGCCCGCGGCGACCAGCAGCGCGATCGTCGTGAAGGCGATCACCATCGCCGTGCCCAGGTCCGGCTGGGTGACCACGAGCAGGATCGCGCCGCCGACGACCGCCAGCAGCGGTCGGGACAGCTCGCGCAGGTCGTGCACGCGCTGCGGGCGCTTGGCCAGCAGCGTCGCGCCGTACAGCACCAGCGCGAGCTTCATCAGCTCCGACGGCTGGAACTGCAGCGGACCGGCTCCCAGCCAGCGGCGCGCGCCGTTGACGCTGACGCCGACGTGCGGGATGTGCACGGCGACCACCAGCACGAACGACGTCACCAGCAACGGCCCCGTGATCGCCTCGGCTTTGGCCACGCCGTCGCGCGCCAGCACGCGCATCAGCACGAGGCCGATCGCCCCGTAGATCAGGTACTTGACGAGATAGCCGCTGCCGTTGCCCTGGCCCTGCAGCAGCGAGGTCGCCGAGGACGCGCTGTAGACCATCACCGCGCCGAAGGCCAGCAGGCACAGCGTGGCGGTGAGCAGAATGCGCTGCTCCAGCGGCTGCGATCCCTTCGCCAGCGCTTTGCCACGCGCGCGCCTGCCGTCCGAACGCGGCGCGCCGGAAGATCCGGCGCGTGCAGCGGCTGCTGGCATCCCGGCTGACTTCGACGCCCCTGCGGCTAATCCTGCATCTCTCCGACGAGCTCGCAGAAGGCCTCGCCACGAGCTTCGAAGTCGGCGAACTGATCGAAGCTCGCGCAAGCCGGCGACAGCAGCACGACCGGCCCGGGCTGCACGCCGCCGCGCGCGGGGGCTGCTTCGTCGGCCAGCGCCGTCGCCGCCGCGCTGACCGCGCGCCGCAGGTCGCCGCAGTCGCTCACAGGCGGCTCGATGTTCTTCAGCGCCGCGGCGATCGTCGAGGCGTGCTCGCCGATCAGATAGACCGCCGCGCAGCTGCTGCGCACCGGCTCGCGCAGGCTGGAGAAGTCCTGGCCCTTGCCCTGGCCGCCGAGGATCAGATGCAGCGGGCGCCCGGCGAACGCCGCCAGCGCGACGAGCGTGCTGGCCACGTTGGTCGCCTTGGAGTCGTTGACATACAGCGCGCCGTGTATCTCGGCGACCTCCTGCAGTCGGTGGGCGACGCCCGCGAAGGACTCCAGGCCATCGCGCACGGCCTCGGCGTCCAGCCCCCGCGCGAGACACACCGCCGCTGCGGCCATCGCGTTCTCGACGTTGTGGCGCCCGCGCAGGCGCATCTCCGACAGCGCCACCAAGGCCTGCGTTCGCCACCACAGCCGGCCGTCGAGCTCGAACAGCGCCGCCGCGGCGTCCCAGCCGAACTCGATGCGCCGTGCCGCGCCGGGCACGTTCGGCGCGGGCGCCTGCGCCTCGCCGTCGGCGCTCGTCTCGGCAGTCCGTGCGAGCTGGCTGTCGAGATCGGCCGGCAGCACCGCCACGTCTGACGCGTCCTGGCGCGCGAAGGCCTCGAGCTTGGCCGCGGCATAGGCCGCGAAGGAGCTGTGGCGGTCGAGGTGATCCGGCGCCAGATTGAGCAGCACCGCCGCCTCGGGCGCGAACTGCAGCGTGTCCTCCAGCTGAAACGAGGAGGCCTCGCAGACGACCGTCGCGTGGGCGTCCAGTGAGCCGATCAACGAGCTCAGCGGCGTGCCCACGTTGCCCGCGACGACGACCGGCAGACCCGCCCGGCGATGGATGTGCCCGATCAGCTCCACCGTGGTCGTCTTGCCGTTGGTGCCGGTCACCGCGACGAACTCGTTCTCCAGCAGCCGCCATGCGAGCTCCAGCTCGCCGAGCACCGGCAGGCCGCGCTCGCGCGCCGCGGCGATCGCCGGAGCCTCGGCCGGCACGCCCGGGCTCTTGACCACCGCGCGAACGCGATCCAGCAGCGCACGCCCGTCCATCTCATCAATAAAAAGCTCCACCCCGGCATCGCTGAGCGTCTTGGCCGCGAGCGGAGAGCCGGAGTCGAGCCCCAGCACCTGCACCCCACGCTCGCGCAACGCAAGCGCTGCCGCCGCGCCCGAGCGTGCGAGCCCGACGACCAGGTAGGGGCCTTCGGGGATGCCCGGCCGTGGCCGCACCTCAGCTGATGCTCTGGCGGTAGATCGTGAAGCCGATCGCGCAGCAGATCGCCGCGACGATCCAGAAGCGCAGGATGATCTTCGTCTCAGACCATGCGCGCAGCTCGAAGTGGTGATGGATCGGCGCCATCAGGAACACGCGTTTTCGCGTCGTCTGAAAGGAGATCACCTGGATCGCCACAGACAGCGCCTCGATCACGAAGATGCCGCCCAGCAGCACGAGTAGCAGCTCGGTCTTGGTCATCACCGCCAGCCCGGCGATCGCGCCGCCGAGCCCCAGCGAGCCGGTGTCGCCCATGAAGATCGTCGCCGGGAAGGCGTTGAACCAGAGAAAGCCGACGCAGCCGCCGACCAGGCAGGCGGCGATCATCGCCAGGTCGTCCTCGCCGGTGATGAACGTGATGCCGATGTAGGCCAGCAGCACGATCGCCGCGCAGCCCGCGGCGAGACCGTCCAGCCCGTCGGTCAGGTTCACGCCGCTTGTCGTGCCGGCGACGACGAAGTAGATCAGGAGCGGATAGGCCCAGCCGAGGTCGATCTGGTAGTCGACGAAGCGCAGCCGCAGCGTCGGCGCGAGATGCGCCTGATAGCGCGCGACGTACCACAGCCCCAGCGAGATCGCGATCGTCACGATCAGCTTCGTGCGCGCGCGCAGACCCAGCGAGCGGCGCCGCACGAGCTTGACGTAGTCGTCGGCGAAGCCCAGCAGCGCGCAGGCGATCATCGCTCCGAACACGCCGATCGATCGCCAGTCGTAGTCGGTCAGAATCAAGAACGGCACGGAGATGGCCAGGAAGATGATCACGCCGCCCATCGTCGGCGTGCCGGCCTTCTGGTGATGGCCCTCCGGTCCGTCCTCGCGGATGTGCTGGCCGAACTCTCGCTCGCGCAGGAATTCGATGAACTTCGGGCTGAGAAACAGGCAGATCAGCAGCGCCGACGTGCCGCCGAAGACGATCCGTCCCATCAGCGCTTCCTCCGCGCGGCGGCCGCGGTTGGCCCGTGCAAGCTATCTACGGCGCCCCCACGTGCGCTCTGCAGCAGCTGCGACACGCGCTCCAGGCCGACGCCGCGCGAGGCCTTCACGAGCACCGTGTCGCCTTCGCGCAGCAACGGCTCCAGCAGCTCGGCCGCCGCGACGGCGTCCGCCGCCGCGTAGGACTCGCCGGAGAACTCGCCGCGCATCTCCGCGGCCAGTGGCCCGACGGTCACCAGCAGGTCGACGCCGCGCTCGCTTGCGTGCAGCCCGATCTCGCGGTGCAGGCGCGGCGCCTCGGCGCCGAGCTCGAGCATGTCGCCGAGCACCGCCACGCGCCGCGCGGGCGCAGTCTCGGCCAGGTCGTCGATCGCCGCGCGCATGGACATCGGGTTGGCGTTGTAGCAGTCGTCGATCACGACCACTTGCCCGGCGAGCTCGTGGCGGTCGCCGCGAAGCGCCGAGAAGCTCACGTCCAGGCTGCCCTTCGGGTCGATTCCCAGCGCCAGCGCGGCGGCCGTCGCCGCCAGCAGATTGAGCAGGTTGTGCGCTTGTGAGAACGACGGGCGCAGCGAGATCTCGCGGCCATGCGCGCCGATCAGCACCTCGCCGTCGTCATGCGCCGCGAGCAGCACCACATCCGCCTGCTCGCCGAACGTGATCGTTTTCAGGTCCGCGCGCAGATGCGGCTCGAGCAGCGGCTCGCCGGCGGGAACCACGACCGTGCTTCCGGCGACCATGCCGGCGATCAGCTCGGCCTTGGCCGCGGCGATCGCCTCGACCGTGCCCAGCAGCTCCAGGTGCACCGGGCCGACGTTGACGATCACGCCCACGTCGGGCTCGGCGATCGCCGTCAGCTCGGCGATCTGACCGGCGCCGCGCATCGCCATCTCCAGCACCAGCACCTGCGTGCCGGCCGGCGCGGCCAGCAGCGCCAGCGGCAGTCCGATCTCCGTGTTGCGGTTCTGCGGGCTGAAGGCCACGCGTCGCTGCGTCGCCGCCAGCGCGGCGAGGATGTCCTTGGTCGAGGTCTTGCCGGTCGAGCCGGTGATGCCGACGACCTTGGCGCCGCGCGTCGCCAGCTCGCGCCGCCATGCGCGCGCGAGCGACTGCAGGCCTGCCAGCGGGTCGGCGTGCTCCAGAATCACACCGCTCGCGCCGCCCGCATGCGAGCCGGCCCGCTCGGCCGCGCCTGCAGCGTGCTGCGGTGCGACAAGCACCCCCCAGGCGCCGGCCTGCAGCGCCTGCGCTGCGTGCTCGCCGCCGTCGGCGCGCTCGCCGCGCAGGCCGACGAACAGCTCGCCCGGCGCGATCTCGCGCGAGTCGATCGTCACGCCCGTCGGCCCCGAATCGCGCTCGGACCGCTCAGGGGCGTCGAGCAGGCGCGCCCCCGCGGCCTCAGCCACGCGCGGCGCGTCCCACGACCTCACGTCGCGCCACCGCGCACTCGCAGCGCCTTGCGTGCCACCTCGACGTCGTCGAAGGGCAGCTTGCGCCCACCGGCGAACTCCTGTCCCTGCTCGTGGCCCTTGCCGGCGATCACCAGCACGTCGCCGGCGCGCGCGCCGGCGATCGCCTCGTCGATCGCGATCGCGCGGTCGCTGACCGAGCGCACCGACGCGCCCGCGCTCTGCGCCCGCGCGACGCCGGCCATGATCTCGGCGATGATCTGCTCGGGGTCCTCCGAGCGCGGGTTGTCGGAGGTGACGAGCACGCCGTCGGCCAGCCGCGTGGCGATCTCGCCCATCAGCGGACGCTTGCCGCGATCGCGGTCGCCGCCGGCGCCGAACACGCACAGCACGCGCCCGTCGGCCGGCTCGCCCGCCGCGATCAGCTCGCGCGCGGCCGCCAGCACGTTCTCCAGCGAGTCAGGCGTGTGCGCGTAATCGACCAGCACCGCGAAGTCCTGACCCTCGTCCACCGGCTCGAAACGACCGGGCACGCGCACGCCCTGCTCCAGCGCCGCGAGCAGCGTCTGCATGTCCGCGCCGAGCGCGTGCGCGGCGGCGAGAGCGCCCAGCGCGTTGGCCACGTTGAAACGCCCGGGCAGCGGCAGCGCGACGTCGCGCTCGCCGGCAGGCGTTTGCAGCTCGAAGCGGCATCCGGCGAAGTCGCAGCGCAGCTCGCGTGCGCTGTAGTCGGCGGGCGCCTCCACGGCGAACGTGCGCGCGCCGTCAATCTCCGCCGCCAGGCGCTGACCATAGGCATCGCCGATGTTGACGATGCTGTGCGCCGGCCGGTGCTCTGCGAACAGCCTGCGCTTGGCCTGGAAGTAGTCCTCCATCGTGTCGTGGAAGTCCAGGTGGTCCTGCGTCAGGTTGGTGAAGATCGCCGCCGCGAAGTGAATCGCGTCCGCGCGCCCCAGCGACAGCGCATGCGAGGAGACCTCCATCACGCACGCGCGATCGCCACCGTCGAGCATCGCGCGGAACTCGCGCTGCAGATCGATCGCCTCGGGCGTGGTGCGCGTGACGTCGCGCTCGACGCCGCCGATGACCGACTTGACGGTGCCCAGCAGCGCGCACTGCTCGCCCGCGGCCTCCAGCAGCGCCTGCAGCATGTAGGCGGTGGTCGTCTTGCCGTTAGTGCCGGTCACGCCGACCACGCGAAGCTCGGCGGTCGGATCTCCGTAGAAGCGTGCGGCGATCGGCGCCATCGCGGCGCGCGCCGAGTCGACCTGGATCTGCGGCACTGAAAGCTCCAGCGGGCGCTCGACGATCAGCGCGGCCGCGCCGTTGGCGACAGCTTGGGGCGCGTGGTCGTGCCCGTCGCTCTCAAAGCCGCGCACGCAGAAGAACAGCTCGCCCGCGCCGACCGCGCGGCTGTCATAGGCCAGGCCGACGATCTGCGTGTCGGCCGCAGCGCCCTCACCGAGCTCGCCGGCAGCTACGCCCAGGCCGGCGGTCAACTCGTCGAGCCTCATGGGCTGATGCTACCCCGGCGGGATGCGGAGATAAGGGAGCGCGAAGCTCATGATCTGCCCGAAGGCGGGCGCCGCGACGGTGCCGCCGAAGATCGAGCCCGACTGCGGTTCGTCGACGATCACCGCGCACAGCAGCTTCGGGTTCGAAGCCGGCGCGAAGCCCATGAAGGACGCGACATAGCGGCTTTTGGAGTATTCGCCCGTGGCCTCGTCGACCTTGCTCGCCGTTCCCGTCTTGCCGGCCAGCTGGTAGCCGGGAATCGAGACCTCGCTCGCCGTGCCGCCCGGAGCGAGCACGCCCTCGAGCATCTGTCGCAGCGAGGCGGCCGTCTGGCTGGAGATCACGCGGCGGCCGGCCGGCTCGGCCTGGCGCTGGTCGCCGACCGACTGGATGATGTGCGGCGGGCGCAGGATGCCGCCGTTGGCGATCGCCGAGTAGGCGCTTGCCATCTGCAGCGGCGTCACCAGCTGGCCCTGGCCGATCGGCAGGTTGCCCATCGACGATCCCGAGTACTTGGCCACGGGCAGCACCTGGCCGATTTCCTCCCCCGGCAGCTCCACGCCGGTGCGCTGGCCGAAGCCGAACCTGCTGACCCAGCTGGCGAAGTTGCTTTTGCCCTCGAGCATGCCGATCTTGATCGCGCCGACGTTGCTCGACTGCGCGAGGATCTGCGCTGTCGTCAGCGACTCGTCGCCGTGTTCGGTGTCGTCGTGGATCGTGCGGTCGGCGACCTGGATCTTGTCGGGGATGTAGAAGCTGCTGGTCGGCGTGACCAGGCCCTGCTGCAGCGCTCCGGCGACGGTGAACGCCTTGAACGTCGAGCCCGGTTCGTAGTCGAAGCCGACGGCGCGGTTCTGCAGGTCCTGCGGCGAGGAGGCGCCGGGGTCGTTGGCGTTGACCTGCGGCCAGTTGGCCATCGCCAGGATCGCACCCGTGCGCGGGTCCATCACGATCGCCGTGGCGTCTTTCGGGCTGAACACGTGACCGACGGCCGACAGCACGTCTTCGGTGCGCTGCTGGATGTTCGAGTCGAGCGTCAACGAGACCGACGCTCCCGGCTGCTCGGGGTGCACTTCGTTGATCGACACCGGCTGGCCGATCGCGTCTGAGACCACGTGGCGCTGGCCGCTTGTGCCATGCAGCAGCGCGTTTCGCGAGTACTCCAGCCCCGACAGGCCGTTTCCGTCGGTGCCGACCAGTCCGAGCACCTGGGCGGCCAGCGTGCCGCGCGGGTACACGCGCTTCATCACCGGCGCGCCGGTGATTCCGGGGATCTTCAGTGCCATCACTTCGTGCGCCCGCTTGGCCGGCAGGGCGCGCGCGAGGTACACGAAGCCGCTGCGCTCGGAGAGCTCGCGCAGGACTGTCGCCTGCGGCTTT
Organism: Solirubrobacteraceae bacterium; assembly: GCA_036264175.1. Classification (GTDB taxonomy): domain Bacteria; phylum Actinomycetota; class Thermoleophilia; order Solirubrobacterales; family Solirubrobacteraceae; genus Palsa-744. The sequence goes on from DATARK010000092.1 coordinate 16,911, forward strand.
CCCAACAGCGGCGCGAGCTTCTGCGCGGCCGTGAGCGGGTCCTTGACCAGATACGGCGTCGCCGAGACGTCCTGTGCCGGCTCGGAGACCGCCAGGTCGATGCCGTTGCGATCGGTTATCGCGCCACGCTGCGCAGGCACCACTTCATAGGTCAACTGCTGCGTGGCCGCCGCTTTGCGCAGGCTGCTGCCCTTGAACCCACCGAGATACAGCGTGCGCCCGCCCGCGAGCACGAGCAGCAGGAAGAACAGTCCGAAGATCCCGCCGATCCGCCGCTGGACGATCGTCACCGCGTCATTTCCCCGAGGATGTGGCTTCAGACGAAGTCGCTTCGCTTCCTCCGCCGGCGCCCGTCTGCGCCGCGGCGCTCGCCGTCGATTCCGATTCGGCGGTCGCCGGAGCGCTCGATTCGCTCGTTCCGCTCGTTTCGCTTGTGCCGGATTCTGCGCTCGGCGCCGATTCGCTGGAGGAGGTTGTGCTGCTGCTCGCGGCGCCGGACGTTTCGGCTTCGCTGGACGATTCGCCGGCGGCCGACGGCGACTGCGCCGCCGTGGAGGCTTCGGAACCGGATGTCGATCCGCTGGATTCGCTGCTCTGCGCCCCGGTGTGTGTCGTCGAGGACGCCGCCGCGGTCGAGGCCGTGCTCAGTGCCGACGCCGCCTTGCTCACGTCACCGCGCGAGGACGAAGTGAGGAAGCGCAGCGCGCCGGCTGCAACGAAGCTCATGCCCAGATGCGCCGCCTTGGACTCCACACGCGTGCCCGCCGCGAGTTCTGAGTTTTCGATGCTCAGGGCCGCGTTCTCACGTTGCAGCACCGCCTCGTGCTCGAGCGCGCGACCGATGCCGCCGTTGAGCTTGAGCAGACCCAACTGCAGCGTGACGATTCCGATCAGCGCGAAGGCCACGATGCCGATCCACGTGCGCCCGCGAATCAGCCGGTCGAGCAGGCGGTGCTGGGCCAGCGACTCCAGCGCGGAGAACAACCCGAGCGCGTCGCTGCCTGCCGCGCGCCGGCGCGCGCGCGCCGGCTGCGCGGGACGCGCAGGGCGCGCCGGTCCGGAGACGCGGCGCGGACCGCGCGGCGCAACCGGTCGACGGGGCCGAACGGTCGGTGCGGCTGCAGCGGCGGCGGGCGGCGGCGTCATTGGCCAGCCTCGCGCGCTTCGGTCAGCTTCCGGGCAGCCCGCATGCGCGCCGAGGAGGCGCGCGGGTTGTCGGCGACCTCCTCCGGCGAAGCGACGATCGACCGGCGCGACAACAGCGCGCCTTCGGGCTCGCGCCCGCACGCGCACACCGGCAGGTCGGGCGGGCAGATGCAGCCCTGCGCGCGCGCCGCAAGGAAGCGCTTGACGCGCCGATCCTCGAGCGAGTGAAAGGAGATGCCGGCGAGCACGCCGCCCTCGCGCAACAGGCCCCAGGCCAGCGGCAGTGCGCGGTCGAGCTGCCCCAACTCGTCGTTCACTGCGATGCGCAGCGCCTGAAAGGAGCGCTTGGCCGGATGGCCGCCACCGAAGCGCGCAGGCGCTGGAATCGCCGAGCTGATCGTCTCGACGAGCTCCTGCGTCGTCTCGATCGGCGCCTGGGTGCGACGTCGCACGATTGCGCGCGCGATAGCTCCCGCGTGGCGCTCCTCGCCGAAGTCTCGAAGGGCGTGCGCCAGACGGCGCTCGTCCCACTCGGCCACCAGCTCGCGCGCGCTCAGCTGTTGCTCGGGGTCCATGCGCATGTCCAGCGGCGCCTGGAAGGAGTAGGAGAAACCGCGCTCGCGTGTATCGACCTGCATCGAGGACATGCCCAGGTCGAAGTACGCCGCGTCTGCGCGCATTCCCTCCTCAGTGAGCTGCTCCAGTGCCTCGGCGTAGCCGGCGCGGATGAAGCGCACCGAGCAGGCCAGCTCGTCCGCGAGCTGCTCGAAACGCTGTTCTGCGAGCGGGTCGCGGTCGATCGCGATCAGCGTTCCGCCGGAGCCGAGGCGCTCGGCGACCAATCGCGCGTGGCCGCCGTCGCCGAACGTGCAATCGATCACGGTCTGTCCGGGCGCCGGCTCGAGCAGCCCGAGCAGCTCGGCGGCCAGCACGGGCGTGTGGCCGCGGCGGCCCGTCCCGCGCCGATCGCTGCCGATGAGCTGCTCTTCGAACGCTGCGCCGCCGGCGGGGGCAAGCTGTCGCGCGCCACGGCCTGACGGCCGCCCGCGCGGGGGGCGTCGCTCGGAGCGTTTCATCTCAAGCAGTGTCGTCGACATGCGCGGTGATCTCCGCGACGCCGCTCAGCAGCGTCGGTCGATGGTCGTTCCAGGCGTCGCGGCTCCACAGCTCCAGGCGCTCTCCGGCGCCCACCACGACGACCTCCTTACGCAGCTGCGCGTGCTCTGAGAGAAAGCCCGGCACCATGATGCGACCGGCCGCGTCGAGATCGGCGTCCTGCGAGCTGCCGTAGAAGAAGCGCTCGAGCTCTGTCAGGCGCGGCGAAAGCGGCGGCAGCTCAGCCAGCGCGCGCCGGCTGTAGCGCTCGTACTCCTCCGGGTGCCACACGCCCACACACGGCTTCAAGTCGACGGGCATCGCGAGCACCACCCCCTCGGCCAGCGCCGCGCGGTAGCGCGCCGGCACCGTGAGGCGGTTCTTGGCGTCGAGCGTATGGTCGAACGTGCCGCGGAAGGGGACCACTGAAAAGAGCTCCGAAATTGATTACCGAGCCGAGGTGGAGGAGTGGGAGGAGCCCCTCCACCCCGGCTCGCTGCGGCGAACATACCCCACTTCCTCCCACAACGCAACCCTAATTGCACATTTTGTCCCACTCAGCCGTCCTGACGCGGTCACGTCTGGGAAAACGCCTGCTCAGGCATCGATTCCGCGACGGCGTCGCGCGGGCGCCAGATGGCGCGAGATGTGCAAGACGCCATGCAGAAGAGCAAGCTGGGAAAGCTCTTGCACGGGTCTCCCCGGAGTGAGGACCCCTCGGTGCAAGCGGGGCGCACCGCCGACGCCAGCCGCTACGATCGCCCGCGATGCCGGCGTCCTCTTCGATCGTGCACGGCCGCCGCGGCCGCCGCCCGCGGGCGGCCATCGCGCGACGCTGTGTCGCGCTCCTGGCGCTGGCCGCGATCTCACTGCTCGGCGCCGGATGCGGCTCGTCGGGCTCGTCGGGCTCGTCGGTCAGTCCGGCAAACGCAGTTCCGGCCTCTGCGCCGCTGTTCGCCGAAGCGGTCGTGCGCCCGCAGGGGACACTGCAGACGGCCGCTCGCGCCGCCGGGCAGACGCTCACGCACCAGCCCGACCCGTACCTGCGACTGCTCGGCGCGCTGCAGACGCCGGGCTCGCCGGCGCTCGACTTCAAGCGCGATGTGGCCCCCTGGCTGGGACCGCGCGCTGGAGTGTTTCTGAGCTCCGCCTCGGGCAAGCCCGAAGACGCGATCGCCAAGCTGCTGGCGCTCGTGCAGCAAGGCCTGCTGGGACAGGCCAGCTCCGCCGGCGCGTTTCCCTTCGCGGCCCACTCGGTCGAAGGCGCAATCGTGCTCGACACGCGCGATACGGCCAAGGCGCGCTCGTTTGTTCGCGAGCTGGCAGCGCACGCGGGCGCGCAGACCAAGAGCTACCGCGGGACCTCCTACCAGGCCAACGCCAGCGGCATCGCCTTCGGCATCGTGTCGCGCCTGGCCGTGATCGGCACGGAGACCGCGCTGCACGGCATCATCGACACGGCCGCCGGCGGCCCGGCGCTGGCGCGCGCGGCGCGTTACGGCAAGCTCCTGGCGGCCGCTCCTGCCGGCGCGTTGGCCCACGTGTACGTCGACCCCGAAGCGCTCGCCGGCGCGGGCGCTGCCAAGGCGAAGACGTCGTCCTCGATCTTCTCGCTGTTGGCCGGCGATCGCACCGTGAACGTCTCGCTGATTCCTGCCAAGACGTCGATCGCGATCGACGCGGACACCCCGGCCGCAGCGCAGGCGTCCTCGGGCGGCCTGCTGTCGTCGGGCTCGCAGGCGGCGACGGCGATGGGCGAACTGCCCGGCGAATCGTGGCTGGCGCTCGGCCTCGGCGACGTCGGCGCCACGCTCGGGCGCAGTGGCGGAGGAGCGCTGCAGGGCCTCTCCTCACTCGGCGGCCTGCTCACCGGCTCGGGCGGCGAAGCTCAGACGCAGGGCATCAGCGTCAGCGGCCTGCTCGGCGGCCTGCTCGCGCCGCTGCAGGCGCTCGCCGGCGAATCGGCCGCAGCCAGACGCCAGCTGACCGGCTGGATGGGCTCGGCGGGTCTGTTCGCCTCCGGCACCGGGCTGCTGGAACTGAAGGGCGGCATCGCGATCGAATCCAAGGACCCCGCGCTGTCGCGCGCGGCCGTGGCAAAGCTCGCCGCCAAGCTGCGCCAGGGCGGCGGCTCGGTGCAGAGCGCGAAGATCCCCGGCACCGACGCTGCGGTCGCCGCGCGCCTGGCGGGCCTGCCGGTGGTGCTGTACATAGCCAACGGAACCGACGCGGCGGGCAAGACGAAGTTCGTGATCGGCATCGGCGAAGCATCCGTCGAAACGGCCCTGAACCCGTCGAGCGCGCTGTCGGGCGCCGCGGCATACGGCACCGCCTCAGCGGCGCTCGACGGCGCCAAACCGAGCGTGATCGTCGACTTCCCGACCCTGCTCGGGCTGCTGGAAGGCGTCGGGCTCTCAGAAGACCCGACGATCGCGCCGCTGGTCCCCTACCTGCGCTCGCTGACGACGCTGTCCGGAGGCACGACCAGCGCCGGCGCAGGCATCGAACGCTTTCGGCTGGTGCTCGCCTTGCAGCAGCAGGCCGGCTGAAGCCGCCGCAGGCGCGCCTCAGCGAACGTCGAAGGCGCGGAAGAACTGCGCGTGCCCGGCGACGATGCGATCGGCGCCATAGCGCGACAGCGTCGTTTCGCCGTCTGGCCCGATCGAGTAGCGCCCGAGCACCGAGTCGCGGTCGCGCGTCCGAAAGAAGCTGTCGATCACCGCCTGGCGTACGTTGCCGCGCGAGCCCGCCCTGCGGATCGCGTCGAGCACCACGCTCATCGCCTCATAGCCGTATAGCGCGTAGACGCCCGGCGTGCCGCCGAACTGACGGCGATAGTCGTCGAACACGCGCGCGGCCGCCGGCGGGTATTCGCCTGGCGCCAGCACCGGCGTGGTCAAATACGTGCTCGCGCCGGCGGCGCCGATCGCCGAGGCGAAGTCGCCGGCGGTCAGCGAGCTCGAGCCCAGCAGCAGCAGATGCGGATCAGCGCTGTGCAGCGCACGCCACAGCGCCACCGTGCCGGCTCCTCCGCCGCCCGCGAAGAAGACCGCCTGCGCTCCGCTGCGCGAGATCGCTTCGACCTCGCCGGTGAACACGCTTCCGGGCGTCGTGACGATGCTGTCGTGTGCCGCCACCGAGATGCCCTGGCCTTCGGCTTCGCTGGCGACCAGCGTGGCCAGCGGCACCTCGAAGGCGTTCTGATCGTCCACCACGTACAGCTTGTGCACGCCGAGCGAGTGCATCAACTTCGCCTGCGCTACGGCCTGCGCCCGGTCACCGAGCTGCAGGCGCCCGAAGTTACGCTTGCCGCTGGGATAGAAGCGCTCGGGCTCGTCCTGACCGGCATCCAGCGATGACGTCAGGCCGATGTACGGGCTGTCGGGGCTGACCTGCAGGATGCCGGCGGCGTTGATCAGCGGCAGCGACACCGCGGTCGCTTCGGAGCCGTACTCGCCCAGGTAGGCGATCGTGCTCGTGTCCTGGGCCGCCGTCTTGGCGTTCGTCGACGTCGCGCCCGGGTCCAGTTCGCCGGTCTTCGGATTTGCGTCATCCAGCGAGACGTAACCGACCTTCAGCGCGCCGATCTGGCCACCGGCCTGTGACAGCGCGAGGCGCTCGCCGTTGACGATTTCCGCAGAGATCGCTGCGGATGGGCCCTGCAGCGGCAGGCTCGAGTAGACAGCGAGCTGGTTGCCCGCGTTTTCAGCCGTTTGCGAGACGCCGCCGCACCCCGAGACCACCGGGACGAGCGCGGCAAAAGCGGCCAGACACAGCCAGCGCGCGCGCACCGGGCTCGCTAGCTGCGACGGCCGGGAAGGTAGCCGGAGAGGATCTTCAGAGTGGCGCCGACGAGAATGATCGCGGTGGCGAGCATGAAGGCGTCAAAGCCCTTGGCGCCCAGTGCCCACAACACGACCCAGACGACGAGGCCCGCAGTGACGGTGAGGATGAATCCCATGCCGGCGCAATCCTAGCTGTCCGTCCGTCCGCCGGTCGGAGCAAGGCCCGCCGCCAGCTCGGCGACCAGCGCACCGACGGCCGCGGCCGGATCTTCGGACTCGCCGGCGGCGCGAACGAGCCGCGTGCCGACGATCACGCCGTCGGCGCCGGCGTCGGCCGCCTGCGCGGCCTGCTCGGGCGTGCTGATGCCAAAGCCCAGCGCGACAGGCGCCTCCGTGCTCGCCTTGGCGCGCGCGACGACCTCGGCGAAGCGGTCCTGCACCGCCTCACGCTCGCCGGTCGTGCCGACGACCGAGACGGTGTAGACGAAGCCGCGCGCTCCGGCGCCAATCGCCGCCAGGCGCTCGGGCGGCGTCGTCGGCGCCACCAGCGGGATCAGCGCGATGCCGTTCTGCTCGCACGCGCGGCGCACCGGCTCGGCCTCCTCCAGCGGCAGGTCGGGCACGATCAGACCGCACGCTCCGGTTCGTGCCAAGCGCTGCACGAACGCGTCCGCGCCAGGCGCGAAGACGATGTTGGCGTAGCACATCAACACGACCGGGATCTCCGGCGCCAGCGCGCGGGCGACCTCCAGCGCGCCGCCGACGCTCGCGCCGGCGGCCAGCGCGCGCGTGCCCGCCTCGTGGATCACCGGCCCGTCGGCCAGCGGGTCGCTGTAGGGCACGCCCAGCTCCAGCAGATCGCCGCCGCAGCGCGCGCACGCACGCCCGATCTCGATCGACTGCTCGAGCGTCGGGTAGCCGGCCATCAGGTAGGGCATCAGCGCCGCGCGCTTGCCCGATGTGGCAAACGCCTCCCCGATGCGCTGCACGCCGTCCGCCTCGCGCGTGCTCATCGTCGCGCCCCGCCCTCGCCCGTGCGGCCGGCTCGGCATGCGTTCATGCCGGCGCGTCGCCGGCGAGCACCTCGGCGAGATCCTTGTCGCCGCGCCCGGACAGGCAGATCAGGTCGAGCTCGCCTTCGTCCTGCGCAAGTACCCAGGCGAGGGCATGCGCGGTCTCGAGCGCCGGAATGATGCCCTCCAGCCGCGCGACCGCTCTGAAGGCCTCCAGCGCCTGCTCGTCGGTGACGGCGACATAACGAGCGCGCCCGCAGTCGCGCAGGAAGGCGTGCCGCGGGCCGGTGCCCGGGTAGTCGAGGCCGGCGGAGATCGAGTGCGCTTCGATGATCTGGCCCTACTCGTCCTGCATCACGGCCGAGCGCGAGCCGTGCAGGATGCCCGCACGGCCGCCGACGGTCAGCGGCGCGCCGTGGCGCGCGGTCTCGATTCCCTCGCCGCCGGCCTCGACTCCGATCAGCTCGACGGCTTGATCGTCGATGAACGCGGTGAACGTCCCGATCGCGTTGGAGCCGCCGCCGACGCATGCCACGACGCGCGACGGCAGGCGTCCCTCGGCCTCGAGCAGCTGCGCGCGCGCCTCGTCGCCGATCACCCGCTGCAGGTCGCGAACGAGCGACGGATACGGCGCGGGGCCGACCGCCGAGCCGATCACGTAGTGCGTGTCTGCGACGTTGGTGACCCAGTCGCGGATCGCCGCCGAGGTCGCCTCCTTCAGCGTCCTGGCTCCCGCGTCGACCGGGCGCACTGTCGCACCGAGCAGTTCCATCCGCTGCACGTTGGGGCGCTGGCGACGCGTGTCCTCGACGCCCATGTACACGACGCACTCCAGATCCAACAGCGCACAGACGGTCGCGGTCGCGACGCCGTGCTGGCCGGCGCCGGTCTCGGCGATCACCCGGCGCTTGCCCATGCGCTGGGCAAGCAGCGCCTGGCCGAGCGCGTTGTTGAGCTTGTGCGAGCCCGTGTGGTTGAGGTCCTCGCGCTTGAGATACACCGCCCTGCCGACCCGCTCGGACAGCCGCTCGGCGAGGTAGAGCGGCGTCGGGCGGCCGCCGAAGTCACGCAGCAGCCCGTCGAGGCGCTCGCGATAGGCACCATCGCCGCGCGCCTGAATCCACGCCTGCTCGAGTTCGGCGAGCGCCGGCATCAGCGTCTCGGGCACGAACTGCCCGCCGTACTCGCCGAAATGATGCTCGACCAGCGGCTGAGCGTCGCGTGAGCTCATACGCCGCCACCGCCGAGCGCCGCGCCGCTCGGCGCCGGCGCGCGGGGGGCGTCGCCCGTTGTGGCAGCCAAAGCCGCGGAGGCGTCGGGCGGCTGCTCGGCTGTGCCGTTGACCGCCGCGAAGAACGCCCGCAGCTTCTCGGGGTCCTTGTGGCCGGGGGCGGACTCGGTGCCACTGGCCGTGTCGACGGCGTATGGAGCGACGCGAGCGATCGCCTCGGCGACGTTCTCCGCCCGCAGCCCGCCGCTGAGGATCAGCGGCACCTTCGAGCGGCGCTCGGCGAGCAGCGCCCAATCGAACGTCTCACCCGTGCCGCCGCGCAGGCCCTTCCTGTCCTGGGCCTTGGCGCGCGCGTCGAGCAGGTGAAAGTCCACGTGAAAGCGCTCGATGTCGCGCACGTCGCCCGGGCCCGCCACCTGCGCCGCCTTGATCACCCGTGCGCCGGTGCGCCGTGCAGCCTCGGCGCAGAACGCCGGGCCCTCGTCGCCGTGGAACTGCAGCATCGTCAGGCCAAGGCTGTCGCAGTCGGCCACGACGCGATCCAGCGGTTCGTTGACGAACACGCCGCACAGCTCGGCCCTGCGCCGCAACGAAGCCACGATCAACTCGGCCTCGGCGGGCGCGCAGCGACGGGGGCTGCCCTCGTAGAAGATCATGCCGAGCGCCCAAGCGCCGAGCTCCACCGCGAGCTCTGCGTCGCGCAGGCTCGTCAGGCCGCAGATCTTCACTCTCGGAGGCGTCGCGGACACGCCTCAACGGTAGCGGGGGGCCTAGCCTTCCGGTGTGTTGGCGTTGGGCACGGAGTTCGGGCGGCTCGTCAGCTTCACGCTCAGCGTTTTTTTCGCATAGCCGCCTTTGCCGTTGCCGCGCAGCAGGCCGACGGTCACCGTGTCGCCGGGTTTCTTCGCCGAGATGTCGCTGGACAGGTCTTCGGAGCTGTTCACCGCCTTGCCGTCGATCGACGTGATGATGTCGCCGCCGACCGCCACCTGACCGCCTTCGGTGCTGCCGCTGACGGTTCCGCCTTTGATGCCCGCCTTGTCGGCAGGGGTGCCCTTCTGCACCGCCTGCACGAGCGCGCCGCTTTTCACGGGAAGGTTCAGAGCCGACAGCGAGCCGTCGATCGTCAGCGAGGTCAGGCCGATGTAGGCGCCGCGGACGGTGCCGCCCTTCTCCAGCTGGGAGATCTCGCGCTTGGCGGTGTCGATCGGCACGGCAAAGCCGATGCCGACGCTGCCGCCGCCAGAGCCGCCCGTCTCGATCTGCGAGTTGATGCCGATCACGCGGCCGGAGGCGTCGAGCAGTGGGCCGCCCGAGTTGCCTGGGTTGATCGGCGCGTCTGTCTGCAGCACGTTGTCGATCGTGAAGCCGTTTGGCGCGGTGATCTGACGCTGCAGCGCCGAGATGACGCCGGTCGTGAGCGTGCGTTCGAGGTCGAAGGGGTTGCCGATCGCCAGCACCGGGTCGCCGACCTGAGCGCCGCTGGAGCTGCCGAGCGTCAGCGGATGAAGCGCAAGACCATCGGGGTGGATGCGCAGAACCGCGAGGTCGTTGGAGGGGTCCTTGCCGACCACCTGCGCGTCGACAGTCTTGCCCTTTTCCAGGCTCACCGTGACCTTGATCGCGTTCTCCACGACGTGGTAGTTGGTGAGGATCGTGCCGTTGTTGTCGATCACGATGCCCGACCCGGTCGCCTGACCCTGACGCTGGCTTTCACCGCCGCCGAAGAGGTTGAAGGGCGATTCTGTTTTCTGCACGATCGTCGAGGTGACGAAAACGACGCCTGGCGCGTCTTTGACGTAGATGTCGTGCGGCGTCAGGCCGCTGTTCTGCTGCGAGGCGTTGGAGGGCGCGATCGGCGCTGCCTGCACCGTGGTGACCGAGCGACTGGAGTCGCCGAGGTCGCCGGTGGCCGCGACCACGGCGACCACGATGCCGCCGCCGAGCAGCGCCGCGATGAACGGAATGATGAACGTGCGTCTCATGGGTGTGCAGCATGAGCGCGGCCGATGAAGACTAAGTAAAGGCTCACCGTTGTAAGAGTTAAAACCGCGCGGCGCGCAGTTTTGCAGTTTCCGACTCGGCGCCCGGGTCCGCGTCCACGGCGTCGCGATCGGCTGCGCGGCCCGGCGCCAG
>DATARK010000107.1:0-2964 GCA_036264175.1 Solirubrobacteraceae bacterium
GCGCGCGCCCGATCCCGGGCGGCGCCCCGAGCCGGCCGTCGTGATCGACGCCGGTGAGACACCAAAACGACGTTAGGACCTTGATGCTCGACTTCCAAATCCCCCGGATCACAAGCGAGTCCGTGGAGCAGAACCGCGGTACGTTCACGATTGAGCCGCTCGACCGCGGGTTCGGCTACACGTTCGGCAACTCCCTGCGCCGCGTACTGCTGTCGTCCCTCTCGGGCGCCGCCGTCACGAGCGTGCGCATCGAGGGCGTTGCGCACGAGTTCTCGACGATCAACGGCGTCAAGGAGGACGTGACGGACATCGTGCTCAACCTCAAGGGCGTGGTCTGCCGCATGCACTCTGACGCCAGCGAGGTCGAGGCGCCGCTGGTCGTTACCGGGCCGGGCGAGATCACGGCCAAGGACATCGACCTGCCGGCTGGCGTGGAGATACTCAACCCCGACATCCACGTCGCGACGCTGGAGAAAAAAACCAAGCTCGAGCTGTACATGACGATCGGCCGCGGCCGCGGCTACCGGCCGGCTGAGGAGAACAAGTCCTCTGACCAGCCGATCGGCGTGATTCCGATCGACTCGATCTTCTCGCCGGTGCGCCGCGTCGCCTACGCGGTCGAGCAGGCGCGTGTCGGGCAGAAGACCGACTTCGACAAGCTCACGCTGGACATCGAGACCGATGGCTCGATCGACCCGCAGGCGGCGCTGCGCGAGGCCGCCGAGCTGCTGATCAGCCAGCTGGCGATCTTCACCGACGCCGACCGCATCCAGGAGCTGCGCGCGACGCCGGGCGGCCAGCTTGACGGGCACGGCCTGGCTGTCGGCGCCGGCGGCGCGCAGCCTGCGCTGCAGGGCGAGGAGTACAGCATCCTGATCGAGGAGCTGGAGCTGGGCGTGCGCTCGTACAACTGCCTCAAGCGCGCCGGCATCCAGACGGTCGGCGACCTGATCTCCAAGTCCGAGGCCGAGCTCAACGCGATTCCGAACTTCGGCAAGAAGTCGATCGACGAGGTCATCGAAACGCTGCACACGAGAGGTCTCGACCTTCGCCAGGACTAGAACGGCCGCCTCGGTCCGACTAGACTTCCGCTCCGCTCATGCGACACCAGCGTAAAAAACACCAGCTCAGCCGCGACAGCGCGCATCGCAAGTCGCTGCTGATGAATCTGAGCAAGGAGATCATCGAGCACGAGCGCATCAAGACGACCGAGGCCAAGGCCAAGGCGGTCAAGCCGGAGGTGGAGAAGCTGATCACGCTGGCCAAGCGCGGCGACCTGCACGCGCGACGCCAGGCGCTGTCGACGCTGTCTCAGGACAAGTTCGCCGTGCACAAGCTGTTCGAGGATCTCGCGCCGCGCTACGCCGAGCGCCCAGGCGGCTACACGCGCATTCTCAAGCTCGGTCCGCGCAAGAGCGACGCGACCGAGATGGTCTTCATCGAGCTGGTCTGAAGTCGCCGGCCGATCTTCGGATCGGTGTGCGCGCGGCGCTGATGGTCACGAAGCTGACGCTGGAGTACGACGGCGCCGAGTTCGCGGGCTGGGGGCGCCAGCCGGGGCTGCGCACGGTGCAGGAGGAGGTCGAGCGTGCGTTGCGCACGGTGCTCGGCGAGACCGGCGGCGACGGTCAGCCGCTCAGCCTGACGGTCGCCGGGCGCACGGACAGCGGCGTGCACGCGTGGGGTCAGGTCGCCAGCTATCGCCACGAGGCCGTCGATCCGCTGCGCCTGAACGGCCTGCTCGAAGCCGATGTCGCGGTGCTCAGCGCCGAGCCTGCGCGCGAGGGCTTTGACGCGCGACGCGACGCGCGCAGCCGCACCTACTGCTACCGCGTGCTCGCGCGACGCGCGCGCAGCGTGTTCGAGCGCAACACGGCCTTCTGGTGGACCGGCGAGGTCGACCGCGAGCTGCTCGACCGCTGTGCCGCGCTGCTGCTGGGCAGGCACGACTTCACGGCGTTCACGCCCAAAGAGACCGAGCACAGCTGGTTTCGCTGCGACGTCGCGCGCGCCGAGTGGGTGGTGGACGGCGAGCTGCACGAGTTCTGGATCGAGGCGGACATGTTCCTGCGCCACATGAACCGCGTGCTGGTCGGCACGATGCTCGATGTCGCCTCCGGACGCACGTCGATCGAGCACTTCGCCGATCTGCTGCAGGGCCGCCCGCGCGCCGAGGCGGGGCGCACCGCGCCTGCGCATGGGCTGGCGCTGGCGAGCGTGTCCTATGCGTAGGAGCTTGCGCCTATGCTGCACGAGCGAATGTTGAACGTGCTGCTCACCAACGACGACGGCATCGAGGCCGACGGGCTGCAGGCGATGCGCAGCGCGCTGGCGGCGCTCGACGGCGTGCGCCTCGCGGTGATCGCACCCGACGGCAACCGCTCGGCGATGGCGCGCTCGATCACGACGCGTCGGCCGCTGTGGGTGGCCGAGATGCCATTTGCCGACGGCTCGGTGGGCTACGCCACCGATGGCACGCCTGTCGATTGCGTCAGGCTGGCGCGTCTGGGGCTAGTCGAGGACTTCGAAGCCGAACTGGTCGTGGCGGGCATCAATCACGGCGCCAACCTGGGCGACGACATCACCTACTCGGGCACCGTCGCGGCGGCGCTGGAGGGCGTCGTGCTGGGCCTGCCGTCGATCGCCGTCTCACAGCAGTCCGGCGCGCGTGCGCTGGACTACCGCTTCGACGGCGGCTTCGGCTTCGAGGTCGCGGCCGAGTTCGTCGCGCGACTGGTTCAGCGCATCGAGGACGTGCCGCTGCCGGCGACGACGCTGCTCAACGTCAACGTGCCTGCGGGTGAGCCCAGCGGTGTCGAGGTGACGAGCCTGGGCAAACGCATCTACCGCGACGAGCTCAAGCTCGAGCGCGAGGAGGAGCACCGCCGCCGCTACTGGATCTACGGCTCAGACCCAGGCTTTCACGACGAGCCCGGCACCGACCTGGCGGCGGTGCACGCCGGG
>DATARK010000113.1:0-40369 GCA_036264175.1 Solirubrobacteraceae bacterium
TCGCGCGCCCCGACCAGCTCCGAGCCGAGCGCCTCGTCGAGCTCGAGCACCGGCTCCAGGCAGCAGTCGTTCTCGCGCGCGAAGGCCTCCCACTGCTCGCGCGTGCGCGACTTGAAGATCTCTGCCACCTGCTCATGCGCGGCCGAGCCCGGACGCTCGAACTGCGCGGCGATCAGGTCCTCGCGGTCGACGCCGCGGCAGAAGCCCTGCCAGAACTTCGGCTCCAGCGCGCCCAGCGTGACCCAGCCGTCGGCGCACTCATAGGGCCGGTAGCAGACCAGCGAGCCAGCCAGCGGCAGCTCGCCACGGTGCGGCACGGCGTCGTCGGCGAAGTAGCTGGCGGCGACCATCGCCAGCCAGGACAGCGCGCCGTCGGCCATCGACACGTCGACCAGCTGCCCTTCGCCGGAGCCGGGTTGCCCGGCACACGCCAGCTGACCGGGCGCGGCCGGTTTCGGCGCGGCGCCGTCTCGCTCGCGCAGCGCCGCGAGGATGCCGAAGGCGGCCATCAGCGCGCCGCCGCCGAGGTCGGCGATCTGACCGGCCGCCTGCACGGGCGCGCCGCCGCGCTCGCCGGTCAGCCCGAGCAGGCCGATCAGGCCGAGGTAGTTCATGTCGTGCCCGGAGGCGTCGCGTTTGGGGCCGTCCTGGCCATAGCCGGAGATCGCGCAGTAGACCAGGCCCGGGTTCTCCTCGCGCATGCGCTCGTAGCCCACGCCGAGCCGGTCGAGCACGCCAGGCCGGAACGACTCCAGCACGACGTCGTATTCGCGCACGAGCGCCAGCAGCGCCTCGCGGCCGCGCTCGTTCTTCAGGTCCAGGCGGATCGAGCGCTTGTTGCGGTTCAGCGACAAGAACAGCGCCGAGCGCGCGCTCTCGTGTGCGCCCTCGTAGTAGGGCGGCGACCAGCGGATGTAGTCGCCCATGCCGGTGTCCTCGACCTTCAGCACGTCGGCGCCGAAGTCGGCCAGCAGCAGCGAGCAGAAGCCGCCCGGCAACAGCCGCGACAGGTCGAGCACGCGAATGCCTTGAAGCGGCAGGCTCATGCGGCGCTCGCGACGCGCTGGGGGATGTTCAGGGCGTCGCGCGCCTCCTGCACGGTCGCCGGGCGGCGCCCGACGTCCTCGGTCAGCTGGCGCGCCTTGGCGATCAGCTCGCCGTTTGACTTGGCCATCTCGCCGCTGGGCAGGTACAGGTTGTCCTCCAGGCCGACGCGAATCGAGCCGCCGAGCGTCAGCGCCGCGGTCACGAGCATCCACTGGTCGCGCGAGATGCCGATGACGCCCCAATGCGGCGCCGGCTCGCCGGGCGCGGCGGGCGGGATGTTGTCGACCATCGCCGCGAGGTTGCGCGCGGTCGGCGGAATGCCGCCGGTGACACCCATCACGCAGTCCACGTGCAGCGGCGTTTTGAGCACGCCCATGTCGATCAGCGGCGCGAGGCTGCCGACGTGTCCGACGTCGAAGCACTCGTGCTCGGGTTTGATGTGAAGGTCGTTCATCGCCTCGAGCAGCTCGATGATCTCGTCGAAGGGGTTCTGAAAGACCATCTTGAAGACGAAGTCCTTGCGTGAGCGCGAGTACTTGGCGTAGTTCATCGAGCCCATGTTCAGCGCCGCCACCTCCGGGCGGCAGGCGCGCAGGTATTCGATGCGCTTCTCCACGGGCACGCCGATGGTGCCCGTGGAGAAGTTGACGATCACCTCGTCGCCGACCTCCTCGCTGATCGCCTCTGAGATCGCCTGGAAGTCCTCGATCTCATAGCTCGGCGTGCCGTCGGGTTTGCGCGCGTGGATGTGGATCATCACGCCGCCCTCGTCGACGATCCGACGTGCCTCGGCGGCGTACTCGCCGGGCGTGTAGGGAATCGCCGGGCACTGCTCGCGATTGGCGATCGCGCCGGAGATCGAGCAGGTGATGACTACGGGATCGTCGAGATTCATACCGGGACAACTCCTGACTTCTTGTAGGGCCGCTCGATCTTCTTTCCAGCGGCCATCTCCAGGCCGCGGCAGATCGTCGCCCGCGTCTCGCGCGGGTCGATCACGTCGTCGATCATGTCGTTGCCGGCGGCGATGTACACGTCGATGATCTTGCGGTAGGCATCGATCAGCTCGGCCTTCTTGGCCTCAGGGTCGTCTGCTTCCTCGACCTGTTTGCGCATCACGATCTCCACGGCGCCCTCGGCGCCCATCACGCTGATCTCGGCGCTCGGCCAGGCGACGATCAGGTCGGGCTCATAGGCGCGCCCGTTCATCACGTAGTAGCCGGCGCCGTAGGCCTTGCGCGTGATCACGGTGATCTTCGGCACGGTCGCGTTGGCGACCGCGTAGAGCATCTTTGCGCCGTGGCGGATGATGCCGCCGGCCTCGACCTTGGAGCCGACCATGAAGCCGGGCACGTCCATCAAGAAGACCAGCGGGATGCCGAAGGCGTTGCACAGGTTGACGAAGCGCGCGGCCTTGTCGGCGGAGTCGTTGTCGAGAATGCCGCCGAGCTGCTTAGGCTGGTTGGCGACGATGCCGGCGGAACGCCCGCCGAAGCGCGCGAAGCAGGTGACGATCGTCTTTGCCCACTGCGGCTTCATGTCGAAGTAGAAGCCGTCGTCGGCGATGCGCCGGATCACCTCGTACATGTCATAGGGCTTGCGGTTTGACTCCGGCAGCACGTCCAGCAGCTCGTCGTCGCCGCGCTCGATCGGGTCCGTGGTCGCGCCCATCGGCGGTTGCGTTTCGCAGTTCTGCGGCATGAACGACAGGTACTGCTTGATGCGCAGGATGCACTCCTCGTCGTCGGCCACCTCCAGGTCGCCGACGCCGGACTTGCGACAGTGCACGCGCGAGCCGCCGAGCTCCTCCTGGGTGACGTCCTCGCCCACGGCCGCACGCACGAGGTGCGGGCCGGCCAGCGCCATCGAGCCGCGGCCCTTGACCATCGGCACGAAGTCGGCCAGCCCGGGGATATAGGCGGTGCCGGCCGCGCACGGCCCCATCAGCGCGGCGACCTGCGGGATCACGCCGCTCATCACGACCTCCTCGCGGAACAGGTGGCCGGAGCCGGCGAACAGCGAGCCGACGGCCTCCTGGATGCGCGCGCCGGCGGAGTCCAGCAGCCAGATGAACGGAATGCGCTTGGTCAGCGCCAGCTCGCGCAGGCGCGTGACCTTGAGCTCGCCGGTCATGCCCATCGAGCCGGCCATCACGGTGAAGTCATACGCGCACACGGCGACCAGGCGCCCGTCGACCTTGCCGTAGCCGGTGATCACGCCGTCGGCCGGCGCCTCCTTTCCCTCCATCGCGCGCTGGGCGAAATGCGGGCGCCCGTGGATGCCCAGCTCGGTGAACGTGCCGTCGTCGATCAGCAGCGCCAGGCGCTCACGCGCGGTGAGCTTCTCGGCGGCGTGCTGGCGCGCGATCTTCTCCTCGCCGCCGCCGAGTTCGATCTGCGCGCGGCGCGCGTGCAGGTCCTCGACCAGCGGGCGCAGCAGCGAGGTCATCAGCGTCCTTTCCATTGCGGCTCGCGCTTCTCGAAGAACGCGCTGACGCCCTCGACGATGTCCTCGGTGGACATCGCCAGCGTCAGCTGCGCGCGCAGGTAGTCCAGCGCGTCGTCCAGCGGCATGTCCATCTGGCGGCGCATGGCTTCCTTGCCCAGGCGCATGATCACCGGCGACTTACCGGCCAGCTTGTTCGCCCACTCGCTGACGGCCGCGTCGAACTCGCCGGCCGGCACGACCCTGTTGACGATGCCCGCCGCGAGCGCCTGCTGCGCGTCCCAGCGCTCGCCCAGCAGCAGCAGCTCCGTGGCCTTCTTGCGTCCGACGTTGCGGTAGATCAGCGCCATGATCATGAACGGGAACGTGCCGACGTTGATCTCCGGCGTGCCGAAGCTGGCGCGCTCGGAGGCGACGATCAGATCGCAGGCCAGCGCGATGCCCAGCGCGCCCGCGAGCACATGCCCGTCGGCGGCGCACAGCGTCGGCTTGCCGAGCTGGCCGATCAGCTTGAACAGGCCGACGAAGCGCTCTGAGCCGAAGTGGCGCTGCACGAGCGGCGCGTCAGCTGCGAAGCCGCCGAGGTTGGCGCCGGAGGAGAAGGTCTTCTCGTGTGAGGACGCGAGCACGACACAGCGCGCGGCGTCTTCGTCGCGCGCGCGCTCGAAGGCGGCGATCAGGCCGGTCAGCATGTCCGGCGAGAGCGCGTTGCGCGTGTGCGGATCGTTGAGCGTGATCGTCGCCACGCCCGACTCGGCTAGCTCGTAGAGGACAACGTCGGCGGCCACTCGCGCATCCTAGCCCGATCTCCGCGTTGTGGGAAGTGCGCAGTCCTACTATCTACTTTTGTGCCTGCGCTTCGGAGAGCGCCGCCAGCGCGAGCGCGATGGCGCTCGAATGGCGGCGTGCTCGCGTGATGCTCCGTCGCGCTGCGCGCACGCGGTCGGGCTACTTCTTCTTTTTCTTCTTCAGCTGCTTGGCGAGGAGCTTCTTCAGTTCGGCGCTGGTGATCGTTTCGGCCGCCGGTGGAGCAGTGGCGGTGGCAACCGGAAAGTCGATCGCGAGAACGTCCTGCGTCACGTTCAGCTTGATCACGCCGAGCCTCAGCACGACGTGCGATCGCACCGGCAGGCCGTTGGCGGCGAGGAACACTTCGAAGGTCGCCGCGGGCTTGATGTGCGCCTTGGCGACGGCCTCACGCAGCGACTTCGACAGCGCGCTCTGCTCGATTTCCTTCGGGTCGGCCGTGCCGGCAAAGCCGGTGACCGCCTGGCCGTCGATCGTGCTCGCGCCAAGCGAGCGCACGTCGTTGGATGCTTTCAGCAGCGCGATCTCCGTTTGGAAGCGGCTCGTGCGCGGTCCGCCGCCGGAGCTGCCAGAGCCGCCGCCGAGTTGGGTGCTCGACCCGAACAGCCCGCCGGAACGGCTTTGGCTTTCCTTGACCCAGGGGCGCCCGCCGTCGTGCTTGGCGATGGTCGGGTCGTTGATGTAGAGCGTGTTCGCGACGAAGCGCAGCGAGATCGTCTTGCCGAGCTGCGTGACGGTGATCGACGCCTCTTCGGGAGACGTGCTGATTTCGCCGGAGATCTTCGACTTCAGTCCGCCCAGCGCCTTGAGCTTGCGCGGAAGCTTCTTGGCGGTGATCGTGGATTCGCCGGTGAAGCGCTCGCTGGACAGCTGCAGTTCGCTGGTCTTCTGCAGCAGCGGCGCGAGTTCCGGCGGCGGCGGCACCGGCGTAACAGCGCCGGCGTCGGGCGCGGCATAGGCATGTAGCGCAGCGCTGGCGAGCAGCGCGATGGACAGCGACGGAATCATCCTTGATGTCGAGGCATGTTTGTTTCTCATCGTCGACCACTGCCCCCTTTCAGACAGACGAAAACCCGACGGGAGGTCGTTTGCGAAAAGTAAGTAGCTCTACTGTTTACTTTCGCTGTCGCCTGCGTTAGCGTCTGCGCGACGCCGCCGAACGGCTCGACGCCGCCGGCCCACGCATCCACACACGAAGGAGACCGCCGACAATGGCCGCGACCGCCGAGAGCGTGCTCAAGCCCGACCACCAGAGCACGCGCAAGCACTTCATCTTCACCGACGAGCACGAACAGCTGCGCGAGTCGATTCGCAACTTCGCAATCAAAGAGCTGGCGCCGCACGCCGAGGAATGGGAGGAGACGACGTTCCCGAACTCGATCTTTCCGCGCATGGGCGAGCTCGGCTTTCTGGGCCTGGACAAGCCGGAGCAGTACGGCGGGCAGGGGGGCGACTACTACTCGGCGCTGGTGCTCGCCGAGGAGATCACAAACGCCAACTCGGGCGGGCTGGCGATGGGCCTCGCGGTGCACACCGACATGGCCATGCCGCCGATTCTGGCATTCGGCTCAGAGCAGCAGAAGCAGGAATGGGTGGTTCCGGCGATCAGGGGCGAGAAGATTCTCTGCCTGGGCATCACCGAGCCGGACGCAGGGTCCGACGTCAAAGGCATCAAGACGCACGCCGTAGCCGACGGCGACGACTACGTGATCAACGGCTCAAAGACGTACATCACCAACGGCCACCGCGCCGACGTGATCGTGCTCGTGACCAAGACCGACCCGGATGCCGGCTACGACGGCTTCACGCTGTTTCTCGTGCCGATGGACGCGCCCGGCGTGATCCGCGAGAAGAAGCTGCAGAAGCTCGGCATGCATGCCTCGGACACGGCGCTGCTGGCCTTTCAAGACGTGCGGGTGCCCTCGGCGGCGGTGCTCGGACAGGTCGGCAAGGGCTTCTACCACATCATGTGGGAGCTTCAGGGCGAGCGTCTGATCGGTGCGGCCGGCATGGTGGCCGGCGCGCAGAAGTGCTTTGAACGCACGCTGCAGTACGCGCACGAGCGCAAGGCCTTCGGCCGCGAAATCGGCAAGTTCCAGGTGATCCGCCACAAGTTCGCCGAGATGGCCACGAAAATCGAGGCGGCGCGGCAGATGACCTACATCACGGCGTGGCGCTTCAACAACGGCGAGTATCCCGTGCGCGAGATCTCCATGGCCAAGCTGACGGCCTCGCGCGTGCTCTGCGAAGTGGCCGACGAATGCATTCAGATCCACGGCGGCGCCGGCTACATGAAGGAGTACGGCGTCGAGCGCGTGTGGCGCGATGCACGCCTCAACCGCATCGGCGCGGGCACCGACGAGATCATGCTCGACGTGATCGGCCGCTCTTACGGGCTGTAGACCGATCGCCGCGTGCAATCAATCGAGGTAGGAGACCTTCGCGCCGATCGCCTCGTACGCGTCGCGCGCGCGGCGGTCGACGCTGAGCAGCGTCGCGCCGTGCTCGCGCGCGGTCGCGGCGATCAGCGCGTCGTACAGCGCGCCGCCGCGCAGGCCGGCCTCTACTGCGCGGCTCAGGCAGGTGCGCTGACCTACAGCGTCGAGCGCGAGCCACGGGTCCGGGAAGTCCAGACCGAGCGCATCATGCACCGACGTCGGGGTCATGCGGAGCCCTTCGGGCATTCGGCTGAGCACGGACGTCGTCTCGAACGCGACATGAGAGATCAGCCGCGGCGAGCGGCCGGCGAGCGCCGCAACGCAGCGCCCATGCCCATCGAAGGTGCTCGCGAGCGCCGGAATCAGCACGCTGGAGTCAGGTGCGATCAATGGCGCGAGCGTTCGATCTCTTCGCGCACCATCTCGGTCGTGAGTGTCGGCACTGGCTCGTCGGGGACGATTACCGTGAAGCCGTCGCGGTCCTCGAGATGGGCTTTGATGTACGGCACGGTCAGCTCCAGCGCCCCGTCGCGCTCGGTCAGCTCCAGCTCGGTCGGCCCGTCGACCCCGAGCGCGTCTCGCATCGGCTTGGGAATCACGATCCGCCCCACTCCATCGATGGCAACTCGCATACCATCAGATTACCAATTGCTGTCGCCTGCGATTCCATGAGCGCACTCACTCCTCCCTTCTCCGACGAGCACGAAGAACTGCGAGAGTCCATTCGCGGCTTCATCGAGCGCGAGCTGACACCGCACGCGCAGCAGTGGGAGCAGGACGAATGGTTTCCCAATGAGGTCTTCGCCAAGATGGCGGCGCAGGGGCTGCTCGGGCTGAAGTACCCGACTGAGTACGGCGGCCAGGGCGGCGACTACCTGCACGAGTCGGTGCTCTGCGAGGAGCTCGCACGCGTCGGCTCCGGCGGCACGGCGGCGGGCATCGGCGCGCACACCAACATCGCCACGCCGCCGATCTGGAAGTTCGGCACCGACGAGCAGAAGCAGCGCTATCTCGTGCCATCCATCGCCGGTGAGCTGATCGGCGCGCTGGGCATCACCGAGCCGGGCGCCGGCTCTGACGTGGCGGCGCTGAGCACGCGCGCCGAGCGCGTCGACGGCGGCTGGGTGCTCAACGGCGAGAAGACCTACATCACCAACGGCGTGCGCGCCGACTTCATCGTCACGGCCGTCAAGACGACCGCCGAGGGCGGCCATCACGGCATCTCGTTTCTGATCGTCGACCGCGGCGACGGCGTCGAATCCTCGGCGCTGCACAAGCTCGGCTGGCACGCCTCCGACACCGCCACCATCGCCTTCGCCGACGTGTTCGTTCCAGACGAGAACCTGCTCGGGGAGCTCAACGAGGGCTTCAAGCTGATCATGGCCAACTTCCAGTGGGAGCGCCTGGCGATGGCGCTGGGCGCGGTCGGCGCCATGCAGATCGCCTGGGAGCGCACGGCCGAGTTCGCGCGCGAGCGCCAGGCCTTCGGCCGGCCGCTGTCCGGCCACCAGACGATCCGCCACAAGCTCGCCGACATGGCCACGTCTGTCTACACCTGCCGCTGTGTCACCTACGACGCGCTGCGCCGCTTCGTCGCCGGCGAGGAGCCGCTGCGCGAGGTCACCATGGCCAAGCTGCTCACGCAGCGCGCGTCCTTCGAGCTGATGGACGAGTGCCTGCAGATCCACGGCGGCGCCGGCTACATGCGCGAGTACTGGGTCGAGCGCGCCGCGCGCGACGCACGCCTGGGCCCGATCGGCGGCGGCTCGGACGAGATCATGCGCGAGATCCTCGGCCGCGTGCTCGCGCTGTAGGTCGCCTGCTGATCGTCTAGATCGCCGGCTGGCCCTGCGCGATCCGCCCGAGCTCGATCGCCAGCAGAAGCGTTTCGGGCGTCGGCTGCGGCGGCGGTTCGTCCAGCTGCGGGTTGCCGTTGCCCAGCACTACGACCGTCGTGTGTGTGCTGGGCGCGTAGAGCATCGTGCAGTCATAGCCGGGCAGCAGGCCGTTGTGGCCGATGAAACCGGCGATCTTGAAGATGCCCAGCCCGTATTCGTAGCCGACGTGGCCGGTCGACACCCAGCGCAGGCGTTCGCGCTGCAGGCGCGCATCGAGCAGGCGCCCGCGCGCCAGCGCGATCGCCCAGCGATGCAGGTCGGCGAGCGTCGACACGACCGAACCGGCCGCCCACGCATACGACGTCGTCCAGTGCGCCACGTCGACCGTGCGTCCGCCGAGCAGCGTGTAGCGGTGCGCGGCGGGCGCCGCCAGCCGCGTGTCCGTGTCGAGGCTCGTGTGCGCGAGGTGCAGCGGCGCGAACACGTCGCGGCGCAGCTCGTAGGCGAGGCTGTGCCCGCTGACCCGCTGCGCGATCTGGCCGAGCAGTAGGTAGTTCGTGTCCGAATAGCCCCATGGCGGCGCAAAGAACGGCTGGGTCAGCGCCGCGCCGATCACTTCGGCTGGATCGAAGTGCTGCCGCGGCGCGCGCAGCAGCGATTCCTGCGTCGTCGGCGAGAGAGTTGGGATCAGGCTCGTGTGATCGAGCAGGTCGCGAATCGTGATCTGGCGCGCGTTCAGTACGCCCGGGTAGAACCTGCTCAGCGGCGTGTCGAGGCTCAGACGCCGTTCCTGCACGAGTCGCAGCACGACCGTCGCGGTCATCGTCTTGGTGATGCTGCCGACGCGGAAGCGGTCGACGGGCGTCAACGGGTAGCGTCGTTTGGTCGACAACGCGCGCATGCCGTAGGCGCACACGAAGCGATCGCCGCCCGGGCGCCACACGCCCACCAGCAGGCCCGGGTAGCCCGCGGCGAACGTGCTGCGCGCGAGCGCTTGCATCTGCGCGCGCTGCGCACGATCGAAGCCGGCGGGCGCGGTCGCCGGCGCGTCCAGCGTGAAGCCCGCCACGAGCATGGCCAGAGCAACAGCGCGGATGGCGCCTCTGGGAGTCATCGCACTGAAGCTAGCGCCCCGTCGCCCTGGCGCGCATCCTGCCCGCGACGCCGGGCTGAGACACGTCGTGCCCCCGCTGAGGCGCTCAGACCATCCGCCCGCGACTGCATGAAATCGTCCAAGCGGGTGCCGCGCTCTTATGTCCCGCGGGCTCGGCTCCGATAGGCAACACGTGGCACTTGGACGCCGTGCGTACACCGCCATACGCAGTCATCTGCTCGAAGCAGCCGCAGCGGCAGCACTGCTGGCGCTGTGCGTCGGCTGCTGCGCGCTGGCCTCGACCGCGCCCGCCTCGCCGCTGGCCGCCGGCGCCTCCAGCCGCTCCACCAGCTCGCCGGGCGCGCAACATCGACGCCACCGCTTCCACTGCGCCAGGCCGTCCAGCTTCCACTCCAGCGGCAAGCCGACCGGCACTTCGCACCGCCGCCGCCACCGCGTCTTCTGTCACCGTCGCCGGCACACCCAGACGCACCACAGCTCGCCGCACCAACCGCCCACTTCGAGCTACGGCGCCTGCATCAACACGCAGCTGCGCCCCAGCGCCGCCAACCTGGAACTTGTTCGCGCCGCCACGCTGTGCCTGGTCAATCGCGAACGCACCAGCCGCGGCGTGAGCGCGTTGCACGCCGATGCAGACCTGACCGCGGCCGCGCAGGGCCACTCCTCGGACATGTCCTCCGGCGACTACTTCGAACACGACGGCCGCCACGGCGACACGCCGCTGTCGCGCATGCGCGCGGCCGGCTACATCTTCAGCTCGCACCTCGGCTACGCCGTCGGCGAGAACATCGCCTGGGCGACGCTGTGGATGGCTTCGCCCAAGGCCATCGTGGCCGGCTGGATGGCCTCGCCGGGGCACCGCGCGAACATCCTCGACGCGACCTTCAAGGACACCGGCATCGGCGTCTCGCCGCACCCGCTGGCGTCGCTCGCGCGCGGTCAGGCCGGCGCGATCTACACGCAGGACTTCGGCCGCATCATCAAGCCCTGAGCCGGTCGTCAGTGGCGCTCGGATAACCTGCGCGCCAACTCAAAACGACAAGGAGCAGGACAGCTATGGGAGTACTCGACGGCAAGTCGGCGATCGTCACCGGCTCGGCACGCGGCATCGGAAGGGCGACCGCGGAGCTGCTCGTCTCGCAGGGCGCGCAGTGCCTCATCAACGACCTCGACGGCGACGTCGCTGAGCAGGCCTCGTCGGAGATCTCCGGCGAGACGGCCGTCTACGCGGGCGACCTCACCAAGCCGGGCGCCGCGGACGAGCTCGTGCAGAAGGCCATCGACTCGTTCGGCAAGATCGACATCATCGTCAACAACGCCGGCTACACGCTCGACGCGCCCGTGCACAAGATGTCCGACGAGCACTTCCAGGCGATGCTCGACATTCACACCGTCGTGCCCTTCCGCGTGATCCGCGCCGCCGCGCCGCACCTGCGCGAGCCGGCCAAGAAGGAGAAGGAGGAAGGCAAGGAGGTGTTCCGCAAGATCGTCAACATCTCCTCGACCTCCGGCACCTTCGGCAACGCCGGCCAGGCCAACTACTCGGCGGGCAAGGCCGGCGTCGTCGGCCTGACCAAAACTGTCGCCAAGGAGTGGGGCCAGTTCAAAGTCAACGTCAACGCCGTCGCCTTCGGCTTCATCGATACGCGCCTGACGCAGGCGAAGGTCGACGAGAACACGATGGAGAAGGACGGCGAGAAGATCCAGCTGGGCATTCCCGAGCAGATGCGCCAGATGGCCTCGATGCTGATTCCGCTCGGCCGTCCCGCCTCACCGGAGGAGGCTGCCGGCGGCGTGTTCTTCCTCTGCTCGCCGTGGTCCAACTACGTGCACGGCCAGACGCTGCACGTGACAGGCGGGCTGTTCGGCGGCATGGCCGGCTGACGTTAAGCCGCGCCCGAAGCGACTCCGGCGCCTGCGAGACCTCTGAGGTCGAACAGGCAGCCGGAGAAGTACGCGCCCGCAGGCGACGCCAGATACGCCGTCGCGGCAGCCACCTCGGCGGCGGACGTGCGCTCGCCGGGCGCGATCGTCACCAGCGTCACCTCGTAGCGCGCCCACTCGATCGACAGCGTGCGCGCGAGGTTCTCGAGGCCCGCGCGCGCCGCATCGGCATGCATTGCGCCGCTGGCCGCACTCGCCGGCGGGGCGGGCGCGAGATACACCACGCGCCCGGCGCGGCCGGCCTCGATGAAGGCCGTGTCGGCCACAGCGCGCGTCGCCTCCCAGGCATGGTCCAGGCAGGCGCCCAGAGCCGCGCGCGAGGCCTGCGCGTCGAGCTCGCCGCTCGCCTGCGCAAATGGCGCAGCCGCGTCGACGACCAGCCGGTCGACGTCGAGCGCGACCTCGTCGCCGGGCGTCCACCCTGAGACACTTGCCCCCAGCCCGGCGCATGCCGACGAAATGGCCGCCGCGAGCTCCGCGCGGTCGCCGGCTGCACCCTCCAGCGCCGGCGTGGCGACGAGCATCCGGACTCCCTGCAGCAGTCCGGCGCGCAGCAGCTTGCTTGCGTCGATGGTCGTGGGCACCGCAGCACCCTAACGCCGACGCTCAGGCGGGCGGCGGCCCGTCCGCCGGCGGCGGCGGATTGCCGAAGGCGTCCGGCTGTGCGCCGGCGCCGGCGCCGGCGGTCGGTCCGGGGCCGGTTGGCGCGTTCGCAGGCGTGGGCGGCGGGGTTGCCGTCTTGGCCCCCTTCAGCTCGAAGTACAGAACCGCGGCCGCGAGCGCCGAGAACGGCCCGGTGAGCACGCCCACGATCACACGTGCGACCAGCCCCGCGGCGGTGCCGGCGCTGTCGGCGGCGATCTCCACACCGGCGCTGACGAACAGCACCAGAAAGAACAGCACGAAGATCACGCCGAACACCTGCCAGCCATTGCCGCTGACCAGCTCACGGCTGCGCCCGAGCGCGGCGAACACGCCGGGGCGCTCGAGCACCACGACCGGCGCAGCGACCGACCAGATCGTGATCAGGATCAGCCCGGGCACGATTATCAGCACGAAGCCGATTACCACACCGATGCCGGCGACGATGCCGACGAGGATCAGCTGCCCCAGCACCGGCGTGGCCGAGCGCAGCAGCTGGCCGGCGCTGTGATCGCGCCGCCCGTCCTGGAGGTCGGAGACCAGCTCGACGACCATGCCGGTGAACAGCGTGGTGGCGATCAGGCTGAGCAGCAGCGCGACGATCGCCAGCCCGGAGGACGCGGCGACGAGCAGCGCCGAGACGATGCCCGTGATCACGAACACGCCGGCCGACGCCGGCAGCAGCACAGATGCCTGCTCGACGTAGATGTCGAACACGCGGCGAATCACTCCGCCGACGTCGAGTCGCTGAGCCATTGCGGCGGAGCCTAGCCTGCGCTCAGGCGGCGACGGCGCTCTTGCCGGTGCGCCGTTCGGCGCGCAGGCGCTGCAGAATGCCCTTGCGCCCGTGCTCCTGCAGACCGGCGTAGAGCTTGCGGATCTCCTTGAGCACTTCGTCGGCAACCGCCTGCTGCTGCTCGCGCGTCGGGTTCTCGATGCGCTCCCAGCGCATCGCCTCGCCGTACTGCACGGTCACCTTAGGGAACTGCAGGCGCTTCCAGTTGCGCACGCGCGAGGAGCCGAAGATCGCGATCGGCACGACCGGCACGCCCGTCTCCAGTGCCAGGCGACCGATGCCGGGCTTGGCCTGCTCGGCGAGTTTGCCGGTGCGCGAGCGGCCACCCTCGCAGTACATGGTCACCGCACCGCCGCGTTTGAGGATCGTCTCGGCGGTGATGAACACCTCTTCGTCGCGCGCGCCTCGGCGCACCGGAAAGACGCCGCCGTGGGTGTAGATGAACTGCATCGGTTTTTTGAACAGCTGCGACTTGGCCATGAAGCGCACCTTGCGGCGGATGAAGCAGCCAATCAGGAAGTGATCCATGAACGAGAAGTGGTTGGGCGCGAGAATCACCGCGCCGTTGCCCGGCGCGTTCTCGCTGGAGATCGCGCGGGCGCGCAGAAAGGTGTAGGCGTAGAGCGAGGTGATGATGCGCACGACGTTGTAGACCCAGTCGGGCTCACGCGTGCGCGCGCGCTCGTGAAAGCGGTCGAAGTACTCCTTGGGGCGCGGGTCGGTGTAGACCTGCTCGCGCATCGGTGCAAGCTCGCTCATCTGTGCGCTGTACCTCGCGCGCGCGAGAAGGTTACTCGCGATTCGTTCATTTACTCGCGATTCGTTCATGCGTCGCCGCGCGCACGCGCCAGCGCGTCCGCCCAGCCGCCGAGAAGCGCGTTGCGCTCGTCTGCGCCCATGCTCGGCTCATAGCGCTCTCCCGCGCGGCCGGCCAGCCGCCCGCGCTCGGCGCGAAGATCCTCGACCGTCCACGCATCCGAGCCGACTCCCGCAAGATAGGCGGCGCCCAGCGCGGTCATCTGCGACAGCTCGCCCAGCTGCACCGGCACGTCGAGCACGTCGGCCTGGAACTGCATCAGCCAGGCATTGGCACTGGCGCCGCCGTCGGCGCGCAGCTCGCTCAGCGGCTGCGGCGACGCGGCCTCCATCGCGCGCACGGCGTCGACCGTCTGGTAGGCGATCGCCTCCAGCGTCGCGCGCGCGAGGTGCGCTCGAGTGCTGCCGCGCGTCAGCCCGACGATCGTGCCGCGCGCGTTGGCGTCCCAGTGCGGCGAGCCCAGGCCGGTCAGCGCCGGCACGAAGTACACGCCTTCGTTGCTCTGCAGCTCCCGCGCCAGCGCCTCGGTCTGCTCGGCGCGCTCGATGATGCCCAAGCCATCGCGCAGCCACTGCACGGCCGCGCCGGCGGCGAAGATCGACGCCTCCAGCGCATACGCATTCGCGCGCCCGACCGCGCAAGCCGCCGTCACGAGCACGCCCGGCGGCGGCGGGGGCATCTCAAAGCCGGCGTTGATCAGCACGAACGAGCCAGTCCCGTAGGTGTTCTTGCCCATGCCCGGATCGACGCACGCATGGCCGAACAGCGCCGCCTGCTGATCGCCGGCGACGCCCGCCACGACAACCGAGCCGCCCGGCAGCAGATCGGCGTGCGTATGACCGAACGGCCCGGCGCTCGGCTGCACGCGCGGCAGCGCGCACTCAGGCACGCCGAACAGCTCCAGCAGCTCTGCGTCCCAGCGGTTGGCGGCGATGTCGTACAGCAGCGTGCGCGAGGCGTTTGTCGCATCGGTCACGTGCTCGCCGGTCAGCTTGAACAGCAGCCACGCATCGACCGTGCCGAACAGCGCACGGCCTTCCAGCGCGCGCTCGCGCAGCCCCGCGACGTTCTGCAGCAGCCACTCGATCTTGGTGGCAGAGAAGTACGGGTCTAGCACCAGACCGGTGCGCCGGCGAATGAGCTGCTCGTGGCCCTGCTCGCGCAGCTGCTCGCAGCGCGCCGCCGTGCGCCGGTCCTGCCACACGATCGCGTTGTGCAGCGGCTCGCCGCTGTCGGGGTCCCACACGCACACCGTCTCGCGCTGGTTGGCGATGCCGATCGCCGTCAGGTCGCCGGGGCGCGCGCCGGCGTCGTCGAGCGCCTCGCGCGCGACCGCCAGCGTCGTCTGCCAGATCTCGCCGGCGTCGTGCTCGACCCAGCCCGGGTGCGGAAAGTGCTGTGCGAACTCTTGGTAGGCGCTCCCCAGCGGCTCTGCGCCCTCGTCGAAGACCAGGCAGTTGCTGCCGGTCGTGCCCTGATCGATCGCCAGGATCATGCTCGCGCGAGCCTACCCCGAGCAAGGTATGCGCGCGCGAAGTCGACCAGCTGCGTGCCGCGATGCGCGAAGCCGCCCGGCGTGCGCGCGCTCGCGCGATGCGACAGGTCGAGCTCGATCTCGACCAGGCGACGCCCGGCGCGCACGGCGTCGATGGTCATTCCCACCTCCATGCCGAAGCCGTGCGCGAAGGGCAGCACGTCGGCGAGCGCCACCTGACTGAGCGCGCGCTGTCCGGAGATCGGCGCGTCGGTGCTCAGCCCGCAGCGCCGGCGAATCGCCCAGCGCGCAAAGCCCAGCGCCAATCCGAAGCCGCCGCCCACTCTGGTGGCGAAAGCCGCCACGGCGACGTCCGCCTCGCCGCGCTGCACAGCGCTCGTCAGCGCGACGAGCAGGCGCGCGGACTCGCCGAGGTCGCCGTCGCACAGCAGAAACACGGCCTGGCCGCCGGCCGCATGGGAGTCGTCGGGCTCGCCGGCCTGGCGCAGCGCTTCTTGAGCCGCCAGCGTGGCCGCGCCGCCCTTGCCGATCACGCGCTCGCTGCGCACCACGCGGGCGCCTGCCGCGCGGGCGATCTGCGGCGTCGCATCGTCTGAGCCGTCGTCGCCGACGATCACCTGCGCGTGTGCGAACGCCGCTTTGAGCGTGTCGAGCGTCTGGCCGATGCGCTCGGCCTCGTTGTAGGCGGTGACGATTACGTACGTGCGTGGGTTCATTGCCGGGTGCTGCGCTGGCGCTGCGCGTGCGCGGCTCTCGCGCGAGCTCAGCGAGGCGAATCGCTGCGCTGCGATGTCGGGCGCGGAGGCTATTGTGCTTCGCCGTCAACGACGAACGCCGTTCTCGACTTCCTGGAGGTCACATGTCCGCGGTAGAGGCCCACATCACCGGCACCGTATGGAAAATCGAGTGCGCCGTCGGCGACGACATCGAGGAGGGCGACACGGTCGCGATCCTCGAGTCGATGAAGATGGAGATGCCCGTCGAGGCCGAGGACTCTGGCAAGGTCACGAAGATCCTCTGCGAGGAGGGCCAGGCGGTCAACGAGGGCGACGCGCTGGTCGAGCTGGAGTGACGCGCGAGCTGGCAGACGGCAAGCTGCTCGTCGATGAGCCGCTCGACGGCGTCACGCGCCTGACGATCTCAAACCCGGCCAAGCGCAACGCGCTTGACCATCCGATCCTCGACGCGATCACCGAGACGCTGGCCGCCGAGTCAAGCGCGCGCTGTCTGATCATCACCGGCGCGCACGGCATGTTCTCGGCCGGCTATGACATCGGCGAGATCCCGCGTGAGGAATTCGTGCAGCGCGCCGAGCGCCTGGTCGCGCATCCGTTCACCGAAGCGATCGACGCGCTGGAAGCGTTTCCCCGCCCGACGCTGGCGATGTTGCCGGGGCACACGATCGGCGGCGGGCTGGAGCTGGCGCTGTCGTGCGACCTGCGCGTGGCGCGCGCGGAGATCAAGCTCGGCATGCCGCCGGCGAAGCTCGGCCTGGTCTACTCGCACACGGGCCTGCGCCGCTTCATCGATGCGATCGGTGCGCCGCGCACGCGCGAGCTGTTCCTGCTGGGCCGCCACATCGACGCCGCGACAGCTCTGCAATGGGGGCTGGTCACGCGGGTCGCAGCCGAGGACGAGCTGGAGACGCTGGCGCTCGAGCTCGCCGGCGAGCTGGCGGATAACGCGCCGCTGTCGCAGATCGGCAACAAGCGAGTCGTCCAGGCCCTGCTGGCGGCCGAGGGCGTGCTCGACGAGGACGTCGAACAGGAGCTGATCGAGCTGCGCAGGGCCTCGTTTGCCTCGCAGGACATGCAGGAGGGCATGCGCGCCTTCGCCGAGCGACGCGCGCCCCGCTGGACCGGCTCCTGAAGCGCGCCGAAGACTGGCCGAGCCGTCCGCAACGCTCCATAACCTCCGCGGCATGCCGCCGTTGATCACTCGCGACGAGGCTCTGCGCCTCGGTGAGATCGAGGATCGCCAAGAGATCGAGGCGCTGATCGAGCGCGCCTGGCAGGCGCGCGTCGAGCGCTTCTCGGACTCAACGGACATGTGCTCGCTGGTCAACGCCAAGTCCGGCGGCTGCGCGGAGGACTGCGGCTTCTGCGCGCAGTCGCGCTTCGCCGACGCAGAGACGCCGATGCACGCGATGATGGAGCCCGAGCAGGTGCTCGAGCACGCGCGCGCTGCGGAGGCCGCCGGCGCGCACCGCTTCTGCATGGTCACGCAGGGCCAGGGGCTGTCCAAGCGCGACTTCCAGAAGTACCTCGAAGGCGTTCGCCTGGTCTCCGAGCACACCAACCTCAAGCGCTGCGCCTCGGTCGGGCACATCTCCGCCGGCCGCGCAACAGCACTGCGCGAGGCCGGCATCCAGCGCGTGCACCACAACGTCGAGACGGCGCAGAGCTATTACGACGAAGTCACCAGCACGGTGCGCTACGAGGGACGCCTGCGCACGATCGCAGCGGTGCGCGAGGCCGGCCTGGAGACCTGCGTCGGCGGCATTCTGAACCTCGGCGAGACGCGCGAGCAGCGCGTCGAGATGGCCTTCGAGCTGGCCGAGATCGACCCGACGAGCGTGCCCATCAACATGCTCAACCCTCGCCCCGGCACGAAGTTCGGCGATCGCGAGTACATGGACCCGTGGGAGGCTGTCAAGTGGATCGCGATCTTCCGCCTGATCCTGCCCGAGGCGTTGTTTCGCCTCTGCGGCGGGCGCGTGGAGAACCTCGGCGAGCTGCAACAGCTGGCAGTGCAGGCGGGCATCAACGGCGTCATGATGGGCAACTTCCTGACCACGCTCGGCAACACGCCGGAGACCGACCGCGAGATGTTCGAGCAGCTCGGCCTGAACGTGGCGCGCCAGCCCGACAACGCCGCCAACCCACGCCCGGACAACCGCTCGGGCTGGATGGCCGGCGAGACGCCGGACCTGGTCGACGAGTTGATCGAGCAGGCAGCGACGGGCGCGACAGAGGTGCCCGTGCCGGTGGGTGACGATGCGCACGGCGAGGGCTTGACGATTCGCCTGTGGGACCCGTCGACACAGCTGCGCTTTCGCGCGAAGCGAACGGTTCCCGCGCGCCCGGACGGCGCGCCCAATCGCAGGCGCACATCAACGGAACAGAGTGATGAGCGTCCAACCGACGCGTCGAGAGAGGTCGCGGCGGGCTAACGAGAACGGAACGGAGGACGAGAGCGGGATGCACGGGGAGCTGGCAACGGGAGAGATCGAGGAGCGCTTGGCAGCGCTGGAGCACGCCGGGCTGACGCGTCGCCTGCGGCTGGTGTCCGGGCCTCAGGGTCCGACGGTGCTGCTCGACGGCCAACCGGTGCTGCTGCTGTGCTCGAACAACTACTTGGGCCTTGCCGATCACCCGCGCGTGCGTGAGGCCGCGGCGCAGGCGGCGATGCGCTGGGGCGTCGGCGCCGGCGCATCGCGACTGATCTCCGGCACGATGACCGTGCACCGGCGCCTGGAGGAGCGATTGGCGGCGTTCGCGGGGCGGCAGTCGGCGCTGCTGTTCGGCTCCGGCTACCTGGCAAACCTCGGCGTGATCGGAGCGCTCGCCGGTCGCGGCGACACGATCTTCTCAGACGAGCTCAACCATGCGTCGATCGTCGACGGCTGCCGCCTGTCGCGCGCCGAGGTGGTCGTGTACAAGCACGCAGACGTCGAACATCTGCTGTGGAGCATGCGCCGCCACGGCGGACGCGGCAGTGCTCAGGGCGGGCGGCTGATCGTCACCGACTCCGTCTTCTCGATGGACGGCGACGTGGCGCCGCTGGCTGAGCTGGTCGAGCTCGCGCACGCCTCCGGCGCGCGCATGGCGGTCGACGAGGCGCACGCGATCGGCACGTACGGCCCCGGCGGCCGCGGCGTGCTCGCCGAGCTGGACCTGGAGGGCGAGGTCGACGCGATCGTCGGCACGCTCGGCAAGTCGCTCGGCTCCTATGGCGCCTACGTGTGCGGCGACGAGGATACGGTCCGCTACCTGCTGAACACGTCGCGCTCGTTCATCTTCTCCACCGCGCCGCCGCCGCCCTCGATCGCCGGAGCGCTGGCGGCGCTGGAACTGCTGGAACAGCGCCCGCACCGCGTCGAGCGTCTCAACGCCAACGCTCGCGCGCTGCGTCGCGCGCTCGCCGTCGCGGGTTTTGACGTCGCCGAGGGCGACATGCACATCGTGCCGCTGGTCGTCGGCGACGAGCGAGACACGCTGCGCCTGTGCCAGGAGTCGATCGAGCATGGCGTGTTCGCGCAGGCGATCAGGCCGCCGACGGTACCTGCCGGCACCTCGCGCCTGCGCCTGGCGGCGATGGCCTCGCATACCGCCACCGACATGCGCCTGGCGGCCGAGGTGCTCGCCAAGGCGGCGCGCCGGCTTGGCCTCGATCCGCGACAGATCGGCACGCCGCAGGGCGAGCCCGAGCCCGCTGAGCAGCTCGCCCCGGAGGCCGCGCGCGAAGCTCGGCCGGCGATGCAGACGACGGCCCCCGCCGTTCCCGCGGCGCCGTTCGACGTCGAGCAGCCGCGTCCGCGCCGCCCGCCGGCACCCGCCGGTGTCAGTTCCGGCGAGGCCGCTGCGCCGTTTGACGGCGAGCGCGAGAGCGCCGTCGCGAACGCCGCCTAGCGCGCTTCTGTACGCGTGCGCGGTCTCTTCGTCACCGGCACCGACACGGGCGTCGGCAAGACGGTGCTCAGCGCGGCACTGCTTGCGGCGATGGTCGCCGAGGGCGAGCGCGTGACAGCGCACAAGCCGGCTGTGACCGGGCTCGACGAGCCGACGGCCGGCGCTTCGGCCGACGCCTGGCCGGCAGACCACGAACTGCTCGGCGCCGCCGCCGAGATGCCCGCCGACGAGGTCGCTCCGCTGCGCTACGGGCCGGCCGTCTCGCCTCTGCTGGCGGCCGAGCTGGCGGGCGAGACACTGCAGGCGCGGCGCCTGCTCGCCGCCGGCGCCGCGGCGGTCGCCGATCGCGCGGAGGACGACGGCACGGTGATCGTCGAGGGTGTCGGCGGGCTGCTCTCGCCGCTGGCCGACAACCTCACAGTGTGCGACTTCGCAGTGTCGCTGCGCCTGCCGCTGCTGATCGCCGCGCGTCCGGGCCTGGGCACGATCAACCACACGCTGTTGACGCTGCAGGCGGCGCGCGCGGCCGGCTTGAGCGTTCGTGCAGTCGTGCTGACGCCCTGGCCGCAGGAGCCATCGCGCCTGGAGCTGTCAAACCGCGAGGCGATCACGCGCTTTGGCTTCGTCGAGGTCGACACGCTCGGCCGTGCGACAGGCCCGCAGATCGAGGAGCTCGCGCGCGTCGGCGCGCGGCTGCCCTGGCGGCGCTGGCTGGGCGAGCGGCCGGTGGCTTGCGCGTGAGCTGAGCCGGGACTATGGTTGGCGACATGGCTGTGACCGCCGCGACGGCCAACGTTCCGGCCGACATGAGCGACTTCACCGCACGCTACAGCGCGGCCTGGAACGCCTGCGACACCGCCGCGATGGCCGAGCTGGTGACCGAGGACGTGGTGTGGGCAGACCCAGCTCTGCCCGAGCCCGCGCGCGGCGTCGGCGAGGTCCAGGACTTCATGCGCACTAGCTTCCGCGGCTTTCCCGACCTGCACTTCGGCGAACCGGACCCGCCGCAGATCGCCGTCTCCGGCGACACGGTGTTCTGGGCCTGGCACATGGAGGGCACGCACCGCGGTCCGATCGACCCTCCGGGCTTCGCCGCCACGGGGCGCACGATGCACGTCGACGGCGTCGACCAGTGGATCATGCGCGACGGGCGCATTCGTCTGTATCGCGCGTTCTATGACATGAACGACCTCGCCCGCCAGCTCGGCATCGTGCCGCCGCCGGACAGCGTCGGCGAGCGCGGCATGGTCGCGCTGCAGCGCCTGCAGGCACGCTTCAGCCGATGAGCGCAGGCTCGGGCGCCGAGCAATTCGACGTCGCGATCGTCGGCGCGAGCACGGCCGGCTGCACCGCAGCGCGCTTGTTCGCGCAACAGGGGGCGTGCGTTGCGCTGATCGAGCGCCGCCCCTCGCTGGACGCGCACAAGACCGTATGCACTCACTACATCCAGTCCAGCGCCACGCCGACGATCGAGAAGCTCGGCCTGGCGCCGCTGCTGCAGGAGCGCGGCGCCGTGCGCAACAGCGTCGACCTGTGGACGGCCGGCAGCGGCTGGATCGTCGACGACGACCGTCCGCCACACGGCTACAGCATCACGCGCCGCACGCTCGATCCGCTCCTGCGCAAGCTCGCGGCCGACACCGCGGGCGTCGAGCTGATCTGCGGCTGGACCGCGACGGGCCTGCTCGGCAACGGCCGCCCATCCGGCGTGCGCATCGAGAGCCGCACGCACGAGCGGCGCGAGATCCAGGCCAAGCTGGTCGTCGCGGCCGACGGCCGCGACTCCAAGGTCGCGCGCTGGGCGGGCGTGCCCGGGCGGGTCAAGCCGCACAACCGCTTCTTCTACTGGGGCTACTGGCGCGGCGTGCGACCACGCACGACTCGATCGAAAATGTGGCTGATCGATCCCGACGCTGCCTACACGTTCCCCAACGAGGAAGATCTCACGGTCGTTCTGGTGGCGCCGCATCGCGATCGCCTGCCGGAGTTCCAGAGCGACCTGCACGCCGCTTACCGGCGCACGGTCAACGCACTGCCCGACGGTCCCGACCTCAACGAGGCAACGCTGGAGTCCAAACTGCTCGGCAAGCTCGAGCTGCCCAACGTGTTTCGTCCCGCCGCGCGTCCTGGGGTGGCCTTCGTGGGCGACTCCGCGCTGGCGGCAGACCCGCTGTGGGGCATCGGCTGCGGCTGGGCCTTTCAGAGCGCCGACTGGCTCGTGCAGGAGACGGCCGGGTCGCTGGACTCCGGCGCACACCAACTCGACGCGGCGCTCGATCGCTACCGGCGCGTGCACCGCAAGCGCCTGCTGCCGCACTACATGGCGATCGCCGACATCGCCAGCGGTCGCCCGATCAGCGCCCTCGAGCGCCGCATGTACCGCGCGGCTGCGAGCGATTCGGTCGTGCGCGATGCCTTCGAGCGCATCGGCAGCCGCCGCGCTGCGCCGTCGGGCATCCTGTGTCCGGGCCTGCTGGCGCGCATCGCACGACCGCGCGCGACCGCCGAGCCTGCCTGACGGCGGCGCGATCGCAGCTAGCCGGCGGCGGCGGCGAGCATCGCGTCGGTGACGCTCGCCAGATCGTGCTCGCCGATCACATACGGCGGCATCGCGTAGATCAGGTCGCGAAACGGCCGCAACCAGACGCCATGAGCGACGGCCGCCTGCGTCGCCGCAGCCATGTCGACGTCGTGGTCGAGCTGCAGCACGCCGATCGCGCCGAGCACGCGCACGTCGGCCACGCCGTGCAGCTCTCGCGCGGGCTCCAAGCCGGCACGTAGGCCGTGCTCGATCGCCCGCACGCGCCCGCGCCAGTCCTCGTCTTCCAGCAGCGCCAGCGAGGCGAGTGCCACCGAGCAGGCCAGCGGGTTGGCCATGAACGTCGGCCCGTGCATCAGCCCGCCGCCCTCGCCGGCGGAGACCGCGTCGGCGACCTCGCGCGTGCACAGCGTCGCCGCGAGCGTCAGATAGCCGCCGGTCAGCGCCTTGCCCACGCACATGACGTCCGGCGCAACGGCGGCGTGCTCGCAGGCGAACAACTCGCCCGTGCGCCCGAAGCCGGTGGCGATCTCATCGAGCACCAGCAGCAGGCCGTGCTCGTCGCACAGCTCGCGCATCAGCGCCACGCAGGCGGGCGCGTGAAAGCGCATGCCCCCCGCTCCCTGCACGACCGGCTCGACGACAATCGCCGCGAGCTCGCCGGCGTGGCTGGCGGTGAGCTCGCGCAGCTTCCCCGCCCAACCCTCGTCCAGGCCGGCGTCGAAGCCGTCTGGCGGGCGCTCGGCGAACACGTGCTCGGCGAGCGCGCCAGCGAACAGGCTGTGCATGCCACCGACCGGATCGCAGATCGCCATCGCGCCGAACGTGTCGCCGTGATAGCCGCCGCGCACGGTCAGCAGGCGGGTGCGCTGGGCGTTGCCGCGCGCCCGCTGGAACTGCAGGCACATCTTGATCGCCACCTCCACCGAGACCGATCCGGAATCGGCGAAGAAGACCGCCTCGAGCGGGTCAGGCGCGAGCGACAGCAGACGCTCGGCCAGGCGCACGGCCGGCTCGTGCGTGAGCCCGCCGAACATCACATGCGCCATGCGCTCCAGCTGCTCACTCAACGCGCGATCGAGCGCCGGGTGGCGGTAGCCGTGAATCGCACACCACCAAGAAGACATCCCATCGATCAGCTCACGGCCGTCGGCAAGCGTCAGACGCACCCCCTGCGCCGATGCGACCGGCAGCGGCTCCATCGCCCCCGGAAGCGCACCATACGGATGCCAAACATGCGCGCGATCGAACGCGAGCAAAGCGTCCTCCTGGTCGCCCGACGCCACAGCCGACCCTAAGGCGCTCGCTGGTCAAGCGAGGCAAGGACGCAGGGAGCGTGGCGTGCTTTGCACGCGAGCGACCGAGGACGCCGCATCGCGCAGGCCAGCGAGCGCCTTTAGTCCTCGTACGGGACGAAGTCGCGCTTACGCGCGCCGCACACCGGACAGAACCAGGTGTCGGGAATGTCGTCGAAGGACGTGCCGGCGGGAATGCCGCCGTCGGGATCGCCCTCGTCGGGGTCGTAGATGAATCCGCAGGACTCGCAGATCCAGCGCTGCAGTGTCGTCGGGGAGGTGCTCATGCGCAGAAGACTAGCGGCAGGTAGGGTCAGCGGATGAGCACGCGCGGGGAGAGCGGGTAGGTCGCTCCAGGCGAGGAGTACAACCCGGGACCGGCGACCGCGCCGCGGCAGGCCGCCACGGTGATCCTGCTTCGCGGCGGCGCCGACGCGCTCGAGGTGCTGCTTGTCAGGCGCACGCCCAAGGCTCGCTTCATGGGCGGCGTGTGGGTCTTTCCGGGCGGCGCCGTGGACGCGCACGAGGGCGACGGCGACCGGGCCCATCGAGCGGCTGCGATCCGCGAGCTGAGAGAGGAGGCGGCGATCGAGCTCGACGATGCCGACGCGCTCGTCAAGTTCTCACGCTGGATCACGCCGGCACAGGTGCAGATCCGCTTCGACACGCACTTCTTCCTGGCGCCGTTGCCGGCCGGCCAGGAGCCTTGCGTCGACGGCCAGGAGGTCGTGGAGCTCGGCTGGTACACGCCACAGGCGGCCCTGGAAGCGCACACCGCCGAGCAGATCGCGCTCGTCTTCCCGACGATCAAGCATCTCGAGCAGCTCAGTGCGTTCGGCTCGGTCGAGGAGCTGCTGGCACACGCCCGCGGGCGCGACGTGCAGCCGGTCGAGCCGAAGGTGCTGCTCGAGGGCGAGGTCGCGCGCGTCCTGCTCCCAGGCGACCCGGGCTACTGAGACCGCGCGCTCAGCTTTCCTGCTGGGCGTCGATCACGTGCGTGACCGCGTTGATCAGCGCTAGATGCGTGAAGGCCTGCGGATAGTTGCCGAGATGACGGCCGCTGGAGGCCTCGAGCTCCTCGCCGTAGAGTCCCAGCCGTGACGAGTAGCCCAGCAGGCGCTCACAGAGATGTTCGGCGTCGCGGTCCTCGCCGATCTCCGATAGCGCCGAGACCAGCCAGAACGAGCACATCAAAAAGGTGCCCTCCTTGCCGTGCAGTCCGTCATCGGTCTGTTCGGTGCGGTAACGCAGCACCAGGCCGTTCTCGGTCAGCTCGTCGCGGATCGCGCTGACCGTGGCGCGTACGCGTTCGTCGTCGGGCGGCAGGAAGCGCAGCAGCGGGACGAGCAGCGTCGACGCGTCCAGCGCGTCGGTGTCGTAGTGCTGTCGAAAGACTCCACGCGAGTCCACACCGTGGTCGAGTATGTCCTCGCGCACCTCGTCGGCGAGCCCCTGGAAGTGCTTGGCCTGCTCGTCGTGCCCTCTTTTTTCGCCTAGGCGTGCGCCGCGATCGAGCGCTACCCAACACATCAGCTTGGAGGACACGTAGTGCTGAGGCTCGCCGCGCGCCTCCCAGATGCCCTGATCGGGCTGCTTCCACGCGGCGGCTGCACATTCGACCTGGTCGATCAGCACCGGCCACAGGCGCTCGGGAATGTGGTCGCGCTGCTTGGAGTGCAGGTAGACCGAGTCCAGCACCGCGCCGAAAACATCGTTCTGGCGCTGATCGTACGCACCGTTGCCGATGCGCACCGGCTTGGCGCCCTCGTAGCCCTTGAGATGGTCCAGGGTGGACTCCGACAGATCTTTCTCGCCGCGCACGCCATACATGATCTGGAGTGAGCCGTCCTCGTTGCGCGGTACTTCGGCGACGTACTCGATGAAGTCATCCGCCTCCCAGTCGAGTCCCAGCGCGTGAAGCGCCCACAGTGTGAACGAGGCGTCGCGCATCCAGCAGAAGCGGTAGTCCCAGTTGCGCTCGCCGCCCGGCGTCTCGGGCAGCGACGTGGTCGGCGCGGCGACGAGTGCGCCGGTGGGCATGAATGTCAGGCCCTTGAGCACGAGCGCCGAGCGCTGCAGGTATGCGCGCCACGGGTGGTCGGGATAGGTGCCTTCGGCCAGCCAACTGCGCCAGAAATGACTGGTTCGCTCGAGGATCTGTTCTGCTTCCTCGGCCGTGTGCGGCCCGCTGCGCGACTCCGTCCAGGAGATCGCACAGAAGCGTTTCTCGCCCTCGTCCATCGTGTGGCGCCCGTGCGTGCGGTTGCCCTCGATGCCCATGCGGATGTCGCTGAACAGCCTGAACAAGGTGCGGCCATCGGAGGCGTCCATCGCCATCGCGTCGTGCGCGTCGGGCGGATCGGCCGCGTCGCTTTCGAGCTCGACTTTGCGCCACTCTGCCGGCGTGGCCCCGTAGTCGAGCATCGGCTCGCAGACGACCTCGACCTGGACCTGGCCCTGGACGCATTCGATCATGCGCACAAGCAGGTGGTCGGCGTCGAAGTCGGTGGGCGGACGGGTGTGGCTGGAGCCGTGCTCGTTGTCGTGCCATTCGCCCATCGCCAGAGCGTCGACCACGCGGATCCAGCCCTGCGGCGTCATCCAGGTCGTCTCGATCATGTTCGTTCCTGGGATGTAGCGCCGTCCCGCCGGCACGTACAAGCCGTAGGGACCCACGCGCCAGCTGCCGGCGCCGCGATCGAGCAGTGCGCCGAACACCGACGGCGAGTCGAAGTACGGCACGCACATCCACTCGATCGAGCCGTCGGAGGAGACCAGCGCGCCGGTGTGGCAGTCCGACAGGAAGCCGTAGTCGGCGATCGGCGGAAAAGGCGAGGTATTGCCGAAGCTTCGAGAGCTCGGCGTGCCGGCCGCCTGGGCGCCGCTGGTTGCGCCACCGGCGCGACCCGCGCCCGAACGACTGCGCGCGCGTTTGCCGGAGGGAGGAACGCGCGCGGGCATCGTGCGAGAACGGTAGCGGGGTGGTCAGACCGGAGGCGGGGTAGGCTGCAGCGAGCGCACATGACCGAGTCGCCATTTCAGCTGCATCCCCCCGACGCGCAACTGCTCAGCGGCAGGCGCGCGATCGTCACCGGCGGTGACTCCGGCATCGGCCAAGCCGTCTGCTACGAGCTCGCCGCCCACGGCGCCGCCGTCGCCGTCAACTATGTGGGCTCGGCCGACGAGGCCCAGCGGATGGTCGGCGAGATTCAGAGCGCAGGCGCCAAGGCTCTCGCCGTGGCGATGGACGTATCGAGCGAGAGCGACGTGCAGCGCGCCTTCGCCGAGACCGCCGAGGCCTTCGACGGCGTCGACCTGCTGGTCAACAACGCCGGCGTCGAGCACCCCTACAAGCTGATCGACATGCCCCTGGAGGCATGGCAGAAAGTGATCGACGTCAACCTCACCGGGGCCTTTCTCTGCGCGCGCGAGGCCGCGCGCACGATGAGCGAGCGCAAAACGCCGGGCACGATCGTCAACATCTCGAGCGTCCACGAGCAGATCGCCTGGGAGCGCTTCTCGCACTACTGCGCCTCCAAGGGCGGCATGAAGCTGTTCGCCCAGTCGATCGCCAAGGAGCTCGCGCCGCTGGGCATTCGCGTGGTCAACGTCGCCCCCGGAGCCGTCGACACGCCGATCAACAAATCCGTGCTGGAAAACGCCGAGGAAAGCGCCACGGTGCTGGCGGAGGTCCCCCTTGGACGCTGGGGACATGTCGGCGACATCGCCAACGCCGTCGCCTGGCTGGCCTCCGAGCAGGCCGGCTACGTGACCGGCGCGTCGCTGTTCGTCGACGGCGGCATGACGCTGTACCCGCGCTTCGTCTGAGTCGTACGCTCGGTCACCAGCGCTCGCTCTGAAACGCCGGGCGCTGGACGCCACGTGGCAGCACCTCGTCGTCCTCGAGCTTGTCCAGATGCGCAGCCAGCGTCGCCGTCGCCGCCGGGCGCAGCTCCGGCGGCACCTCGGGCCAGACCGCGGCGAGCAGGTCGGGCACCGTGCGCAGCCCCTCGTTGAGCGCCAGCAGCAGGCGGTTCTCGCGGTCGATGCGATGGGCGATGTACTCGTCGAGCTTGGCGCGCGCCTCCCACACGACCTCGCCGTGGCCCGGGCACAGCACGTTGAAGTCTTCGCGCAGACGCAAGCGCGTGAGCGCGAGCAGATAGCCGGACATCGCGCCGGGATGCGGCGTGATCAGCACGCTGCCGTCGCCGAGCACGGCGTCGCCGGTGAAGCACGCTCCGTCCCCCACCAGCGCGTAGTGATCTTCGGCGTGGCCCGGTGTGTAGACGGCCTGAAACGGGCCGAAGCGCATGTCCTCGGCAAGCTTCACGTCGACGTCGCCTCGACCCGCGGCGAGCGGCGCCGGGTGCACTTCCAGCAGCGTCTCGACCGCTTCGTTGTGATCGTGGTGGTCGTGCGTGAGCACCACGCCGCCGAGCCCGCCGCGCGACTCGATCGCCGCCATCAGACGGCGCAGGTGCGCGTCGTTCAGCGGGCCAGGATCGACGACGTAGGTCGGGCGGCGCGACACCACCCAGGTGTTCGTGCCAGTGAGCGTCAATGGGCCCGGATTGGGCGCGCACAGACGCAAGATGTCGTAGTCGCGGAGTAACCCTGCGTCCGAGCGGGCGTCCTCTGGTTGCGGCTCGCCCGGCTCAGAATCCGGCGGAATCGAACCGTTCACAGGCGCGACGTTAGCTGAGAAGGCGGGCGTTTGGACTGCCGACAGTCCGTATCAGCGGGTCTTAATCCGATAGATCGGCATCAGCGGGGTCGGCCTCGGGTACTCGAAGAGCCCTGGCGTCAAGCCTCCACGAAGCTCATCAAACCTCGCCGCAGCCGCCGCGAACGCCGATCTCGACGCCCGTCGGCGGTAACGGTCGGCGCTTTCCAGCTCAGGCGCGGGCGGGCGCGCGGCGCCGGCGACGGTTGCGCGACTGCGCCGACTTCTGGCCGCTCGGTCCGGTGCCCTTCGAGCCGTTGTGCCTGCCCGTGGAGGTGGTGACCAGGCCGCCGCGCTCCAGCTCGCGGTGCAAGCCCAGACCGCCGACCATGCCGGCCAGCTCGCGCTTCTGCTCGTGCGTGACCAGCGTCACGCCCACGCCGCTCGCGCCCGCACGAGCCGTACGCCCGATGCGGTGAACGTAGTCCTCGCGCGTGCCGGGGATGTCGTAGTTGATCACGTGCGTGATGCCCGCGACGTCGATGCCACGTGCCGCCACATCCGTGGCGACGAGCGTGTCGACCACGCCGGACTCGAAGTTCGCAAGCGCACGCTCACGCTGACCCTGGGACTTGTCGCCGTGCATCGCCAGAGCCTTGACGTTGTTGCTGGCGAGGCGTTTGACGAGTCGATCGGCGCCACGCTTGGTGCGAACGAACACGAGCGTGAGCCCGCGCTCGGCCTCGTTGAGCTCTGAGACCAGTCGCGAGACCTTGGCGTCGTGCGAGACCGTCACGAAGCGGTGCTCCACGTCGCCCTTGCGCTCCTCGGAGTGCGCGTGCTCGTGGCGGCGCGGGTTGGAGGTGTAGGCCTTGGCGACCTTGCCGACCTCGCCCTGGAGTGTTGCCGAGAACAGCAGCGTCTGGCGCTCGCGCGCACACATCTTGACGATCCTGTCGACGACCGGGCGAAAGCCCATGTCGAGCATCCGATCGGCCTCGTCGAGCACCAGCAGCCTGATCTGCTTCAGCGAGACGTCGCGACGCTCGATCAGGTCCATCAGACGCCCCGGCGTGGCGACGAGAACGTGTGCGCGGCCGGCCAAGCGCGCCTGCTTGACGATGCCCGCTCCGCCGTAGACGGCGGCGATCGACAGCGCGCGAGCGTGCGCGATCGGGCGCAGGTCGTCGACTATCTGGCTGGCGAGCTCACGCGTCGGCGCAAGCACGAGCGCCGACGGGCGCGCGTCAGAGTCTTTGATTCGCTCGACCATCGGCACGCCGAAGGCGAGCGTCTTGCCCGAGCCTGTCGGCGACTGTGCCAGCACGTCGTGGCCGGCGAGCACGTCGGGGATGACCATGCTCTGGACAGCGAAGGGCGTGGCGATTCCGCGCTTGGCGAGCTCGCCCACGACGACCTCGGACACGCCGAGATCGGCGAAAGTTGCATGCTTCATGTGTTGGTGCTCCTTCTGGCGACCCTCTGGTCGCCGCTGCAGATGGAGATTCGACTGACCCCATCCGCGCATCTGAAGCGCCAACAAAGACAAAGAACCTCGCGAACGACTTCGCCGCTCGCACCGAGACCGTAGCAGCCTTATCCCTGCACACCGCCCGGTTTCGTGCAGGGCGCACAAGCCAGGGTGCTGTGCACGCGAGCGACCGAGGACGCCGCGTGGCGCCGGCCGTCGGCCTCCTGAGGCCTACTCGAGGTTGGCCATTACGTGCTTCACCACTGTGTAGTCCTCCAAGGAGTACACGCTCAGATCCTTGCCGTAGCCGGACTCCTTGAAGCCGCCGTGAGGCATCTCGGAGACCAGCGGTATGTGGTCGTTGATCCACACGCAGCCGAAGCGCAGCGCGCGCGACACGCGCAACGCGCGGCCGACGTCGCGTGTCCAAACCGACGAGGCCAGGCCATAGCGCGTGCTGTTGGCCCAGGCGATCGCCTGCTCCTCGTCTGAGAAGCGCTGCACGGTGATCACCGGACCGAAGATCTCGCGCTGGATCATCTCGTCGTCCTGCTGCAAGCCGGCGACGACCGTCGGTTCGACGAAGAAGCCCGGGCGGTCGGGCTGCTGGCCTCCGGTGACGATCTCCGCGCCGTTGGGGCGACGCTCCAGAAAGCCCTCCACACGCTCGCGCTGGCGCGCCGAGTTGACCGGGCCGAGCGTCGTGTCGGCCGACAGCGTGTCGCCGATCACCAGCCCCTTGGCCTGCTCTGCCAGACCGGACACGACGTCGTCATAGACCTTCGGGCCCGCCAGCACTCGCGTCGCGGCCGTGCAGTCCTGTCCGGCGTTGTAGTAGCCGGTGCCGGCGATCGTCTCCAGTGCGCTCTCCATGCTCACGTCGTCGAACACGACAACCGGCGCCTTGCCGCCGAGCTCCAGGTGCACGCGCTTGAGCGTGTCCGCTGCCGTGCGCGCGAAGTGCTTGCCCGTGTCGACCGAGCCGGTCAGCGCGATCATGTCCACGTCCGGATGTGAGATCAGCGCCTCGCCGGTCGGGCGGCCAGGCCCGGTGATCACGTTGAGCACTCCGCGGGGAAGGATGTCGGCGGTCAGCTCGGCAAGGCGCAGCGTCGTCATCGGCGTGGTCTCGGCCGGCTTGAGCACGACGGGGTTGCCAGCGGCGATCGCCGGCGCGAATTTCCAGATCGCCATCATCAGGGGGTAGTTCCACGGCGTCACCTGGCCGATCACGCCGACCGCCTCGCGACGGGTGAAGGACGTGTAGCCCTCCATGTACTCGCCCGCGGCGCGACCCTCCAGCACGCGCGCCGAACCGGCGAAGAAGCGCAGGTTGTCGACCATCACCGGAATCTCGTCGTCTTTGGCGGCTTCGATCGGCTTGCCCGCGTTGAGCGCCTCCATGCGTGCGATCTCATCGCCGTGTTCCTCGAGCACGTCGGCGATGCCGAGCAGCGCCTCGGCGCGCTGCGCGGGCGTCGTACGCGACCAGCCCTCGAAGGCCTCGCGGGCGGCGCGCACAGCCGAGTCGACCTCCTCCGGCGTGCTGATCGGCGCTCGTGCGAGCTCTTCGGCGG
This sequence comes from Solirubrobacteraceae bacterium, assembly GCA_036264175.1. GTDB lineage: Bacteria > Actinomycetota > Thermoleophilia > Solirubrobacterales > Solirubrobacteraceae > Palsa-744. The sequence goes on from DATARK010000113.1 coordinate 31,563, forward strand.
TGGCCGGGTTGAGCACGCTTTCGGTGTCCGCCGACGAGGCCACGGTCTGACCGTCGATGAAGTTGCTGAGGATCTCTGTCGTGGTTGCCATCTCGCTGTGCCCTCCTCGGGGGTCTATGTCGTGTCTTTCGCCTGCGCCCGGTCGATCTGCGCGTTCAACTCGCCGCCGGCTGAGGCTCGCCGGCGCCCAGTTCGAGCAGCGCCTGCGCGACGGCCGGATGTGTGATCTCGCCCGCCTTGACGTTGAGGCCGTGGCGCAGCTCCTCGCTGCGCTCCAGCGCCGCCTCCACACCGGCCTCGGCCAGCTCGATCACGTAAGGCAGCGTCGCGTTGGTCAGCGCGTAGGTCGAGGTGATCGGCACGGCGCCGGGCATGTTGGTCACGCAGTAGTGCGTGATCTCGTCGACCTCGTATGTCGGTTCTGAGTGCGTCGTGGGGCGCGAGGTCTCAAAGCAGCCGCCCTGATCGATCGATACGTCCACGAGCACGGCGTGTTGCTTCATCAGCTTGAGCTGCTCGCGTGTGATCACATGCGGCGCACGACCGCCGTGCACGAGCACCGCGCCGATCACCAAGTCGGCCAGCGGCAGCATCTGCTCGATCGCCAGCGTCGAGGAGTAGACCGTCGAGGCGCGCCCGCCAAAGGCCACTTCCAGCTCGCGCAGGCGGTCGATCGAGCGGTCGAAGACGAACACGTCGGCCTCCATGCCGATCGCGATGAAGGCCGCGTTCATGCCGACCACACCGCCACCGATCACCAGCACCGTCGCGGCGGCCACCCCCGGCACGCCACCCAGCAGGATTCCGCGGCCGCCCAGCGGCTTCTCCAGCATGAACGCGCCCGCCTGCGTGGCGATCTTGCCGGCCACCTCGCTCATCGGCGCCAGCAATGGCAGGCGCCCCGCTGGGTCCTCGACGGTCTCATAGGCGATGCAGGTGGCGCCGGATTCCTGCAGGCCCCGCGCGAGCTCGGGCTCGGCGGCCAGGTGCAAGTATGTGAACAGCGTCTGCTCGGCGCGCAGCATCGCGACCTCTGAGGCCTGCGGCTCCTTGACCTTGAGCACCAGCTCGGCTTGGGCGAACACCGCCTCGGCATCGGGCACGATGCGTGCGCCCTGGGCCTGAAACTGATCGTCGGGCATCGCGCTGCCCTCGCCTGAGCCGGCCTGCACGAGAACCTCGTGCCCGCGCGAGGTCAGCTCGCGCACGCCCGCCGGCGTTATCGCGACGCGGTACTCGTCGGACTTGATCTCGCTCGGGACTCCGATTCTCATCGTGCCAACTCCCTTCCACGCAGTGCCAGCCAGAACTCGATGCGGTCGCGCGCGCTGGAGAAGTCGCGCCCGGTCAGCTGCTCGACGCGGCGCACTCGGTAGCGCAGCGTATGACGGTGGCAGAACAGCCTGCTGGCCGCCTTCTCCCAGTGACCGTTGTGTTCGATGAACACGTCCAGCGAGCGCAGCAGCTCCTCGCCGTACTCGCCCTCGTCCTGCTCGACGGGACCGAGCACGCCGCGGCAGTAGGACAGCAGCGCGTCGTCGTCCTGCAGCGACAGCAGCAGCTGGAAAGCTCCCAGGTCCTTGTAGGAGGCAACCTCGGGCGCGCTGCCGTTCTGCAGTCGCACGGCCTCCAGCGCACAGCGCGCCTCGTGAAAGCTCAAACGCAGCGACTGCGCCGCGCCGGCCCGGCTCGCCGACGCACGCACCTCGCCGAAGCGCGCATGCAGCTCGGCGCGCAGCTTGCCCGCCAGCACAATCGGATCCTTGCCCTCGGCATCGATCACCGCGCACAGCAGCCCCGCGCGGATCGCCACCAGGCTGCGCACGCGCTCGGCCTCGAGCGCGCGTTCCAGCGGCGCCGCCGCCGCACTCGGGTCGTCCAGGGCGAAGGCCAGCACGGCGACCTGCTCGCCGATGCCGAAGGGGCGCAGGCGCGCCTGGAGCTCCTCTGGGTACAGGTGCCCGGTCAGCGCCTCGGCGAGCACGTCGCCGGCCATGTTGCGTTGGAGCATTTCGTAGCGCTCGTTGACCAGCTGGGCGAACGCACGCTCGGTGATCGCGATGAACGGCAGCTCATACGGCACCTCGAACAGCGGAAAGGAGCGCTTGCGCGCTGCCGTCACGAGCGCCGCGGGCATACGCTTGTGCTTGAAGCCCGTGCCGAAGCCGAGACCCGCGATGCGATGATCGGCCAGCCGGTCAACCAGTTCGCGCTGACTTTTTGGGCCGTCGAGCTGGATGCCGGTCGTCAGCAGCAACTCGCCACCGCGCAGCCACGGCGTCGGGTCCGAGAGCTCGGTGCTGTGCACCCAGCGCACGTGCGCCTGGGCCGACTCGTGACCGCTGGCGAGCTCGAGTCCGAGCTCCTCGATCAGGCTCTCGACGGTGAGCTCCATCAGGCGCGCAGCCGAGGCTCACTACGTACGCCTCGACCCTGCTGCATCCGCCGCGAAGCCTCGCCCAGCACCTCGCGCAGGATCGCCTCGATCTCCGCGAACTGCTCCGGGCCGGCGATCAGCGGCGGCGAGAGCTGCACGATTGGGTCGCCGCGGTCGTCGGTGCGGCAGATCAGCCCCCGCTTGTAGAGCTCGCCCGAGAGAAAGCCGCGCAGCAGATCCTCGGACTCCTCGGCGTTGAACGTCTCCTTGGTCTCCTGATCCTTGACCAGCTCGATCGCCTGGAAGTAGCCGGCGCCACGCACGTCGCCGACGATCGGCAGGTCGCGCAGGCTCTCCAGCGTCGCGCGCAGCTCGCCTTCGTTCTCCAGCACGTGTCCGCACAGGTCCTCGCGCTCGAGGATGTCGACGTTGGCGAGCGCGATCGCGCAGCCCATCGGGTGCCCGGCGAACGTGAAGCCGTGGTTGAAGATCTCCGTGCCGTGCAGGAACGGCTCGGCGATGTGGTCACCCGCAATCACCGCTCCGAGCGCGGCATAGGCCGACGTGATGCCCTTGGCAGTCGTGATCAGGTCCGGCTGATAGCCGAAGCGCTCGCAGCCGAACATGTGCCCGATGCGTCCCCACGAGCAGATCACCTCATCGGAGATCAGCAGCACGCCATGGCGATCGCAGATCTCGCGCACGCGCTGGAAGTAGCCGTCCTGAGGCACGAAGCAGCCACCGCCGTTCTGCACCGGCTCGAGGATCACCGCCGCGACGGTCTCCGGACCGGCGAATTCGATCGCCTCCTCGATCGAGTCGGCGGCCCACAGCGGATCGCGGTCCTCCTGCCAGCGGTAGGAGTTGGTGTTCTCCACGTGAATGCCGCCCGGCGTGAGCGGTTCGAACGGCGTGCGCAGCGGCGGCAGGCCGGTAGCCGTGAGCGCGCCCATCGAGGTGCCGTGATAGGCGAGCTTGCGCGAGATCAGCTTGTGACGCATGTGCTCGCCGCGCGCATGGTGGTAGGCCTTGGCAAGCTTCCATGCCGACTCCACCGACTCCGAGCCGCCGGAGGTGAAGAACACGCGGTTGAGGTTGCCGGGAGTCAGGCCGGCGATACGCGTGGCGAGCTCGATGGAGCGCGGGTGCGCGTAGCTCCAGTTGGTGTAGAAGCCGAGCTCCTTGGCCTGGTCGGCGGCGGCCTGTCCGAGCTCTGAGCGACCGTGACCGACGTTGACGCAGTACAGCGCCGAGAGCCCGTCGAGGTAGCGCTTGCCGTGCTCGTCATAGACGTAACAGCCGTCGCCGCGCACGATCACCGGCACCTCCGCGTCTGCGTAGGAGCCCATGCGCGTGAAGTGCATCCACAGATGGCGCTTGGCCTGACTCTGCAGATCGTCGGCCGGCTCATGCAGCGCCGGCCCGTCGGGGCCCGGTGCTGTGGGGGCGGAGGTCGATCCCGACGCGACCGCGCCGGATGGCGTGTGGTTCCCGTTCGCTGGGCTTGCCATGGAAATCCTCTCCTTGGAGGGTCTGCTCGGCTGGCGTGTCACCTAGACACTCAGGACAACCGTACTGCGCCGATCGCGCCGTCACAAGTAGCCAACGGGTCAAGAAGGCCAAGGGGCGTTGTACCGAATGGCCAAAGCCGCCCCGCACCTTTGGGAGTTGCGCCCCTTGCGGCGCCGCCGAGCGAAGTCGTACGGTTGTCACAGGCAAGCAGCGAGGATCCGCGACAACGGAGAGGAGCACACGATGGCCACCGAAGGTGCCGTCGCAGTGGGCGCCCCGGCAACCGGGCGAGTCGAGGAGAAGGGCCTGAAGAAAAACGCGATCGGCTATGTGTCGAACATCGTCATCGGCGTGGCATCGACTGCTCCCGCGTACTCACTCGCGGCCACGCTCGGGTTCATCGTCGCCGACCCCGGTGTTGCGACCCATGCGCCCGGCGTTCTGCTCGCTGCCTTCGTGCCGATCTTCCTCGTATCGCTGGCCTATCGCTATCTGAACAAGGCCGACCCCGACGCGGGCACGACGTTCGCCTGGACGACGCGTGCGTTCGGGCCCGCCACCGGCTGGGTCAACGGCTGGGCCATCTTCCTCGCCGACGTGCTCGTGATGGCCTCGCTCGCCTACATCGCGGCGACGTACACGTTCAAGCTGTTCGGCTGGCAGTGGGCAGAAACCCATACCGGGGCCGCTCTGGCAGGATCAGTCCTGTGGATCCTGTTGATGACGTGGATCTGCCACCGCGGGATCGAGCTCTCCGCGCGCATCCAGCAACTGCTTCTCACCTTCGAGGTGCTGATGCTGGCGATCTTCGCAGTCGTGGCGCTGGTCGACGTGTACACCGGCAGTCCAGCGCACTCGATCCAGCCCGAAGCGTCGTGGTTCAACCCGTTCGCAATCAGATTCCACGACCTCGTCGTCGCCCTGCTGCTGGGGATCTTCATCTACTGGGGATGGGACTCCGGCGTCGCCGTCAACGAGGAGTCCGAGGACGCCAATGAGGGTCCTGGACGCGCAGCGGTCATCTCCACGCTGCTGCTCGTGGCGATCTACCTAGTCGTATCTGCCGGAGCGCAGGCCTATCACGGGACCGCCTTCCTCGCCAATGAAGAAAACGCTGGCGACGTGCTCAACGCGCTGGGTCACGGCGTGCTTGGCTCGGTCGGCGTGAAGTTCCTGATCGTCGCGGTGCTCACTTCCGCTGCGGCATCCACGCAGACGACGATCCTGCCGACCGCGCGAACGACGCTGTCGATGGCGCACTGGCGGGCGATCCCCTCCGTGATCGGCAACATCCACCCGCGCTTTCTGACGCCGACGGTGTCGACGTGGGGCTTCGGCCTACTTTCCATTGCGGTCGCCGTGCCGCTGATCCTGATCTCCGAAACTGTGCTCGAACTCGCGGTCGTGGCGCTCGGGATTCCGGTCTGCTTCTACTACGGCTCGACCGGCCTCGCCTGCGCCTGGTACTACAGGCGAGAGGTGTTCACGAGCGCCCGCAAGTTCTTGCTCGTAGGGCTCGCCCCACTGATCGGCGGCCTGATGTTCTACGGCATCGGCATTTACGCGATCACCTACTACGCCCACGCGGCGAACTCGGAAGGCAAAATCTACGCCGGCCTGACGCTGCCGATCTGGTTCGGCGGGATCGGCATGGTCGCGGGCGTCGTCTTGATGCTCATCTCGCGGGCATACTTCCGCCCGTTCTTCTCGCGCCGCACCGAAACGGCGCCACCTGGGCTGCTCGATGCGCCCGTCGAGCGCGCGCCTACTCACCTGATGGGCCCCCAACACGTCACTCATGGCTCGCACCTGCTCACGCCGGAGGCCAGCGAGAGCCGTCCCGAGGATCTGCCGCCCGGCGGGTGAGCGGCCGTTCAGCCGCTCGGCGGGACCTCGAGCTGGCCGTGCGGCGCGCCCAGCTCGGCCAGGCGCTCGAGAAACGGCTTTGGCGGGAAGGCCTCCGGGCCGAGCACGCCCGACCCTTTCCAGGCACCCTCGTTGAGCAGCTCGAGCGCAACGACCGGGTTGACGGCCGTCTGCCACACGACCGCCTGGCTGCCGTATTCGCGCATCGTGTGCTCGTTGTCGACCACGTGGTACAGGTAGGTCGAGCGCGGCTGTCCGTCTGAGCCGGCGCCCGTGACCCACGTGCCGGCGCAGGTGCGGCCGGTCATGCGCTCGCCGAGCGTCGCCGGGTCGGGCAGCGCCGCGGCGACGACGTCGCGCGGGGCAACCTTGACGTCGCGCACCGATACCGGCTCGGTCGAGTCCAGGCCGAGTTTGTGCAGCGTGCGCAGAACATCGATGAACTCGGCGCCGAGCCCATACTTGAAGGTCACGCGCTGGCAGTCGACCCAGCGGGGTATCAGCACGACCTCCTCATGCTCGACGTTGACGCACTCGACCTTGCCGATGCCCTCGGGAAACTCGAACACCTCGGGTTCGGAGAACGGCGCGGTCGTATAGAAGCCGCGCTCGCGCTCCCAGATCAGCGGCGGGTTCAGGCACTCCTCGATCGTCGTCCAGATCGAGAAGGTCGGCGCGAAGTCATAGCCATCCACGACCAGGTCCGCGCCGTCGCGCACGCCGACTTCCTCGATGCTCGAGAACAGCTCCTGAGCGGCGTAGGCGGCGAACACGTCCGACAGGCCCGGCTCCACGCCGATGCCGACCAGCGCGAGCACGCCGGCCTGCTCCCAGGACTCGTGGCTGGCGAGCTGCTGTTCGCCGAGCATCTTGCCGGTCAACTCGTACGGCCGCTGCGGATGCCGGTGCGACAGCGTCATCGCCATGTCCAGGTAGGTCACCTTGGACTCGAACGCCGCCGCGAAGATCGGCTCGTTGAAGCGCGGATCACAGGCGTTGAGCACCGCGTCGGGCGCGACGCGCGTGATCAGCGCGACGAGATCCTCCTGGTTCGAGGCATCCACGCGCTCGGCCGAGAAGCGGCCGGGCTCGCCGAGCCCCGCCACGACTGCCTTGACACGCTCCGGCGAGACGTCGGCGAGCACGACCTTGTCGAACACGGGCCTGCGCTGCGCGATCGCCGCGAACGCGGCGCCGACGCCCCCGGCCCCCACCACGAGAATCTTCATCAAGAGCAGTGTGACGCAAATACGCGGCGGCGACTGGCACATCGCCACAGGGTGCGTGCGCCGTTACGTCGCAGAGCGACGGCGCACGCTGCGCAGCGTCGCTGCTCGCCAGGCGCCTCCCGTATGCTGCGCCGATCCCCGCTGTCGCGAACACGAGCAGTCCATGAGCACAGGGGCTCCCAGCCCCTCGCGTACGCCGGCCGAATCCTCCGCAGTCTCGAGCGCCGCACACTCGGCGGACGGGCGCGAGGTCGGGCCTGACGGCGACGGCGCGACGCCCGAGATCGCGACCGGGGCTGCATCCGAGCACGGACACGCCGATCGCTCTCGTTGGGTGGCCTCGCCGCAGCTGAGCAGGCGCGAGATCCTCTGGGTGATCGTGGCGGGCGTCGCGCTCGCCGTGCTGACGAGCTGGCCGCTGGTGCTGCACATGCCCAGCCGCATCGCGCCCGACCTGGGCGATCCGGTGCGCACCGCGTGGCAGGTCGCCTACGTCGGCCACGGCATGCTGCACGACCCGCTGCACCTGTTCAACGCCAACGTCTTCTACCCGCACCCGCTCAGCCTGGCCTTCTCGGACTCGCTGCTCGGCTACGGCCCGGCGGGCTTCTTCGGCTCGGGCACCGTCGCGGCGCTCGTCCGTTACAACCTGCTGTTCCTGTTCGCCTGGTCGCTGTGCTTCGTCGGCGCCTACCTGCTCGCGCGCGAGCTGGGGCTGCGCAAGCTCGGCGCCGCGGCGGCGGCTGCGGCATTCGCCTACGCGCCCTACCGCGTGACCGAGGCCGGCCACCTGCACGTGATCTCGTCGGGCGGCATCGCGTTGGCGCTGTTTCTGCTGCTGCGCGGCTACCGGCGCGGCTCGACCGGGCTGGTCGTCGCCGGTTGGCTGGTGTCGGCCTGGCAGATCAGCCTCGGCTTCACGCTCGGGCTGCAGTTCAGCTACCTGCTCGCCGTGCTCACGGTGATCGCCGCCGTCTACTGGCTGCTGGCCGGGCGTCCGGCGCTGCCGCGCAAGATGATCGTGATCACCTGCCTGGGCATTCTCGTCGTCGGCGCCGTCGCGATCTACGAGGCACGGCCCTACCTGAAGATCTCCCACGACTACCCGACCGCCAAGCGCACGCTGAGAGAAATCAAAACTTATTCCGCAGGCCCCGCCGCATGGCTGTCGGCGTCTTCGGAGAACCGCGTGTGGGGCGGTCTGACGGCCGGCGCGCGCGCACACGTGCATTCCAAGAACGAGCAGGTGCTGTTCCCCGGCGGCTTCATCCTGCTGCTCGCGCTGATCGGCCTCGTCGCGCCGTTCTACACGCGAAGACTTCGCATCGGTCTGGCCGTCGGGGTGGTCGTCTGCGCGGTCTTCGCGGTCGGCCTCGGGCTGACCGGCTACGGCTATCCATACCGACTCTTGTACAACTACGCGCCCGGCTGGGACGGCGTGCGTGTGCCGGGGCGAGTGTTCACAACCGCAACGCTGTTTCTCGCGCTGCTCGCCGGCGCCGGAGCGCAACTGCTGGCGGGCAGGCTCGGTTCGTTCGCCTCCCGCCACACCGGCGGCTGGGGCACGCGGCGTTCGCTTCAGACCCTCACGGCGGTCGTCGGCGTGGTGATCGTCATCGGCATCGTCGGCGAAGGCGCCGGGCACATGGCCCATCCGGTGGTGCCACAGCCCAAGAAGGCCGAGATCGGCCTGCCCGGGCCGCTGCTGGACATGCCCACCGACGGAGCGGCGGACCGCGTGTGGCAGTACTACTCGACCGACGGCTTCTATGAGATCCCGATCGGCAACAGCACGTTCGACATCCCCCAGGTCGACGATCTGC
>DATARK010000072.1:0-2460 GCA_036264175.1 Solirubrobacteraceae bacterium
CGAGGAGTGGGCGCAGGCCAACGGCAAGGAGGCGCTGGCGGAGATCGTCGCGCACGCGCAGAGCGCCAACGACTTCGCCTACCTGGCGACGACGCCGGCGAGCGCCGCCAAGAAGGCGCTGGAGAAGGCCGGCCTGCAGCCGGGCGACATCGACCTGTGGGAGATCAACGAGGCATTCGCCTCGGTGACGCTGAACTCGATTCGCATGCTCGGCATCGACGAGGAGCGAGTCAACGTCAACGGCGGCGCGGTCGCGCTGGGCCACCCGATCGGCGCCTCGGGCGCGCGCATCCTCGGCAGCCTGGTGCACGAGCTGCGCCGGCGTGGCGGCGGCTACGGCTGCGCGGCGATCTGCTCGGGCGGGGGTCAGGGCGACGCACTGATCCTCAAGGTCGGGGAGTAGCTCCCACCGCGGGAGACGCCGGTGGCAAGCTCCGAGGCCGCGAACACCGAGACGTCTGAGCATTCGCCGGTGCCTGCGCTGGGCGAGACGCTTGCGCCGGCTGCGTCCAACGGGCACCTGCGGCCGGCTGCGTTCTTCGATCTGGACAAGACGCTGATGGCCGGCTCGTCGGGCGTGTTCTTCGCTCGCGCGGCCTATGAAACAGGCATGATCAGCCGCACGCGGCTGGCGCGCGACGTCTATGAAAACCTGCGCTTTCGCCTGCGCGGCTCGACCGACGACCGCGCCGACGACGTGCGCAAGCGCGTCGGCGAGATGATCGCCGGCGTTGCCGTGCGCGACCTGCAGCGACTGTCGCCGCGCGTGCTGGCCGGCGTGCTGCCGCGGCTGTATCCGCAGATGCTCGAGCGCGCCTACGCCCATCAGGACGCGGGCGTGCCGGTCTACATCCTCACGGCGGCCTCGCAGGAGATGGCCGACCTGCTGGCGCACGTGCTGGCCTTCGACGGCGGGCTGGGCTCACGCTCGGAGATCGTCGACGGGCGCTACACGGGCAGGCCGGCAGGCCCGTTCAACTATCGCGAGGGCAAGGTGATGTCGATGGCCGAGCTGGCCGAGCGCGAGGGCATCGACCTGGCCGCGTCGTTCGCCTACTCCGACTCGGAGTCCGACCTGCCGATGCTGCGCGCGGTCGGCCAGCCGGTCGTGGTCAACCCGGACGCCGAGCTGCGACGCATCGCCGCGGCAGAAGGCTGGGAGGTGCTGCGCCTGGACCGGCTCGGCCAGCGCCTGAAGGTGATCGCCGCGCTCGGCGCGGTGCTCGCGCTGGGCGGCATCGGCGGGCGGGCCAGAGGCCACGTGGCAGCGCGTTCGACGCGCCGCGCATAGGCTGCGGGGAGAGATGCCGACACAGACTCACGGCAAGATTCGCGTCGTCGTGGCCAAGCCCGGCCTGGACGGCCACGACCGCGGCGCGAAGATCATCGCGCGCGCTCTGCGCGACGCCGGCATGGAGGTGATCTACACGGGCCTGCACCAGACGCCCGAACAGATCGTCGAGACGGTGATCCAGGAGGACGCCGACGCGGTCGGGCTGTCGATTCTCTCCGGTGCGCACATGACGCTGGTGCCGCGCATCGTGGAGCTGTTGCACGCGCAAGACGTCGACGACGTGGTCGTGACGGTCGGCGGGACGATTCCCGCCGAGGACATCCCGGAGCTGAAGGACCTGGGCGTGGCCGAGGTGTTCACGCCCGGCGCGCCGACGCAGGCGATCGTCGATTTCATCCGTCAGGCGACCGCCGATCGCGACTGATTGACTCGTCAGTCAACCGGGTAAACAAGTAGAATCTCCCTCAACAGAACCCAAGGAGTTACCTGAGAATGAAGATATGCGTCCTGGTGAAGGAGGTCCCGGACGCCGCCGTCGAGAAGAAACTGAACGCCTCGACGGGGCGCATGGACCGCAGCGGGGAGAAGAACCTCAACCCGTATGACACGCACGCCATCGAGGCTGCGATGCAGATCAAAGAGGGCGGCGCCGTGCCGGTCGAGGAGGTCGTCGCCGTGACGATGGGCCCCGACAGCGCCGTGCGCGCCCTGCACAAGGCCGTCTCACTCGGCGCCGACCGCTCGGTGCACCTGTCCGACGAGGTCGTCGCCGGTTCGGACGTGGCCGCGACCGGCTACGCGCTGGCCAAGACGCTGCAGCGCGAGAGCCCCGACCTGGTGCTGCTGGGACAGCAGTCCGATGACGGCGAGTGCTACACGATCGGCGCTGTGGTGGCCGAGCACCTGGGCATGCCGTCGCTGACACAGGTGATCAAGATGGACGTGGAGTCCGATGCGCTGCGCTGCGAGCGCCAGGCCGAGTACGGCTACTACACGGTGCAGGTCAGGTTGCCCGCCGTGATCTCCGTCGGCGACGCGATCAACGAGCCGCGCTACCCGTCGCTGAAGGCGATCATGGGCGCGAAGAAGAAGCCGCTGGACAGCGTCAGCGCCGGTGACGTGGAGATCGACGCGAGCAAAGTCGGCGGCGATAACTCCGCCGCCCA
>DATARK010000091.1:0-63146 GCA_036264175.1 Solirubrobacteraceae bacterium
ACACGCAGGGACCGCGCAAAGTCTCAAAAGCCGAAATCAAGCTATGCGAGGACGAAGCCAAGGAAGAATTCGAAGAAGGAGAACGCCCGGACGAAGGGAGCGAAAAAGAATGCGTCGAAGAAATCGGGCGCTCGGGTCCGATCACGCGGACCTTCAGGGTGCAGAAGTTCGTCGCGTCGGGCGGGAAATATGAAGCGGTAGCGTCGGTGCGGTTCAACGAGACGGCTGCCGAAAGCCGCAGCGGCGAAGGGGAACGGCTGGGCGTCCAGGGAATCGCCGTCGATCCGGCCCGCAAGCGCTTCTACGTGCTGGCCGTCGACGCGCGCAAACCCGGCGGGATCGACGAAGTCTCGGCTGAACAGTTTCTAGGCGTTACATCCAGCTCCGACCTACCCGTGGCGTCGACGCTGTTCGCCTTTTCGACCGAACAGAAAGGTAAAGAACTCGTTCCCGCTGGAAAAGCTGGCACATCGATCCTCACAGGGCCGGGCGAAAGCGAACTGGCGGCGCAGTCACAGACGCCCGGCAAGGCGCTGCTGGAACCCGCCGGCATCACCGTCGACCCTGCAACGGGCGACGTGATCATCCTCGCGCACGAAGACCCGGGGAAAGAAGTCAAGAAGTTTGAAGATCAGCTCTACGATACGGCCGAAGTGAAATCGCCCGATCACTTCGTGCTGCAGCGGATCGCTCCAGGAGGGGAACTGCTAGCCGGCGCGCCGGGTCGCTGGGTGGATACGGCCGACGACTTCAAGAAAGTCGAACAGCTGCACGAACGCACGAGTCCCAACTCTCCGGTCGTTGTCGGCGCCGAATCAGAAGAGCACGTCGACGTGCAATACGAAAACGGGATCGCCGCAGTGCCGGCGAACTTCGCGTCCAAAGGCACGCCGGCTTCTGTGTACACGCTGGAAGGTCATGTGGGCGGCACGACCGAAGGAGCAATCAACGACATCGCAGCTTTTCATCCGCAGGGGCGCCAATCGCCCCTTGGCGGTGTGCTCGCGGCCGCGCCATTCGGAGCCGAAGGCAACACGATCTACGCACCGACCGTCGTTGAGAACGAGCAGCCCGCGGTCGGGGGCTTCACCTACGCGGGCGTGGTGGGGCTTTCGGCGGCCAGCGGAGCCGTGCAGGGGTGGGTCGGCGGACAGAACATAGGGGCGACGCGAGGCGCGGGCGAAGCGACGTCCAAGTGTGTCTTCAATCCCGCCGGTGGCGAATTCTTCGCGCCCGTAGCGGCGGGCTCGGAAGGCAAGGTGTTCGTGCTAGCGACCGAATTCATCGAAAAGGCGATGCGCGAGGCGTGGACCGGGGAAACGTTCTATGAAGGACCGCAGGAACCAGCGGTGATCGAGCTGGGGCCTGGCGGCGGCGGCTGCCCCGAAGCGGCGGCGGGTGGCCTCGCAGCCGAAATAAACGGGGAAGTTCTCAATGGAAGAACGGTGACACCGGCCGAACCGGTGACCTTCTCCTCCTACGTCAACCAGGCCGATGCGCTGAACGTCGAATGGGACTTCGGCGACGGCACCTCAGAAACCGTATCGGGCAAGTTCCGCTGCCCGCAAAGCTTGCCGTCTCAGTACGAAGAATACGTGCGTCTGGGGTTCTTCCGCCAATGCCCAAGCACCCACCACAACTTCGCGCATGGTGGCGCGCTGACCGTCAAAGAGACCGTCCATACCGACGATCTGAGCACTCCGATGGTCACGCAGACGATCGTCGTCAACGTCGCTGGTGAAGCGGTTGGGCCAACCGCGGTGGCGATTGGACCGGAACAGCTCACGCCTGGCGAGGTAGGCACCTTCGACGGCAGTCATTCGCACGATCCGTCTGGTCCAAACGGCATACGCGAATACCACTGGAATTTCGGTGACGGCACACCGGAAGCGTCGACCACTTCGCGGACGATCTCCCACAGCTACCGGAGTGTTGGTCTGTACACCGCCTCGTTGACGGTGACGAACAAGGCCGGCGTAACGAGCGCGTCGAACACCCTGCCCACGCCCGTCGCGGTCGTCGAACCGGCCGTGCCGGGCGAAACAGTCACCCCGGGAAGCCAGAGCGGCGCCTCGCAGAGCGCCGCCTCGGCGCCGCCTGGCGGCGGAGTAGGCGGCTACACGGCCGGCGGTCCGCCGGTCCCCAATGTGAGGCTGCAGAAAGCCCTGCTGACGCTGGCGGCGGGGGGGACCGTGGCGCTCACGCTGTACTGCCCCGCCGAGGAGAGCAGCTGCGCGGGCAAGTTGACCTTGACTGCCCTCGTCGCAGCAGGCGCGCGCAACGGCAAGAGGGGTAAGTCGACGACGACGACGCTGGCGACCGGCTCGTTCACCCTGTCAGGCGGGCAACCTAAGCGGCTGCTGATCCACCTCTCGGCGAAGGCACGGGAGCTGCTCATTCGTCGGCACAAGCTCGTCGCAAGCCTGACCATTCTCGCGCACGACCCAGCGGGTGCTCAGCACACGACGCGCGTGCCCGTCGTCGTCGCCACTCCGGTCAAGCACGCGCGACACTGATCGCGGTGCGGCGCGAGTTCTGCGCCGGGCCGGCTCTCCGGCGCAATCCGTAGAGAGCGCGTAGATCTGCGTTGTGTAAGGAGTGTCAACGAACTGCAAACGATCTGTTGTCAATAAGCAACTGGTCTCCATAACAGCCTGGCAACCTCGGACCGCGGCCGGTCGGAAACGATGTGCCCACGGAGGACGAGACGACTTCCGGACCCGACCGGTCCTAGCCGATCGGTACTAGATACCTAAGGAGGTAGTATCTGATGTTGTCATTGTCGACACGCGTTTCGCGGCGTCTGGTGCCCGCGTGTGTCCTGGCCACGGCAGCGATCGCCGCGCTCGGAGCGCCCGGCGTCGCGAGCGCTTCGCGGCTGCCGAAATGTACGGAAGGCACAAAAATCAACGGCGAAGGCTCGACGCTTCAGGCCGCCGCGATGACGGGAGTATGGGGCGGAAAAGCCGCCAAAGGCTACAACAGCGGCAACACCAACCCGAAGGCGTGTCCGGGGGGACCGGAAGTCACATACAACACCAAAGGTAAAACGGGCAGCGGCAAAGGGATGGAAAACTGGTACGGGCTTGAAGAATACGGCCCCGAAGCCCAGGGTTACGTCGGCACCGACAACGCGCCCAACGCCGAAATCAAGGCGAAAATCGAGGCTGAGGGCTCGGGCAAAGTGCTGACGATCCCGACGCTCCAGGCGGCCGTCGCACTGATCGTCCACCTGCCCACGGGCTGCGCGGCCGAAGCGGCGCCAGGCACGAAACCGCTGCCGACGCTCGGACGTCTCGTGCTCAAACAGAAAACCGTCGAAAAAATCTTCCGGCGGCAGACGACCAAATGGAGCAAAATCAAAGACGGCGGCGACAAAATCATCACCTGCAGCAAAGCCGCCTCAGAAACCGAAATCACCCGTGTCGTGCGTAAAGACGGGTCGGGCACCACGGCCACGTTCAAGAAGTGGCTGGAGGTTGTAAACGGCAAAGGCACGGCCGAAGCCGGCAAAGTGTGTGACGCGGCCAAAGAAACGTGGCTCGAATGCGGAGAAGAACCGCCGGCGAACACGTCGTGGCCGGCAGAAGGCGAAAAACTGATCCGCGGCGAAGGCGGCGGCGGTGTCGTCAAAGCAGTCGAAGAAACGCCTAGCTCGATCGGCTACGCGAACCTTGCCGACGTCAGGTCGAAAGGCCCTGGCTTCATCCCGCCGACCGGCGGCGAAGGCAAGAACATGTTCTGGGTCGAGATCGAAAACGTCGAGAAAGAAGCTGTCGGCGGCAAAAAACTGGCGATCTACACCGACCCGTCAGACAACGGCGATGCGGCTGCGAAAAGCAAAGCCAACTGCGCCGAAACGGCGTACGTGAACGTCAACCCGACGAATGGCAAAGCCGAAAAAGGCAAGTTCCCGCCGCCGACCACAGAAGAACTGTGGAACCGCGTGACGGCGGAAAAGAAAGAGGTCAACTACACGCTGTGCGGGTTCACCTACGACCTCGGCCTGACGAAGTACAACGGCTTCAAAGGAGCTACCGAAAGCGAGGCCACGACGGCCGGTGACTTCCTTGAATTCGTGCTCGACGCCGGTACTACAGCCGGTGCCGAAGGTGGACAGACGCTGATCGAAAAAGAACAGGACTACATCAGCCTCCCCACCAACAAAGAAGCGAAAAAGAACGTCCAGCTGATCGCCCAGGAAGGCGCGAAAAAAGTCCAGTTCTAAGGAGATTGGTCGCGGCTAGCCGCGACGTAGAGCGGACCGGACGTAAGCGACGGGCTGCCCCAAGGATGGGGCGGCCCGTTTTGCGTTCAGATCGACTGCCGCCTGGCCGCGGTCGGGCCCACGTGAGACCACGGTCAGGCAGGGTTCGCCAGTCCATTCGGCACATGCAAAACCTGCGAACTGTTGGTAGGCCTGCGGGGTGCGAGCGCCCGATCGTGTCCCAGGCTTGACTTTACGGCCGAGTTCAGTGCATGATGCACGACATTGAGCAGCAATCACGGGATCTCGACATTTGTTCGAGCCAGCAGCGGGATCATGCGGGGATGGTTGACGGAGGGCAAGGAGGCAAGGAGCGCCCATGAGCGTTGAGACGGGGACGGGAAACGGGCCAGAGACAGGCCTGCGCTGGGGAAGTCCGGCGGCGACTGCGAGGGCCGGCCGGCGCGAGTCCAGCCGGCGGCGCCTGTCGCTGGACATCGCAGCGGGCGTGCGCGGGCCGTCGGTCTGCCTGCGCCGAGACGCGCTGTTTCGCCGCGCCCTGCTGGCCGCCGACGTCGTGGCGATCCTCGGTGCGCTGGTGCTCACGGTCGCGCTCTCCTCGCGCCGCGTGCCGCTGCATTTGACCTGGGAGAGCCTCGTGGGCGTGCCGCTGCTGCTCGTCGGCGCCAAGCTGCTCGGGCTGTATGACCGCGACGAGACGCTGCTGCGCAAGACCACGCTCGACGAGGCTCCCAAGCTGTTTCAGCTGGCGACGCTGTGCACGCTGGTCGCGCTGCTGGCCGGCCGCCTGGTGGTCGCCGGCACGCTGGATCGCAGGGAGGCGCTGTTCTTGTGGATCGCTCTGGCGGCCTCGCTGGTGCTCGCGCGAGCCGCGGCGCGCGTCATCGCGCTGTGGGCTGGACCGACCGAGCGGTGCCTGTTTATCGGCGACGAACGTTCCGCCGAGATGGTCGCGGGCAAGCTGGCCGGCCACGGTGGCATCAAGGCGAAGATCATCGCCCATCTCGAGCTCGACCAGGTCGCGCCGTGGTCGACCGACGCTTTCTCGGCGCCGCGCCTGACCGAGATTCGCGATCTCGCGCAGACGCTCGACGTGCACCGCGCGATCATCGCCCCGGGATGGGGCGCCGGCGCCGATGCCGGCGAGACGGTCAACCTCGTGCGCACGCTCAAGGCCGTCGGCGTGCGCGTCAGCGTGCTGCCACGCATGCTCGAGGTCGTCGGCTCCGCGGTCGAGTTCGACGAGCTTCACGGCGTGACGCTGATGGGCGTCCGCCGCTTCGATCTGACGCGCTCCTCTGCGGCGATCAAGCGCGCCTTCGACCTGCTCGGCGCGTCGATCGGGCTGCTGGCGATCTCGCCGCTGCTGATCGGCTTCGCGATCGCGATCAAGCTCGACAGCCGCGGGCCCGTGTTCTTCCGTCAGCTTCGAGTGGGGCGTCACGGCAGGCGCTTCTACATGCTCAAGTTCCGCACGATGGTGCCTGACGCCGACGCCATGAAGGAGTCGCTGCGCCATCGCAACGAGGCGCAGGAAGGGCTCTTCAAGATCGCCCGGGATCCGCGTGTCACGCGCGTCGGTCGCTTTCTGCGCGCCACCGCGCTGGACGAGCTGCCGCAGCTGCTGAACATCGTCAAAGGCGAGATGAGCCTCGTCGGGCCGCGCCCGCTGGTCATCGAGGAGGACGAGCGCATCGAGGGCTGGCACCGCCGGCGCCTGGAACTGATGCCGGGCATGACCGGTCCCTGGCAGATCCTCGGTCCGGCGCGCGTGCCGTTGAAGGAGATGGTCGCGCTGGACTACCTGTATGTCGCAAACTGGTCGCTGTGGACCGACGTGAAGATTCTCCTGCGCACCGTGCCTCACGTGCTCGGGCGACGCGGTCTCTGAGGCCGCACGTCGTCTCTGGCCGGCGCGTCGGCTCCGCTGCGCCAGCAGAGCAGCTGCTCGGGCCTCAGCGCACGCCGTGAGCGCGGCGGCGGCTGCGCGTGTGGCGCAGCGATCCCGGCCGGTGTCGCTGACGGCGACGCGGCGAAGCTGGGCGGCGATCTGACAGGGGGGAGAGCGTCAGTCGGTCGCCGATCGAGATCGAGCCGCGAGCTGCATGCCGGGCAGGTCCGCCGTCGCCGTCAGCCGCCACTCGGCAGATCGCCGCGAACAACACGAGCAACGCAAACCACGCGATCGAAATCAGGACAAGCAGCATGTGCACCCTCGCAGGCAGAATTCGTCGGAACGGACGTCGATTCCTGCTTATCGGCTGTTGCGGCCTCCCTCTCAAGTCCGCGCCGTAGAACGGGACGGAAAGTCCAGACTCGCGGTTGCGTCGGACGGCATCGCCGCGGCGCGCGGCCTCTGACGGGGAGACGGGGCGGACGCGGCTTCAGGTGCGTCGAAGCGCGCGATAGCGGCGAATCAGCGCGTTGGTCGAGCTGTCATGGCTCAGCTCCGGCTCGTCGGCGCTGAGCAGCTCGGGGATGATCCGTCTGGCGAGTTCCTTGCCCAGCTCGACGCCCCATTGATCAAAGGAGTCGATCCCCCAGATCGCGCCCTGGGTGAACACGCTGTGCTCGTAGAGCGCGACCAGCGTGCCGAGCGCGTGCGGCGTCAGGCGCTCGGCCAGGATCACGCTGCTCGGGCGGTTGCCCTGCATCACGCGGTGCGCGACGACGTGCTCGGGCGTGCCTTCGGCGCGCACCTCCTGCTCGGTCTTGCCAAATGCCAGCGCCTGGGCCTGGGCGAACACGTTGGACATCAGGATGTCGTGATGCTCGCCCAGCGGGTTGAGCGTCTGGCCGAAGCCGATCAGGTCTGCAGGCACGAGCTTGGTGCCCTGGTGCAGCAGTTGGTAGAAGCTGTGCTGGCCGTTCGTGCCGGGCTCGCCCCAGTAGATCGCGCCCGTCTCGTAGTCGACCGGGCGCCCCTGAAGGGTCACGTGCTTGCCGTTGGACTCCATCGTCAGCTGCTGCAGATAGGCTGGAAAGCGCTTTAGATACTGCTCGTATGGCAGCACCGCCGTGGTCTGCGCGCCGAAGAAGTCGCCGTACCAGACCGCCAGCAGACCCATCAGCACCGGCAGGTTTCGCTCATGCGGCGTGTGACGGAAGTGGTAGTCCATCGCATGAAAGCCCGCGAGCATCTCCGCGAAGCCGGCCGGGCCGATCGCCAGCATCGTCGACAGTCCGATCGCGGAGTCCATCGAGTAGCGCCCGCCGACCCAATCCCAGAAGCCGAACATGTTCTTTGCGTCGATGCCGAACGCGCGCACACCCTGCTCGTTGGTCGACACCGCGACGAAGTGCTTGGCGATCGCCTGCTCGTCGCCCAGCGCCGACAGCAGCCATTCACGCGCCGAGCCTGCATTGGTCATCGTCTCGAGCGTCGTGAACGTCTTCGAGCAGACGATGAACAACGTCTCGGCAGCGTCCATCCCACGTGTCGCCTCGACGAAGTCAGTGGAGTCGACGTTCGACACGAAGGCGAAACGCATGTCGCGCCGGCTGTAGTGCCGCAGAGCCTCGAAGGCCATCACCGGCCCGAGGTCCGAGCCGCCGATGCCGATGTTGACGACGTTGCGGATCGGCCTGCCGGTGTGACCGGTCCAATCACCGCCGCGCACGCGCTCGCAGAAGTCGGCCATGCGCCGCAGAACCGCGTGCACCTCCTTGACCACGTCCACGCCGTCGACGATCAGTGACTCGCGCTCGGGCATGCGCAGCGCCACGTGCAGCACCGAGCGATCCTCTGACACGTTGATGCGCTCGCCTTTGAACATCGCCTCCGTGCGCTCGCTCAACGCGGACTGCTCGGCGAGCTTCAGCAGCAGTGCCAGCGTGCGCGCCGTCACGCGATGCTTGGAGTAGTCGAGGTGCAGCCCTGTGCCCTCGGCGACGAGTCGCTCGCCGCGCCCGGGGTCCTCGGCGAACAGCTCGCGCAGGTGAACGTCGCGGATCGCCTCGTAGTGGCTGCAGAGCGCCTGCCAGGCGGGACGCTCGGTCAATGCGGGCGGGTCGGCCACGGCCCTGAGTCTATTCGCGCCAGCCGCCCTGCACCCCTGCCGTGCACTACTCTGCGCGGCGTGGAGGCAGAGCAGCTACGCCGACGGATAGCCGCCTTCCCGCGTTGGAACTACCGCTTCGAGTTCGACGACGGAATCGTCACACCAGTGAACGACCGCGGCCTCGTCAACCGCCAAAGCCAGCGATACGCATATCTGTTCGAGCGGCTGCTCGAGCTCACAGGCGGATCGCTGAGCGGCTATCGTGTCCTCGACCTCGGTTGCAACGCGGGCTTCTGGTCTTTGGCGGCGCTGCAAGCCGGCGCTGACTACGTACTCGGCATCGATGCTGACATCGAATGCATCGAGCAGGCCGAGCTCGTGTTCGAGGCCAAGGAGGTTGACCCGACGCGCTATCTCTTTCGCGCGGAGCCCCTGTTCGCACGCTCCTTCGATCGCGAATTCGACATCGTGCTGTGCCTCGGCATCATGGATCAGATCGATCGACCGGTCGAGCTGTTCGAGTTGATGGCCGGCAGCGGCGCACGGGCGCTCGTCATCGATACGAACGTCTCGCGCTCGCGTGCCAGCCTGTTCGAGACGACGCGCCTGTACAGCCCGGGTCCCGGGGCAGGCGATGGACTGGTCCTGCTGCCGAGCCGTCAAGCTGTCGCCGACCTTGCCGAGCGTCACCAGTTCGCCACGGTCGCGCTGGCCCAGAACACGACCGACCAGGCGGGAATGAGCGACTACCGTCGCGAACGACGCTGCGCGTTCATCTGCTCGCGCGGCTTCGAGGCGGTCGACCTGCCGGCCGAGCAGAGGCCCAAGCTCCTGCCCTGGTGGCTGCGTGATCCCGCCGCCCTGATCAAGCTCTGAGCGGTTGGGCCGGCGCCGTGGCGCCCGCCGCCGGCTGCGGTCGACCGACCAGAGCTTCCAGGGCATCTGAGATCTGCCCGCACACGACATCTCTGGCGAACCTCCGCTCGGCCTCCGCGCGCGCCAGCGCGCGCGTCGGCCCGGGAGCCGTGCGCAGACGCTCGAGCATCCGCTCTATCGCGTCGGCCATTGCCTCGACGTCGCCAGGTTCGACCTCGGCTGCCACCGAGCGATCGATCCCCTCGATCGAGCCCACCTCCGAGGTCGCGATCACGGGGACACCCGACGCCAATGCCTCGAGCACGGACACCGGGCAGGGGTCGTACTTGCTGGGCACGAGCACCATGTCGCTTTCCTGAAGCACCGCCGGCATTTCCGCGTTGGGGATGTGACCGCTTGATTCTGTGTTCTCGGCGGGGAGGTCGTCAAGCAGCTTGGTGTAATCCGACCACGTGCTGGGGCCGCCGATGACACGCAGGCGCACGTCCACTCCTCGCTTGAGCAGCAGGCGAGCCAGCGGGGCGATGTCCTCCAAGCCCTTGCGCACCGAGATCCGCGTCGGAACCAGCACGATCGCCGGTGTGCTCGGCGCCCTGTCAGAGCTGTGAAATCGCTCGAGGCGAAGCGGGTTGGTGATCACGGTGGTTTTCTCGATCGGAAAGCGGTAGTCGTGGACGATGTGATCGCGAAACACCGTGCTGATGGCGATCAGCAGCTCGACCCTGCGGATTCGCAGCGCCTGGACCAGCGTGCGAACGGTCATGATCGCCGCGACGATGAAGAAGGTGTAAGCGGGCTGGGATCTGAACGCCAGGCGTCGCTCGCGTATCAACCACCGCAGCTCGCCGGCCTGGTGACTGTCGGGGCGAAGCGCGAGCGGAATCGAGCGCAGGACGCTGGCCGGCGCGCCGAGTGACTCGATCTGCTGATTCTGATAAATGAGGTCGTATGGCTGCTGCTTGTGGCGCTTGATGATTTCACGCCGCAGTCGCACCTGACCCACCGCGCGGGCCAGCAGTCCCGAAGCGAATGAGGTGATCCGGGTGCGGCTGTACCAACGGTTAAAGCGCCAGGAGCTCGTGCCCGCGATGAACTTGAGATTCTGGCGGTCGCGCAGGTGCTCGGGGATGGTGGGCGGCGCTCCCGGGAGAAAGCAGTCGATCTCGTGGCCACGCCTGGTCAGACCGTCCAACAGCTCGGTCACCACGCCGGGCGCGCCACCCGCATCGGCCGGACCTCCGCCGAGCCACGCGATGCGCAGGGGTCTGGAAGCGGCCATCGCCGGACCCTATCAAGCCCCCTGCGCCGCCCATGCTCGAGCATCTGCGAGACTCGAGCGCCCATGTCCGGCGCAACATCTGCGAGCGATTCCCGCTCAGGAAAGCCAAAAGTCATCTACGTCATGGGCGCCGGTCGCAGCGGCAGCACGATCCTCGGGGTGACGCTTGGCAACTGCGCTGACATGTTCTTCGCCGGCGAGCTTGACAAGTGGCTGCCGCGTGGCGGCGAGCCAAAGCGCAAAGACCCCGAGCGCACGAAGTTCTGGCAGAGCGTGAGGTCACAGATCGCCGATTCGGACGCGGTTCGGGCGGGCCAGCCGCATCGTTACCTCGAGCGCTCCTCCGCGCTGCTTCGCGTCCGTCGAGGCGCCGCGAGACGGCGACTGCGGATGCCGTATCGGCGCGTGATGAGCGAACTCTATGCAGCGGTCGCCTCAACGGCCGGCACGAGCTATGTCATTGACACCTCTCATTATCCGCTGCGCGCACGCGAGCTGCAGTCACTGCAGAGCGTGGAGCTGTACCTGCTGCTGCTCGTCAGAGACCCGCGGGATGTGGTTGCTTCCTTCGCCAAGGATGACGTGGCAGAGCGGCGTTTTAACCCGGCGACGACGCGCCTATACCTTTCACTCACCTACCTGCTCTCGGGCTGGGTGTTTGTCAAACACCCGCGAGAGCGCCGAGCGGTGCTGTTCTATGAGGATCTGCTCGACGATCCGCACGGAGTGGTGCGAGACCTGCTCGATCGCCTCGGCTCAGATGCTGAGCTCCCGGATTTCAACTTGCTGCTCACCGGCATACCGCTTCACGGAAATCGCCTGGTCGATGCGGCGTCGGTTTCGCTGAAGCGCGCACCGGCACGGGATGATCGAGGGTCTCTGGCCGGCCGCCTGTTTGCCACGCTGCTCCTGGGCGGACTGTCGAGGCTGCGGCCTCGCGTCGGCGCCAATCCACCGGGCGACGCTCCGCGCCCAGCCCGGCGACGCTAGCCGGCGGGCGCCGAGTCGCGCGCACCGGCGCGTCGGTCGGTGATGGTCTCCTCGACGAATCGCGACAGTCGCTGCTGGAAGCTGGCCACGGAGAAGCGCTCGGCGTTGGCCACGGCACGCGAAGGCTGGAAGTCGATTCGATCGATCGCTTCGATCGCCGCGGCCAGCGACGGCACGTCGCCGGGCTCGGCGAACAGCCCGGTCTCGCCCTCCAGCACGGTCTCCAGCACGCCGCCGACGCGGGCGGCGATCACCGGGCGCCCGGCCGCTTGGGCCTCGACGGCCGTGATGCCGAACTCCTCAGTGCCCGTGATCAGCACTGCGCGTGCGCAGGCGTAGAGCGCCGCGAGCTCGTCGTCGCCAACGCGCCCGAGAAAGTCGGCCTCGGGGTAGGCCTCGTGCAGGCTCGCGTAGGCAGGGCCGGCTCCCACGACCTGGATCGGCGCGCCGACTCGTCTCGCGGCCTCCAGCGCGACGTCGACTCGCTTGTGCGCCACCAGCTCGGTGACGAGCAGCAGCGCGTCGCCTGGCGAGCCCGGTGAGAAGCGATGCGTCTCCACGGGCGGATGGATGACTGTCGACTCGCGACCGTAAAAACGCTTGATGCGCTCACGCGTCAGTTGCGAGTTGGCGACATAGGCGTCCACGCCGCGGCTCGCCGATCGATCCCATCCGCGCATCCAGGCGAGCTGCCTGCGCAGAAGAGGCCGAAGCGGTGCAGGCACCTCCTCCAGCGCGCGCTGCTGCTCGTTCCAGGCGTAGCGAAATGGAGCGTGGCAGTAGCAGATGTGCACTGCGCCGGGGGGAACACGAACACCGTGCGCGAATGCGCTGCTGCTGCTCAGCACCACGTCGCTGGGTGGCAGCTCGAGTCGGCGAACCGCCCAGGGGTACAGCGGCAGCAGGCGCCTGAAGCTGCGCTGGCCTACACCTAGGCGGCTGAGTGGCGAAGTGTGAACTTCCCGTCCGGCGAACCGGCCGTTCGTACCTGACGCGTCGTAGAGAAGGGTGAAAATCGGAGCGGCCGGATGGATGTCCGCGATTGCCGCGAACGTGCGCTCGGCGCCGCGCATCACCAGCAGATAGTCGTGGGCGAGAGTGACATCGATGCCGATCTCTGACTCTCGGACTGACACGCGACGGCAGTCTATCGGCGCCGTTGCGCCGTCGGAATGCCCTCGAACGTGGGATACGATCCGCCTTGTGCGCGTCGTCATCACCGTTCCCTGGTGGGAGCGCCTGGGTGGTGCCGAGGCGATGTTGCACACGATTCTGCAGGGGGCCGGCACGAGCGGGCACGAGCTGGAGCTCGTCTTCTTCAAAGACGGGCCGTGGCCGGATGAGCTGCGTGCGGCGGGCCTGCGCGTCGACATCGTCGAGGCCGGGCGCGTGCGTCAGCCGCACCGCGTCGCGGCGACCGTCGGGCGGCTGGCCAGGCTGTTTCGCGCACGACGGCCCGACGTGATTCTCAACTGGGCGGCAAAGACGCAGCTGTACGGCTCGCCGGCGGCCGCGCTGGCCGGAATGAGCGACCGCGTGGTGTGGTGGCAGCACTCGATCGCCGGGCGCCATTGGCTCGACCTCAGCGCCAACCTCTTGCCGGCGCGCGCGATCGCCTGCTACTCGAGCGCCGCCGCCCGCGCGCAGCAGCGGCTGTGGCCGCATCGGCGCACGATCGTGATCCCGGCCGGCGCGAGCCCGGTGCTCGACGCCGGCGCGGACGCGCCGCTGCAGTTGCCTGAGGACGTGCCGATCGTCGGCATCGTCGGGCGCCTGCAGGCATGGAAGGGCCAGGATCGCCTGTTGCGCGCACAGGCGCTTTTGCGCGAGCGAGGGCGGCGCATGCACCTGGTGATCGTCGGCGGAGACTCCTATGGCCTATCGCCCGAATACGCGGCCTCGCTGCCTCGCCTGATCGACCAGCTCGGCCTGCAGGGATCGGTGACGCTCACCGGTGAAGTCGCCGACGCGATGCCCTTCGTCGAGCGGCTGGACATCCTCGTCAACGCATCCGATCCCGAGCCATTCGGCATCGTCCTGCTGGAGGCTATGGCCGCGGCCGTGCCGGTCGTCGCCGTCGATTCGGGAGGGCCGCCCGACATCGTCGAGCAGGGAAGCACTGGCATGCTCGCGAGATCGGGCGATCCGGGTGATCTGGCGGATGCGCTGGAGCCGTTGCTTGCCTCGCCCGACCTCAGGCGGCAGCTCGGCGAGGCCGGCCGCGAGCGCTTCATGCGCGAATATACGGACGAGGCCGTGCGCAAGCGTTTCTTCACCGCACTGCAGGACATTGTCGACGCCAACACGTGAACCTGCGGCGACGGCTGTCGCCGCAGCGCAAGCGCCCGCCGCCGCGCGTGAGCTGACGCTGGTCCTCCACCACGTCGGCCCGGTTGGCGGCATGGAGCGCGTTGTCTCAGAGCTCGCGCTCGGGCTGCGCGCGCGCGGCTGGGCGGTGACGGTGATCGCCTACGAATGTGACCTGCCCGCCGGCTCGGGCGTCGAGTTCCACCGCGTGCGCGGCCCGAGCCGACCGTTCGTGCTCAGTTACCCGTGGTTCATGCTCGCCGGCTCGCTCGTGGTTCGCCGCCGGCGGCGCGGCGTCGTGATGGCCGTCGGTGCGATCGTGCTCAACAAGGTCGACCTCGTGGGCATTCACTACTGCCAGCAGGTCGGACCGGCGACGCCGAGCCGCTCCAACTGGTTGTTCAAGCTCAACGTGGCCGCTTCGGGGCTGCTCGGCCGGCTCGCCGAGCGCATCTGCTTTCGCGTCAACCGGCCGCAGCGCTTCGTCTGCGTGTCAGAGGGCGTGGCCGACGAGATACGGCGCTACTTCCCCGACCAGGCCGCGCGCACGATCTCGATACCCAACGGCGTCGACGTCGAGGCGTTCGCGCCGGACTCGCGTCGGTCGGAATCAGCGGCGCTGCGCCGACAGCTGGCGATCGGCGACGAGCGGCTCGTGGCGATCTTCGTGGGCAGCGAGTGGCAGCGCAAGGGGCTGGAGCCAGCGATCCGGGCGCTCGCGCTCGCCCCGAACTGGGATCTGCTGGTCGTTGGCAACGGCGACCGTGACCGCTACGAGCAGCTTGCCGAGGGCCTGGGCGTTGCCGATGCCGTGCACTGGATCGGCGTGTCGCGCGATGTCGCGCCGCTCTACCAGCTCGCCGACGCTCTGGTCTTTCCCACGAGCTACGAGGCCTTTCCGCTGGTGGCGCTGGAGGCGGCGGCGAGCGGCCTGCCGATCCTCGCGACGCCCGTCAACGGCATCCGCGAGCTGGTCAGCGACGGCCGCAACGGCTTCTTGATCGATGCCGATGCCGCGGACATCGCGGCGCGCCTGCGCCAGCTGAGTGACGATCGCGCGCTGCGCGAACGTCTCGGCGCCGCCGCGCGCGCGGCCGCGCTCGAGTACAGCTGGGCGCGCATGGTCCAACGCCACGAGGCGCTGTATGAGAGCCTCGCGGCGAGCGCGGCGAGCGCGGCGAGCGCGCCGAACGCCGGCTGGGCCGGAGGGGATCGCTAACGCGGGTCGGCGAGGATGTCGCCGACGAACGCGGTCATCCGTCGCTGCTGGGCTGCGCGGTCGAACACGTCGGCGCTGACGGCCGCGGCCGCGGCGCGGCGGTCATCGATCTCCGCCCGGCTGAGCCCTCGCAGCAGCTCGCTCAACGCCGCGACGAACGTCTCGCTCCACGGTGCTTGGCCCGGCAGCCGCCACATGTAGCCGTCGTCGAGGTCATACGCGGCGGGCACCTCGCCGGTTATCACCGGAAGCCCCACGGCGAGATACTCGCTGAGTTTGGTCGTGTAGCGAAAGGAGCCGACCGCGTCGACGCTCTGCGAGAGGCTGCCCGCATCGAACGCGGACAGATAGTCGGGCACCTGCTCGGCAGGCACCCGTCCCGGCAGCAGGATTCGGCTGCCCAGGTCATCGCCGGCGAGCTCGCGAAGTCGCTCGGAGCCGTCGCCGTCGCCAACGATGCAGGCCACGATGTCCGGGCGCCCGGACCGGCGCACGGCCTGGACGATCTCGGCGCCGTACACGTAGCCGACCCTGTCGTTCCAGTGCAGCGACCCGGCGAGGCCGATCACGATCGCCTGCTCGGGGATGCCCAGCTCCGTGCGTATGCGCGCACGCGCATCGTCGGCCGGCACGCTTCGCGTCCAGCCTGGCGCGGTCATCGCGCGCGGCGCGCCGAACGTGAGTGCGCGCCCGACGAGGTACGGCGTCCAGCCGACAAAGCCGGCGCAGTTGCGGCACAGCAGCCGCTCATAGAAGCGGCCGAGCACTCCCAGCGCGCGCGAGTGCAGGCCGAGAAAGGGGCCAACGGCGTCGCCGCTGGATACGACGTAAGGCGCGCCCATCAGCAGCTTCATCGCCAAGAGCACGAGGCCTCCGGCAGTGCCGGTTCCCTCCATCACCAGCAGCTGCGGGCGGCGCTTGAGCACAGCGCGAGCCAGTCGCCGCGCCGAGCGCAGCTTGTGAGCACGGTCGAAGGGGAACTCCTCGGCGTCCAGCTGACCGAGCAGCACCCTGATGCGCTCACCCTCGATGTGCCGATGTCCCTGCGTCGCGAAGCAGATGATCGGAGCGCCGGCGCGCTCTGATCGCTTGGAGCGCTCGGACACGGCGCCCATTCTAGGCAGCAGCGCCTCGGATCGGCCCGCGACGATTGCGCTTCTGCACGAATACTTGCCCCTGGATCGCGTGCTGTTACGGGCGCTAGTCTTTAGCTCCGGGTAAGCCCGGCGCTTATGATGGCGGGCCCTCTTGAGGCCAGGGACGGACCCCTCTACTTCAATGAACGAGACCACCGATGCTACCGCCATCTTCGCTCCCATCTGGAGGCGTAAGTGGCTGATCCTCGCCGTCGGGATCGTCGTCGCGGCCGCGAGCTACCTGTACTACAAGCGCCAGCGTCCCACCTACCAGGCGAGCACGCAGGTGTTCTTGGGCGTTGCGGCAGAAGAACAGGCGCCTGCCGAAAAAAGCGCCAAAGCACGCGGAAGTGCGCTGGCCGACCAGGCGGCCGTGATCAACACGATTGTCGTCGAACAGGTGCGTCATCGACTGCGAGCCGCGAACGAAGTAAAGCTCGCGCGTGAAATGAAGGTGAAAGCCAAAGCCCCGGAAAAGAGCGAATTCATCATGATCGCCGCCGAAGGGCACACCGCCCGAGGCGTGGCCTTGGCGGCGAATCTAACGGCGCAGCTGTACATCAAGCGCACCACCAATACACATCAGCGCGCCATCCAGAAGGCGCTCGCGATCGATCGGCGGCAGTTGAGACGCATTGAACTGTCCGCTCTGGCAAAAGCCGAAAAGCCGACCACGAGCACGAAGAAGAGCGGATCGACATCGGGCACCGCTGGCTCGACATCGAGCAGCAGCCCAAACGCGTCGAACGTCATTCAGGAAGCGACTCTGAGCTCGAAGATCAATCAGCTCGAAGCGAGCCTCGGTACGGTCAGCGCGCAGCAGGTCAAGCCGGCGAAAGCGTCAACCGCGACCCTGCTGTCACCCAAGCCGCGTAAGGATGCGATTTTCGGGTTCGTGATCGGCCTGGTCCTGGCGATGATCGCCGCGTATGCGGTGAGCCGGCTCGACCGACGCTTGCGATCGATCTCGGCGATCGAAGCCGTGACCAGGCTTCCGCTGCTCTCGGCGATGCCGAAGGTTCGCCAGCCGATCGTCAGAGGCGGGCAGTCTCCACGTCCGTCTGCGCACCTGCTCGAGCCGCTGCGGCGCCTTCAGGGGGCGCTGCGGCTCAGCGACAGCGCTGGCGCGGTGGTGGGACGTCCGCCTCGCGTCATCCTCTTCGTCAGCCCCGACCCAGGGGATGGAAAGTCGACGATGGTGGCGGACCTCGCACTGGTGCAACGCGACGCAGGGGAGCGCGTCGTGGTCGTGGAGGCCAACTTCAGGCGACCAACGATCAATCGGCTGCTGGGCATCGAGGGCGAGGGGAGGCTGGCCTCGGTGCTGAACCGACAGCTGGATGCGGAGGAAGCCGGACAGCGGGTGGCGCCGGCGATCACTGCGGACCCCCCGTTGCCGGACGCAGGTGGTCACGCGACCGCAGTCGCCGTACAGGCGCGCGTCGGCTCGCTGTTCGTGCTCGGCGGAGACCGCTCGGTGCCCAACCCGCCGGCGCTGCTTGCGCAGGAGTCCGTCAAGGATCTCCTCGACTCGCTCGCTGCGCGGTTCGACTACGTGCTCATCGACGTGCCCTCGCCGCTGGAGGTGAGTGATGCGATGTCACTGCTGTCGGTAGTCGATCAAATCGTCGTGGTCGCCCGTGTGGGCCACACGCGCGAAGCGTCCGCGCAGCGCCTGAGTCAACTGCTGGCGGGCGCGTCGTGTGCTCCGGTCGCCGGGGTGGTGGCGAACTTCGTGGCGCCCACAGAGCTCAAGCGTTACGGCTTTTCCAGAGCCAGAGCAGGTCTCTGGCCCGGCAGCAGAACCTGACGATGAGCGCGATCGGTCAGCGGGCCGGCTGGGCTCTCGGGCCCGTTCATCCGGCCGTCTTCGAGCGGCGCATGACCGACGCCCTGGTAGCGGGGCTCACCGCGCTGGTCCCGGCAGGACTCGCGCTGGCTATAACGGTTGGCTTCCCCACGATCGGATTGCCGGTCGCGCTGGGAATCATCGTCGGAGCCGTCGGGCTCTTTGCGCTGGTGCTCTGCAGTCGGCTGGAGCTCTCGGTGACGATGATCCTGGTCTATCTGCTGCTGATCGACGGACCGGTGAAGATGCTGACCAGCCAGCGCGAAGAGACGCGCCTGTTGGCGGACGTCGTGATCATCGCCGTGTGCGCCGGTGCCGCGATGCGCATCATCGTGCGCAGGGAGCGCGTCGTGCTCCCGCCGCTCTCGGGATGGGTGATCGCATGGGTCGCGCTGGTCGTCGTGAATGCCTTCAATCCCAAAACGCAGGGCGTTCTGGCGATACTCGGCGGCTTCAGCCAGCAGCTGCAGTTCGTGCCGTTCTTCTTCTTCGGCTTCGCCCTGATGCGCTCCAAGCGTCGCTTCCGCCAGCTGTTCATCATCGCCGGCGTCGCAGCGACCGCCTCGGGTCTGGTTGCCGCGTATCAAACCACCTTGACCCCGGATCAGCTGGCGAGCTGGGGTCCGGGCTATCAGCTTCTCATCCACCCGGAAAAGGGCACGGGGCGGGTCTATTTCAGTGAAGGCGAAGCCCGGGTGCGCCCGCCCGGCCTGGGAACCGAGGCCGGCTCGAGTGGAGGGCTCGGGCACGTCGCGCTGCCGATGTGCCTGGCTCTGGTCGCGATCGCTCGGGGTCGAAAAAAATGGATCGCGGCCCTGCTGGCTCTGGGCTCGATGATGGCGGTCGTCGTCGGGCTCGGGCGCTTGCAGCTGATTGGCGCGGCGCTTGGAGTCGTCGCCTTCACCGGGCTGGCGGCGCTTGCGGGGCGACATTTCTCGCGCACGATGGGCGCATTGCTGACGATCGTCGTGCTTGCCATCCCGGCGGGTGCGCTCGTCATCTCTTCGTTGCACAGCGGAACGTTCAAGCGTTATGAATCGATCAACGGATCCTCTCAAACCACGTTGCACAAGGAAAACGCGTACAGCAAAGTCCCGGGGTACGTGGCGGCCTCTCCGCTGGGCTACGGCTTGGGCAACAGTGGAGCCGTGTCCAACCTCGGGGGTTCGAAAAACACCGATCTGCTCGAAGGTCACGGCCTGACCTCGGAGACCGAGTACAACGTGCTCGTCAAGGAACTCGGCGCGCCCGGGCTGATCCTGTGGCCGCTGATCGCGATCTATGTGAGCCTGCTGATCGTCAGGCGCATACGCAGCATTCGCGACCCAGAACTGGCCGTCTGCCTCGCCGGTGCGCTCGCCTCGTTTCTCCCGCTGATCATCGAGGGCTCTTCGGGATTCATCAGCGGCAGTCTGGCCGGCGGCGCCTATTACTGGTTCGCGGTCGGCGTCGCCGCGTATTGGCTGGTTGGGCGAAAAGGCGAAGTGCCAAGTAGGGTCGAAGTGCCAAGCACGGTGCGAGGGGGACCAGATGCGTCGGCTGCTGCTGCGTAGGGGATTGCCGAGGGCCCCCGAGCTGTCGATGCGCGAGGGCCTCGTTCCGCTGATCGGTGACCGTCGCGGCTCGATGGCGCTGCTTGCCCTGTGCTCGGTCCTGTCGGGTCTGATCGAAGCGGCCACCCTGGCGATGATCGCTCAGCTGGCCGCGACCGTCGTGGGCAGCGCCGTCCACGGGGGGCATCCCGGAACACACAGCGCCGTGCTTTCCCTGATCAACCTGCACGCGAGCGTCGGGGTGCAGATCCTGATCACGTTTGGCCTGTGCATCCTGCGCCTGCTCCTTCAGATTCCGCTCTCGACGCTCCCGGCGAGCATCACGGCGCATGTGATGGCCAGGCTGCGCACCGAACTGTTCGACGCCTTCAGCCGGGCTTCCTGGAGCGCCCAGTCACGCGGCCGCGAGGGGAACCTTCAGGAGATCATGACCAATCAGGTCACGCAGGCAATCAACGCCGTGTCGGGAACGACCGGGCTGCTTGCCACTTCGCTGCAGTTCGTCGTGCTGATGGTCGCGGCGCTGTTCTTGAGCCCACTTGCCGGTGTGGCCGTCGGAGCGTTGACCATCGCGCTGTTCGCCCTGCTGCGGCCGATGCGCACGCGCGGCGGCCGGTACGCGAAAGCGCTCTCGCTCACGCAGGTGAACTACGCCAGCAGCGTGGCCGAGAGCAACCGCTTGGCCGAAGAGACTCACGTGTTCGGAGGCGGCGCGGCCCAGCGCCAGCGCGTCGGGGGGGCGGTCAAGCAGGCCCAGCACTGGTACTTCCGCGCACAGGTGCTTCAGCGGCTGATCTCGAACGTCTATCAGAGCCTGATCTACCTGCTGCTGGTCGCCGGCATATGGGTTCTGCACCTGATCGGCGGCGGCCACGCCGGTTCGCTCACCGGCGTCGTGCTGCTGCTGCTGCGCGCCGGCATGACCGGTCAGGTGGTTCAAGGCAGCTATCAGACGCTCGTGCAATCGCTGCCGTTCGTCGAGCGCGCTCAGCGGACACTCGCGAGCTTCCGCGACAGCACGGAGAAGGATGGCGGACAGTCGCTCTCGTCGATCCAGACGGTGGGCTTTGATCGCGTCTCTTTCGCCTACAACCCCGAGACGCCGGTGCTGTCGGACATCAACTTCTCTGTCAGCAGCGGTGAGGCGATCGGGATAGTCGGTCCGTCGGGAGCCGGCAAGTCCACGCTCGTGCAGCTGCTGCTGCGGCTGCGGCGCCCCGTCGAAGGCCAGTACCTGATCAACGACGTCCCGGCCGAGAGCTTCGCTCGAGCGGACTGGTATCGACGGGTTTCCTACGTCCCCCAGGAGCCGCGCCTGCTGCACGCCTCGGTCGCCGACAACATCCGCTTCTTTCGCGAGCTCAGCGACGAGCAGGTCGAACGGGCCGCGGGGCTGGCGCGAATCCACGATGACATCATGAGTTGGGCGGGTGGCTATGAGGCGATCGTCGGGCCACGCGCAGATGCCGTATCGGGCGGGCAGCAGCAGCGAATCTGCCTAGCTCGCGCGCTTGCCGCAGAACCCGATGTGCTGATCCTGGACGAGCCGACCAGCGCGCTGGACCCGCAGTCCGAGGCGCTGATCAGCGCTTCTCTGAACGCGATCCGCACCGAGCTGACGCTGTTCATCGTGGCCCACCGCATGTCGACGCTGGAGATGTGCGATCGGGTGATGGTGATCGTCGACGGGCGATTGGCCGGCTTTGACACCAAACGGGTGCTGCAGCGCGACAACCCGTACTACCGGCGCGCCTCCCAGCTCGCGACCGCAGGGCAGGCCAGCTGACGCGAAAACCGCCGCCGGCGGGCGCGGGGCGGAGGGGATCGCCCACGTCTCGCAGGCTCTATGAGCGTCGTGAGCCAACGTCTAGCCTCTGACCCATGACGCGACCGATCGACCTGACGCGCCCCGCTTCGTTCGCCGGAACGATCCCCGACTTCTTCGTGATCGGTCATCCCAAGTGCGGGACCACGGCGCTGCATCAGATGCTCAAGACGCACCCCGACATCTACATGCCCGACCGCAAGGAGCCGTGGTTCTTCGCCGAGGAGCTGCACGAGGCGACGCCTCCGAGACCGGAAGGCACGCCGCGAGACCTGGCGGAATACGCCGAGTGGTTCGAGGGCGCCGAGCCGGGTCAGACCGTGGGCGAGGCGACCGCCTACTACCTCTGGTCAAAGACGGCAGCCGCGAACATCGCTGAGGTAAATCCCGACGCTCGCATCGTCGCGATCCTGCGCGAGCCGGCGAGCTTCCTGCGCTCCTTGCACCTCCAGCTGCTCGAAGTCTATACAGAGGTCGAGCCCGATCTCGGCCGGGCGATGGAGCTCGAGGCACAGCGCAGAGAGGGGCGCTCGATTCCGCGCTACACGTACTTCCCGAGCATGCTTCTGTACTCGGAGTTCGTGCGCTACGCCGAGCAGCTCGAGCGCTTCTACGCGGCTTTCCCGGCGGATCAGATCATGGTTCTGATCTACGACGACTTCCGCGCCGACAACGCGCAGACGGTGCGCGACGTGCGCCGCTTCCTCGGCGTCGACGACTCCGGCCCGGTCCAGGAGCTGGAGGCGAACCCCACGGTCCGTCCCCGCTCGCAGGTTCTCAACGAGCTCGTCCACGCCGTCGGCGTGGGGCGCGGCCCGGTCTCGCACGCGGTCAAGGAGACGATCAAGGCGGTGACGCCCGCCGGTCCGCGACGGCGCGCGATGCAGACGCTGAAGCGGCGAGCGGTCTTCGGCCCGGCGCCTGCACCGGACGAGCGCGTGATGCATGAGCTGCGCGTTCGTTACAAAGACGAGGTCGTCGCGGCAAGCGAGTGCCTGGGACGCGACCTGGTCGAGCTCTGGGGATATGAGCGCCTCGACTGACAGCAGCGTCTTCGGGGGCGAGGGTCGCGGGACGAGCCTGGCCCGCTGGCGCGAGCGCCTCGCAGAGGAACAGGAGTCCGCGCTGGCAGACGGCGACGTCACGATCTCCTGCTCTGCGCCGGTCGGCACGGGGGGGCTCGGCCGCCACCTGCAGGAGCTCCTCGATGCCGCCTCGCGACGCGGTCAGACGAGCCATCTGATCAGCGGCGCGGACCGTGACGCCGGCGTATCGAGCGACCGGGCCAGCTTGCCGCAGGCTCTCGCAGCCAGGTTGCTGAAGCTTCCGATCCCGCTCACGCCGGGCGTGCGCGCGCAGGCGTCCGCGGCGGAGTTCGATGCGTTCGCGGCCCGGCGACTGCCCCGCGCCGAGCAGCTGATCGCCTTCAACGGGCAGGCGCTCGAGCAGTTCGAGGCCGCCCGGCGAGCCGGCTATCGCTCCACCGCGCTGGTGTCGGCTAACTCGCACATGCGCCGCGTCATCCGTCAACACGAGCTCGCGATTCGCCAGTATCCGCTGGAAGGCTCATGGGCCAGTCGCATGCTGAAGCGCAACCTGCGCGAGTACGAGCAGGCCGCTCGCGTGTACGTCGGCTCGCGCTACAGCCACGAGTCGTTTCTGGAGGAGGGGTTTGCCGAGGATCGCCTCTCGTGGTTTCCCTGGTCACCGCACCCGCGCTTCGATCGAGCGAGCGCGCCCGAGCCGTCTGATCGCTTCGAGGTCGTCTACACAGGCAGCCTGGCCGTGCACAAGGGCGTGCCGCTGCTGATCGACGCCGTTCGCAGTCTGTCTCACTCCGATCTGAGGCTCAGGCTGGTCGGCGGGTGGGGCACGCGTGGCATGCGCAAGTTCGTCGAGCAGGCGTGCGCCGAGGATCCGCGCGTGGTCGCCGGTCCCGGCGATCCGCTGGCGCACCTCGTCGGGGCGAACCTGTGCGTGCATCCGGCGTTCGAGGACGGTTTTGCCTATGCGCCCGCCGAGGCGCTCGCATGCGGCGTGCCGGCGATCGTCAGCGAGGACACCGGCATGAAGTACCTGATCGATTCCCCGCAGGCCGGTCTGATCGTTCCCACGGGAGATCTCGACGCGCTGGCGTCGGCGATCGATGCGGCCTATCGCGGCGAGCTGTTCGGCGAGCGCCAGCAGGCCGACCCCGGAGAGCGCGCGCGGGTCCGTGACGATCGCTAGCTCACCGCGCATCGGCGTGGTCGGCGTCTCGATCGACGATCCGTGCGGAGTGCGCGATCACGCGACGCTGCTCGCCGCTGAGCTGACGAGCGAAGGGTTCGTCTGCTCGCTGCATTGGCTGGCGCGGACCGAGACCTCGCTCGGCGCCGAAACGGCCGAGGTCACCAGGTGGGCTCGCTCGCTCGCCGGCGAGCTCGAGCGCGAACGCCCCGACGCCGTCCTGCTTCACTACTCGGTGTTCGCCCTGTCGCACCGCGGCGTTCCCGTTTACGTCAGACCGGTCGTGCACGCGCTGCGTCGGCTGCGCGTCCCGCTCGTGAGCTTCATGCACGAGTTCGCCTATCCGTGGAGCCTCGGCGCGATGCGCGCCAAGGTCTGGGCGGCGACGCAGCGCGTCGCCTTGATCGACGTCATGCGCGCCTCGGCGGGCATCGTCGTGTCCGCCGACGATCGCGCGGATTGGCTGCGCACGCGGCCGTGGCTGCCGCGGCGGGCGATATCGGTCGCGCCCGTGTTCTCCAATCTTCCGCCCGCGTCACGGCCGGCGGCGGGAGGCGACGCGGAGCGGATCGGGCTGTTCGGATATGCCCACGAGGGCGTGGCCGTGGACACCGTCGTGGAGGCGCTGCGCGCGCTGCGCGAAGCGGACCGCGCGCTCGAGCTCGTTCTGCTGGGCGCGCCCGGCAGAGACTCGCCCGCGGCTGCGCGCTGGCTGCAGGTGGCCGCCCGCAACGGCGTGGCCGATGCGCTGAGCTTCTCAGGAAGGCTTCCGGCGCAGCAGCTCTCCGACGAGCTCGCCGGCTGCGCGGTGCTCCTCTTCGCCGAGCGGGGAGGTCCGACGGCACGCAAGACGACGCTCGCGGCGTCGCTGTCGTCGGGTCAGCCGGTGGTCGTCCTCGACGGCCCCAACAGCTGGGCGCAGCTGCGCCAAGCACAGGCCACCGTGGTCGCCCAGCCCGCAGCGCGCCCGCTTGCGGATGCCGTTGCGCGGCTGCTCGACGACGCCGGCGAGCGCGAGCGCCGGGGACAGCTGGGTCGCGCGTTTGCGCAAAGCACGATGAGCGTCGGTCAGAGCGCCAAGGTCGTCGGCGCCGCGCTCACGCGCGCGATCGCCCAGACCCCCCGCTGAAGTCCGGCGGGCTGCTCAGGGGCCTTTCCACCTCTGCCCGGCCGTCTCATAGGCCTCCAGCAGCGCTGTCACGTGGCGCTGCTCGGTGAAGCGCTCGCTCACAGAGATCCTGCCCGCCTCGCCCATCGCCTGCTGGCGCGCGGGATCTGCGAGCAGCTCGCTGAGCGCGCCGGCGAGCGCCGACACGCTTCCGGGGGGCACGCACAAGCCATTGCGGCCGTGATCGAGCCAGTCCTCGATGCCCCCCGTGGCGCTGGCGACGACAGGACGCCCGGCGGCGAAGGCCTCGACTCCGACGAGCCCGAACGGCTCGGGCCACAGCGATGGAAGCGCCACGACGGACGCTTCGGCGAGCTCGCGCGCGAGCTGCTCGGGCGCCAGCCAGCCAGCGAAGGAGACGCGCTGCTGCACGCCCAGCCGCGATGCAAGCTTGCGCAGGGCCTCGAGCTCCTTTCCGGTTCCGCAGATGACGAACTCGCCGTCGACCTTTGCGGCTGCGCGGAGCAACACGCCGACGCCCTTGGGCCTGACCAGGCGACCGGCGAACACGACGCGGCGACGATCGGCGTGGCCCGAGCCGCGCGCGGCGGGCACGGTGCTGAACAGCGGCACGATCGCCCGCCGCGCGACGCCGTTGATCGCCATGTGGCGATCGATCGCCCGGGAGTAGGTGATCGTCAGGTCCGCGCGCCGCAACGAGATGCGAGCGGCTGTCGAGCGCCGGTAGCCCCGTGGCAGCCAGCGCGGGTCGCGGGTGTGCGCACAGCCACGCGCGAGCAGGTTCGGTATGCATCCCGGACCATGCGCGCGTTGACATTCCTGGCCCGGGCGAAAGTAGTGCACGCCGGAGGTGCACGTCGAAAAGCCATGCACGCTGCTCACGAGCGGAGCGTGACTCTGCAGGTAGGACGTCACGTCGGGATCGTCGAACTGGTGCGTGTGGATCACCGAGTAGCTGCGCGAAAGAACGTCGCCGACCCGACGTGCCGGCGCGAGCTCGGTCTTGAAGAGCTCAGCGGAGGGGTGCACGGTGACACCCTGAATCGATCGCCCGCCCTCGTCACGCACGGCGAGAACATGCACATCCACGCCGGCACGAGCGAGTGCCGCGGCGCTCGCCTCGACGTGCGTGGCCACCCCGCCATCCCTCGTCCAGAGCGGCGTGACGAGCAGAACGGATCGCGTCATGCGCGACACACTAGATTGTGCCGATGCGCGAGCGGGCGAACGGGCAGCGGCAGAAGCTCGCCTATGTGATGGGCGCGGGTCACAGCGGCAGCACGATCCTGGGAATCACGCTGGGCAACTGCGAGGGCTTCTTCTACGCCGGCGAGCTGGAGGAGTGGCTGATGACCTCAGAGCGCCCTCGCTGGGGCGCGAGCGATCGTCAGGACTTCTGGAGCGCCGTCAGAGAGCGCGTCGACGGCGCCGACGGCCTGTTCGGCGGAGCCGCCAATCGCTGCGTCGAGCGCTCCTCGGCAGCCTTCCGCGTCGACCTCTGGCCGGCGCGTCGACGCTTGCTGGCGGACTACCGACGGGTGGCCGAACAGCTGATCGACGCCGTCGCCGGCGTCGCGCAGGCGCGATACGTCGTCGACACCTCGCACTTCCCGCTGCGTGCGCGCGAGCTGCGAGAGCTGTCGGGGATCGAGCTGTATCTGATCTACCTGGTGCGCGACCCGCGTGACGTGGTGGCCTCCAACACGCGCGAGCTGAGCCCGCACGAAGTGGCCGAGATGCGCTGGCGAAGGCTGACGATGAACGCCGACCTGTGGCTGACGCAGCTGCTGGCCGTTCGCACGTTCCTCAGCCACCCCGCAGACATGCGCATGTTGGTGCGCCACGAGGACTTCCTCGAGGACCCCGAAGGGGTCACGCGCCAGATCCTGACGATGCTCGGTTCCGACGCAGAGCTGCCCGACATGCAGGCCCTGACGGTCGGAGCGCCGCTGCAGGGCAATCAGCTGATTCGCTCTGATTCGGTCGCGATCCGCCGGCCGCATGCGCGCCGTCGAGCGCGCGATGCCACGACGCGGCTCGTCCAGGCGATGTGGGAGCCGGTGCTCGAGCGTCTGAGGCCCGCGGCGACGCCGTTGCCCCAGGAGCACGCGCGATGAGCTTCGTGCATCGCGCCATCTCCTCGGCGGCCAGGCGCCTGCAGCGCCCGGAGCTGGTGGCGACGTTCTACGGCGGCGCCCGCCGGCTGCTGCACGAGGAGATCGCCGTCCAAGCCCTGATCGCGGCGCTGCTGCGCCAGGATGCGACGTACGTCGACGTGGGCACCAACCGCGGACAGCTGCTCGCCGAGGCGCTGCGCGTGGCGCCACGCGGTCAGCACCTCGCCTTCGAGCCGATTCCCGAACTCGCGGCCGAGGTGCGCCGCAAGTTCCCTGGGGTCGACACGCGCCAGCTTGCCCTCAGCGAGCAGCCGGGCACCGCCGAGTTCTGTCATTTCACGACGATGGACGGCTGGAGCGGCCTTCACCGCAGCCCCGAGGTCAGCGACGTGCGTGGCCATCCCGAGTACATCCAGGTGGAGTTGTCGACGCTCGACGCCGAGCTCGCCGGGATCAGCCCGCGCCTGATCAAGATCGACGTCGAGGGCGCCGAGCTCGACGTGGTGCGCGGCGGACGCGAGTTGCTGGCGAGCGTCAAACCGTTCGTGATCTTCGAGCACGTTGCCGTCGCGGCCGCGCTGTACAGCTCCTCGTCGTCGGACCTGTGGGAGCTGTTCGACGAGCTCGGCTACGACGTCTTCTCGATCACCGGCGAGGGCCCGCTCGCGCGCGAGGCGTTCGCCGGCGCCGATGGCGTCAACTGGCTGGCTCGACCGACTCGCTAGCCGGCTTCCACCAACAGCTGAGTCGAGCGACCGCGGCCGCACGCGACCTTGTAGATCGTCGTCTGCGTGGGTTCGACTGTGAACGTGTAGGCGCCGGTGCTGTCGGACTGGACCGTGGCGACGCTCGTGAAGTCCGGGCTGTCGGTGCGCGAGAGCAGCGTCACCGTCTGGTTCGGATGGCCCGTCGCCACGCCCGTGATCGTGGTCTGCGCGCCCGCGCCGGGAGTCACGGCCAGCGCGGTCGGCGCCACGGAGCGCTGGATCGTGAGCGTGGGGTTCTGTACCTGGGTGATCGTGTAGGTGAGCGTCGGCGACTGCGTGTGCACGGTGCCGCGCGGGCGCGCCGCCGCCATCACGCTGACATTCCCGGCGAAGCTGAAGCGATGTGAGAACTGAAAGCGTCCTGCGGCGTCGGTTCGCGTAAATGCCACGGTGCGCCATTCTCCATTGCCGTAGCGGACCTGCAGAGCAACCTGCCTGCCCGCTTCTTCGGGCCGGATCGTGCCGCTGAAGGCGGCCTTGGCCGGTCCGCCGGCTGTCTTTCCGGCGCCCATCGGCAGCGATGCTCCACTCGCCACCGGGCCCTGCAGCGTCACCGCGCCGTCGACCAGCACCGCGACGCGCGCCGCATGAAGCACGTTCGCCGAGCGAACGTAGAAGACGGTTCGGCCGTTGAGCGGCGCCGACGGCAGGCTGTAGCTGCCGTCGGGTGCGGTCGTGACGGTTCCCCAAGGCGTCAGAGCCGAGCCGCTGACGTCGGTTTCGCGAGAGTAGACCGTCACCTGCTGTTCGCCTGCTTCGGCGGCAGTGGGGCAGCTGAGCTTGCCCGAGATCGTCACCGATTCCCCCAGCGCGACCTGAGCGGAGCTCGCTTCGGCAGTCAGGCTGCACTGGCGATGCCCGGTGTTCAGCGGCTGAGCTTCGCCCGCGCCTTTGGGTGTCGGCGACGCGCCTTCGGGCGCCGCGACTTCGTTCTGCGCGGGCGGCCCGGCGAGCTCGCCGGCGGCGCCGGCTCGTTCGGCACGCTGGGAGGCGCGCGATGCTTGGCGCTGTTCGCGTTCAGCCTGGCGCGCGGAACGCTGGGCTTGGCGCGCGGCCTGGCGTTCCTGCTTGCGCACTTGACGTTCGCGCTTGCGCGTCTGGTGTTCCTGCTTGCGCGCTTCGCGTTCCTGCCTGCGGAGGGCCCGCGCCTGTGCCTGCTGGGATTGTGCGCCGTGAGCGACGGCCTGGTGGGAGTCGCCGGCGCTCGCCGCGGAGGCCACTGCCGGGCAGGCGCACACGACGAGCGTCATCGCGGCGGTGCAGAACAGGCGCGTCGCGCGCAGCGAGATGGAGGCTTGGTTGGGCACTTTGCTCCTTGTGGTTGGAAGGTCAGGCAGACGCGTCGCCCGCGGGCCGCATCGCTGTCCTATCGGCAGCCGTGCGCGGACGCTTGACAGCTGGCAAAACCCCTGGACGGAAGCCGTTTCGGGCTCTTAACAGGCCCGCGGACGCGCCGTGGCCGCACCAGCCGATCATCTATGTTTGCCCAAATGTGCGGAATTGCAGGGAGTACGGCCGACCCCGACGGACGCACCGTGCGCGCGATGTGTGCCACGCTGCGCCACCGCGGCCCCGACGACGAGGGCGTCCACACAGATCAAGCCGCCGGCGTGACGATCGGCGCGAGGCGCCTTTCGATCATGGACATCGACGGTGGCCACCAGCCGCTGTGCAACGAGGACGGCACGGTCTGGGCGGCCTTCAACGGCGAGATCTACAACCACCCGAAGCTGCGCGAGGACCTGCGCCGGCGCGGCCATCGCTTCACGACCAGCGGCGACACCGAGGTGCTCGTGCATCTCTATGAGGAGTACGGCGACGCGATGGTGCACGCGCTGGAGGGCATGTTCACCTTCGCCATCTGGGATCAGCGCGCCGGCAGCCTGCTGGTCGCGCGCGACCGCTTCGGCGAGAAGCCGCTGTTTCTGCACGAGCACGACGGCGAGCTGCTGTTCGCCTCGGAACTCACCTCGCTGCTCGAGGTCAAGCCGCAGCTGCGCGAGCTCGATCCCTACGCGATCGACGCCTTCTTCGTGTTCGCCTACGTGCCGGGACCGGGCACGATCGTGCGCCGGGTGCGTCAGCTCGCGCCAGGGCGCCTGCTGCGCTGGCGGCGGGGGCGTGGCATATGCGAGGAGCGAAGCTGGTGGCAGCCGCCGGAGCGCGCGGTGCGACGCCGCGAGTCGTTTGCGGCCGTCGCCGCTGAGGCCAAGCAGCTGTTCGCGGAGTCGGTGAGCACGCGCATGGTCGCCGACGTGCCCGTCGGCGTTTTTCTCAGCGGCGGTGTGGACTCGACGCTCGTCGCCGCGGTTGCCGCCGAAGCGTCCTCGCAGCAGCTGAAGACCTTCACCGTCGGCTATGACACCGGCGCGG
Source organism: Solirubrobacteraceae bacterium (assembly GCA_036264175.1). Taxonomy (GTDB): domain Bacteria; phylum Actinomycetota; class Thermoleophilia; order Solirubrobacterales; family Solirubrobacteraceae; genus Palsa-744. The sequence continues at coordinate 29,879 of DATARK010000091.1, forward strand.
TCAACGAGACCGAGCGAGCGCGCACCGTCGCCGAGCGCCTCGGCTCCGACCACCACGAGGTCACGCTGACCCAAGCCGACGTAGCCGAGCGCGCACCGCGCGTACTCGCGGCGCTGGATCAGCCGCTTGCCGATCGCGCGACGATTCCGCTGCATGCGCTCTCTGAGTTCGCGCGCCCGCGCGTGACCGTGGCGCTTGGTGGTGAGGGCTCTGATGAGCTGTTCGGGGGCTATCCGCGTTATCGCTGGCTGGAACGCGCCCGGCGCCTGCATGCCGCGCTCGGGTCGACCGGGGCGCAGACGCTGGCCGGCGCGCTGCGCCAGTCCGCGCGACTGGCTCCCGCCGCACGTGCCTCGGTGCGCCTGGCGCCGTCGCCGGTGCTCGAGCGAAACCTCGACTGGGTGACCAGCGAGCGCCGCCACCGGCGCGAGGGGCTGTACGGCCCGCGACTGGCCGAGCTGGACCGCGGCCGCGTGCTGGCCGACCTGTCCCAGCAGGCGGGCGAGCTCGACGGCGAGCCCGCAGCGCGCTGGCTGATGCACCTCGACCAGGTGCACTACCTGCCCGACGACGTGCTCGTGAAGACCGATCGCGCGAGCATGCTCGTGTCGCTGGAGATCCGCACTGCGTTCCTGCACGCCGGCCTGGCCGAGCTCGCCGGCTCGCTGGACACGTCGCTGCATCTCGGCTCCAACGGCAAGGCGCTGGTGCACGAGATGCTGCCGGGCAACCTGATCCCATCCACGCGTTTCGGTCGCTATCGCAAGACCGCCTTTCGCGTGCCGGCCGCGGAGTGGCTGCGCGGGCCGCTGGCCGGCGTTCTGCACAACCAGCTCGAGCACGGCTCGATCTACAGCGAGGGCTACTTCGACCGCGACGCCGCCGCGCGTCTGGCTCGCGAGCACGCGACCTCGACGCACGATCACTCAGATCAGCTGTGGCCGCTGCTGTCGTTCGGGCTGTGGGCCGATCGCTTCCATGGCCTCGATGGCGCCTAGCTCGCCTCGACGCGCCCGCCGCCCGCGGCTGTTGATCGTCACGCCGGACTTCCCACCCGCGCCTGGCGGCATACAGGTCGTGGCGCATCGCATCGCGACAGGCGTGCGCGCGATGGATGTCGAGGTGGTCGCGCCCGACGCTGCCGGCGCCGAGCACTTCGATGCGCAAGCCGGCGTGCCGGTGCGGCGGGTGCGCGGCGGCGCGCGGCTACGCGGCGGTCAGAACGCCCTGCTCAACGCGGCGGCGCTCGCGCATGCGGCACGCTTGCGACCGGACGTGACGCTCAGCGCGCACATCGTCGCCAGCCCGGCCGCCGCCGCAATCCGCCGCACGCTCGGCGCGCGCACAGTGCAGTACTTCCACGCCGAAGAGATCGGCGCCAAGCCTCGGCTCGCCGCGTTCGCGGCCGCGCAGGCCGACGCGTCGATCGCGGTCAGCGCATACACGTCGGAGCTGATCGCCAATACAGGCGCGCCGATGCAGCGAGTGACCGTGATCGCCAACGGCACCGATCTCGCCGAAGACGATGCAACCGGGCCTGCGCTCGAGCGCCCGACGATTCTCACGATCGCGCGCATCGAGGAGCGCTACAAGGGTCACGACACGATGGTGCGCGCGCTTGCGCTCGTGCTCGCCAAGGTGCCCGACGCGCAATGGGTCGTGATCGGCGACGGCTCGCTGCGCCCCGGTCTGGAACATCTCGCGCGCTCCTACGGCGTGGCCGACTCGATTCGCTTCCTCGGGGCGGTCTCCGACGAGCAGCGCGACGCCTGGCTGTCGCGCGCGCAGCTGCTGGCGATGCCCAGCCGCCTGCCCGCCGGCGGCTTCGCGGGGGAGGGGTTCGGCATCGTCTACCTCGAGGCCGCGGCCCACGGCAGGCCGGTCGTCGCGGGCAACGTCGGCGGCGCGCCAGATGCGGTGATCGACGGCGAGACGGGACTGCTGGTCGATCCTCAGAGCCCTCCGGCCGTGGCCGAGGCGATCGTCCGGCTGCTGGCAGACCGAGAGCTCGCACAGCGCCTCGGCGCCGCGGGCCGCCGGCGCGCCCAGGAGCTCTCCTGGCCACGTGTGGTCGAGCGCGTCGAGCGGCTGCTGCTGGCTCAGCTGGAGCGCGGCGCGTGAGGGTTCTGTACGTCAGCCACACCGCGACCGTCAGCGGCGCCGAGCGATCGCTGCTCGATCTGCTGGGCGCGCTGCCCGAGCACGTCGCACCTCTGCTGGCGACGCCGTCGGGGCGCCTGTGCGAGCTCGCCGAGCGCCAGGGCATCGCGACGACGGCGATCACCGGCACGGCCGGCAGCCTGCGCATCCATCCGCTGCACACGCCGCGCGCGCTGCTGGAGATGGCCGCGGCGGCTTGGCAGGTGCGCCGCGCCGCCAAGCGCCACCGAGCGGATGTGGTGCACGCCAACTCGATCCGCGCCGGCATCGTGCTGGCGCTGGCGCGTCTGCGCGCGAGGCCGACGATCGTGCACGTGCGCGACTGCCTGCCGCCCGGTCGACTGAGCACGGCCACGCTGAGGTTGATCGGCGCCACGGCGACGGCGATCGTCGCCAACTCGCGCTACACCGCCGCGTCGGTGCTGGCCGCCGCTCCGACCGCGCGCGTGCAGGTCGTGCACAACCCCGTCGATCTGAAGCGCTTTGACCCTCAGGCGATCGATCGCGACGCCGCGCGCGAGCAGCTGGACGAGGATGCCGGCAGCGAGCGACTGCTGCTCGGCGTCGTCGCGCAGCTGAGCCCCTGGAAGGGTCAGGACACGGCCATCGAAGCGCTGGGCGAGCTGGTGCGCGAGGGCATCGATGCGCGGCTGCTGCTGGTCGGCTCGGCCGTGTTCGTTGCGAGCTCGACGCGCTACTCAAACGAGGACTACGTCGAGCGCCTGCGCCAGCTGGTGGCAGGCGAAGGGCTGCAGGAGCGAGTCTCCTGGTTGGGCGAGCGCGAGGACGTCGCGCAGGTCATGCGCGCGCTCGATGTGCTGCTGCTGCCCTCCTGGGAGGAGCCCTTCGGGCGGGCGCTGATCGAGGCCATGGCGATGGGTGTGCCGGTGATCGCGACGGAGGTCGGTGGGCCGCAGGAGATCGTCGAGCAGGGGCGCCAGGGCTACCTCGTCGCGCCCCGTAGGCCGCACGACTGGGCGCAGGCGGTGGCGCGCGTGGCGCACAGCGACGACGCCGGCGCGGCAATGGGTCGCGCGGGGCGCGAGCGCGCTGCAGAGATGTTCACGATCGAGCGCCATGTGCGTGCGACACTTGACGTGTATGAACGCGTCATCGCAGACCGTGCCCGGCACAAGTCCTGAACCCCCCGGGAGAGCGACGGGCGGGGGCAGGCAAATCTTGCAAATACGGCCATCGCGCCCTAAGGTTGGGCGCTGGCAAGCGGATCGTCAGCAGTGCATGGATGCACGAACGCAGGCCCGAACTCGAATCTTTCGACGCACGTCAATTCCGACTATCTAGCACGGATGCCCGCCACCTACCACCTATCCCATCTGCGCACGCTCGAGGCCGAGGCCGTGCAGGTGATGCGTGAGGTCGCCGCGGAGTTCGAGCGCCCGGTGCTGCTGTTCAGCGGCGGCAAGGACTCGATCGTGCTGCTGCGCCTGGCCGAGAAGGCCTTTCGCCCCGGTCCGTTTCCCTTCCCGGTGATGCACGTCGACACCGGGCACAACTTCCCCGAGGCGATCGAGTACCGCGACCGGCGCGTGCGCGAAATCGGCGAGCGCCTGATCGTCGCGTCCGTCGAGGACTCGATTCGCGAAGGGCGCGTCGTCGAGGAGACCGGCCCGCGCGCCTCGCGCAACGGCCTGCAGACGGTGACGCTGCTCGACGCGATCACCGAGCACGGCTTCGATGCCGCGTTCGGCGGCGCACGGCGCGATGAGGAGCGCGCGCGGGCCAAGGAGCGCGTGCTGTCCTTTCGCGACCAGTTCGGCCAGTGGGAGCCCCAGCGCCAGCGCCCTGAGCTGTGGACGCTGTACAACGCGCGCATCGCCAAGGGCGAGCACGCGCGCGTCTTTCCGATCTCCAACTGGACAGAGCTCGACGTCTGGCAGTACATCGCCGAGGAGCAGCTGGAGGTGCCGTCGATCTACTTCGCGCACGAGCGCGAGGTGTTCGAGCGCGACGGCATGCTCTATGCCAACAGCCCGTTCATGCAGCTGATGGACGGCGAGCGGCCGTTCTCCGCGCGGGTTCGCTATCGCACGGTCGGCGACATGAGCTGTACCGGCGCCGTCGAGTCTTCGGCGGCGACGCTGGAGGAGGTCGTCGCCGAGATCGCGGCGACACAGGTCACCGAGCGCGGTCAGACGCGGGCCGACGATCGTGTCTCGGAGGCGGCAATGGAGGATCGCAAGCGGCAGGGGTACTTCTGATGAAGCTTCCGGGATCGGCGGACGCGACGACGAGCAACGGCAACGGGCGTGCGGCGCCGACGCAGGACGACGCGCGCGCGCCTCAGGCCGACGGCCAGGAGGTCTTCAAGCGCTTGACCGAGCGCCCGGCCGACCTGCTGCGGTTTGCCACGGCCGGCTCGGTCGACGACGGCAAGAGCACGCTGATCGGCCGTCTGCTCTATGACTCCAAGCAGGTGCTCACCGACCAGCTAGAGCACGTCGAGCAGACCAGCGAGCGGATGGGCCACGACTTCCTCGACCTGTCACTGCTGACCGACGGGCTGCGCGCCGAGCGCGAGCAGGGCATCACGATCGACGTCGCCTACCGCTACTTCGCCACGACGCAGCGCCGTTTCATCATCGCCGACACGCCCGGCCACGAGCAGTACACGCGCAACATGGTCACCGGAGCTTCGACAGCCGATCTGGCGATCGTGCTGGTCGACGAGCGCAAGGGCGTGCTCGCGCAGTCCAAGCGCCACGCATTCATCAGCTCACTGCTGGCGATTCCGCACGTCGTCGTGTGCGTCAACAAGATGGATCTCGTCGACTTCGACCAGGGCGTATTCGACGCGATCGTCGAGGAGTTCGACGCCTTCGCCGCCCGCCTGGAGATGCCCGACCTGACCTACATCCCGATCTCCGCTCTGCTCGGCGACAACGTGGTCGAGCGCTCCGAGCAGATGCCCTGGTATGAAGGGCCGCCGCTGCTCTACCACCTCGAGCACGTGCACATCGCTTCAGATCGCAACTTGATCGACGTGCGCTTTCCGGTGCAGTGGGTGATCCGCCCGCCGTCGTCGAGCGTTGCCGACTACCGCGCCTACGCGGGGCAGGTCGCCGGCGGCGTGATGCGTCCGGGCGACGACGTGCTCGTGCTGCCCGGAGGCCAGCGCAGCTCGATCGCCGGCATCGACACCTTCGACGGGCCCGTCGAGGAGGCGTTCCCGCCGATGTCGGTGGCCTTGCGCCTGGCCGACGACATCGACGTCGGACGTGGCAGCACGATCGTGCGCACGCAGAACCAGCCGACGGTGTCCAACGGCTTCGAGGCTCTGCTGTGCTGGATGTCCGAGCGTCCGCTGGATCGTCGCAGGCGCTACGAGGTCAAGCACACGACCCGCACGGCGATGGTCGGCGGACTGGACGTGCGCTACCGCATCGACGTGGAGACGCTGCACCGCGACGAGGCCGCCACCGAGCTCGAGCTCAACGATCTCGGACGTGTGCACATGGAGCTGAGCACGCCGCTCGTATTCGACTCTTACCGGCGCAATCGCACGACCGGCAGCCTGATCGTGATCGATACCGCGACCAATGAAACGGTCGCCGCGGGCGTGATCCTCGACACCGAGGTCGAGGAACTCGACACCGACGCCAAGAGCGAGCGCAGCCCGAACGTTCGCTGGCAGGGCACGCGCGTCACGCGCGAGCGACGCTGGCAGGCGCTGGGCCAGCCTGGCGCGACGCTGTGGTTCACCGGACTGCCGGGCGCGGGCAAGTCGACGATGGCCGCGGCGGTCGAGGATCGCCTGATCGCGGCCGGGCAGTCGGCGTTCCTGCTCGACGGCGACAACCTGCGCCACGGTCTCAACGGCGATCTCGGCTTCGACGAGCCGGCGCGGCGCGAGAACGTGCGCCGCACCGCGCATGTCGCCCGGCTGCTGGCCGAGTCGGGCACGATCGCGCTGGTGAGCCTGGTCAGCCCTTACGCCGCAGACCGCGAGCTGGCTGCCTCGCTGCACGCAACCGACGAGCTGGATTTCCTGGAGATCTTCGTCGACGCGCCGCTGGAGCTTTGCGAGAAGCGCGACCCGAAGGGTCTTTACGCGCGTGCGCGCGCGGGAGAGCTGGCGGGCTTGACGGGAGTCGGCGCGCCCTACGAGCGTCCGGCCGAACCCGACCTGGTGCTCGGCACGCTCGAAGAATCGGTCGAGCGCGGCGTAGAGCGCGTGATGGAGCTGCTCGGCGAACGCGGCATCGCCGTCGGCGACCGCTGAACGTCGCAGCGCGCGGCGATCCGGCCGCAGAGGACGCCTGCTGCTATGGCGCTCAGCGCCGTTTGGTCGAGCCCGGCGCGGCGTGCAGCAGGACCGATCGACTCCAGCCGGAGCTGACGGCGCCCTGTTTGACGATGCTCACGTAGGCGCGGTAGTTGCCGCCGCGGGTGATCTTCATGACGATGCTGAAGCGCGACACCTTGGCGGTGCCCTTCTTGACCACGCTGCCGAACTGGGTCACGAAGTGCGTGGTTCTTTCTTCGGTCTTCGGCGAGTTGCCCGGACGCACTTGCTTGAACAGCTGGAAGTTCACGTGCGCGCCCGGCGCGGCGGGCGTGACGGTGCCGTACAGACGCACGAGTCCACGGTGACCCGACGCGCGCACTTTGAGGTCCACCTTGACCGCCACCAGCTGGGTGATCACGTTGCTGTAGACCGGTCGCGGGCCGGACGCGCTGACGCGAAACTGCGTCGTCTTGGTCAGATCCGGCGCGCGGAAGGAGAAGCGGCCGGCCGCGTCGGTGTGGGAAGCCACTCCTACGGCCGTGAAGGCTTCGAGGAACGGGTAGGGACTGGCTTCGAGCACCACCGACCGATTGGCGCTGCCGACGCCCGTGATCGCGCCGCTGAGAACAAGTGTCGAGCCGTACACGGTCGGCGCTGTCGGCTTGGGCAGCGCGAGCTTGGTCTTGGTGGATTTCGTCTTGACGAGGAACGTGCGGTCCTTGCCGTGCGCGGTGGCGCCGGCCGAGTTCGTCGCGACCAGGCGGTAGTGGTAGCCGGTCACGAGGCCCGTCACCGGCTGCCCGATATTGACCTTCGCGGTGCCCGCGGGAAGCTGGCCGGGCGTCGTTTTCTTGCCGTAGGCGATCGTCGGCCCGTATTCGAAGAAGTAGCTGGTCGCCGCACCGCCTGGATTGACCGTGCCGAGGAACGTCGCCGACGTGGGGCGCACGACCGTGGCCGCGCCCGTGGTCGCCTTCAGCACCACCGGTGCGGTTTTCGCGGCCTGTGCGACCAGCGGCGCTGCGCAGGCCAGTGCCACGGCCACGACGATCGTCGTCAGGCTGCGAATGGCCTTTGCGGTGCTCATTTTCGGTCGTTGCATGTTCGTGCGGGCATCGTCGCCTCCGTGCTGGCGCTAGTCATCGAACACGGCGCATGCGCATTCGATGCGCTCTTGCCACTCGATCCTAGTGCCGCAGGCGGTGCCGGGGCGTGCGCGATGGGCTTTCACCAAATCGTTACGCCGCCGCGTCGGCCTGCGTCGAGCATAGGCGGCGGAGCCGGGCTCCTGCGCGCGTCGCTGCCTCGTCGCGGGCACGAGCCACCCGCGAGCAACCGTGTCAGCCACCGTGTCAAGCGAATCGATCGCCAGCCATCCGCCGCCAGGCGCCGCCGACACCTGCGCGACCTGCGGTGCGCCGCTGGCCGGCGATCAGCGCTACTGCCTGGAGTGTGGTGAGCGTCATGTAGCGATGAGCAGTCTGCTGGCAGGTGGGTCACGGCAGGCGCCGACCCAGAGCGCCGCGGTCGGCCCGGGCTCGGCCCCGCTCGGCGCCACGGTGCCCGGTGGTTGGGCCCCTGCGCCGCCATCCGGCGCGCCGCGCTCGAACGCCGTGACTGTGATCGCCGGCGTCGGCGTTCTGCTGCTGGCGATGGGCGTCGGCGTGCTGATCGGCCGCGCGGGCGCCGGCTCGAAGGCGCCCGTGGCGCCACAGGTCATCAGCGTCGCCACCGCACCGACCGGTAGCACAGGCGGCGCTTCAGGCGCCGGCGGCAGCGAAACCGCGACCTTCGCCAGCGACTGGCCTGCGACCACGAGTGGCTACACGGTCCAGCTGCAGACTCTTCCTCTCACCGGCACACAGACGACTGCCGTCGAAGCGGCGAAGACCGAAGACGGCGCGAAGGGGGCCAAAGCTGTGGGCGCGCTGAAGTCCGACGAATTCGGCCTGCCGGCTGGCAACTACGTGATCTACTCCGGCGTCTACCACAAGAAGCCCGAAGCGGAAAAGGCTCTGACCCAGCTGAAGAAGAGCTTTCCCAACGCCAAGGTGGTCAAGGTTTCGCCCTCTGCTGGCGCGGCTTCCCCGTCGACCAAGTCGAGCCCCAAGGCCGGCGGGTCCGGGGCCTCGGGCGCGACCCCCAGCCATCAGCCGCCCAAAAAAGCGGCCGAAGAACTGAACAAATCTGGCGGCAAGAGCTACGAGGAAAAGTCCAAGAACCTCCCCAACGTCGTCGGAACATGAGCTCACTGGGCGACGCGATCGATAGGCGCAGGAAGAAGGCATCGGCGCCACCGGCACCCCTTGCGATCTCCGCGACGCCACCGGCCAGCGCACCGCCGGCTCCGCCACGCGACGAGCGCAGCGAGCTGCACCGCCGGCGCGACGATCTCGCCGAGCAGGTGACAGAGCTGCACTGGGATCTCGGCGGCCTGGCATACGAGATGGCCACGCGAGACCACTTTCGCCTCGACGTGCTGGTGCGCCGCGCGGCCGTGCTGCAGGAACGCGACGCCGAGCTTGCCGAGGTCGAGCGCCTGCTGGCGCTGCAGGACAGTGCGAGCGCCGGCAATTGTCCCGGCTGCGGGGCTCCGCATAGCCGCGGCGCTGTGTTCTGCTGGCAATGCGGCGCGACGTTGATGGCACAGGCGCCGAGCACCGCCATGCCGACGCTCGGCATGCCGCTGGCCGACGCTCGCCGAGACGCCGAGACCGTCTCGATGGATGCGCTGCTGGCGCCTGACACGAGCGCCTCACGTGGCAGGCCTTCGGCCTCGGCGCGAAGCGACACCGGTCGGCCCTCGGGTAGCGCGTCGCACGCGGAGGACTGATGGCCGCGACGGGCGGCGGTGGCCGGCCGGCGCGCTGCAGGCAATGCGACGCCGCGCTGGACTCCAATCAGCGTTACTGCCTGAGCTGCGGCGCGCGCGTGGGTGAGCGCAGCGGGCAGCTGAACGAGCTCGTGCGGCGGGCTCGCGGGCCGGGGACGCAGCCGGTAGGAGCGCTGGCGGCGCGCGGGGCAGATGGCGCTCGCCGGCCAGACGTGGGCAGCCCGATGCGCCCTCGCGGCCAGCCGGCGGCGCTGCTCGACGGCCTCGCTGAGCTCAAGCTGCCGTCGCCGCGCATCTCTGCGCTGCTGGTGCTCGTCTTCGTCGGCTTCGGCGTGCTGCTCGGCAGCGTCGCCGGAGCGCCCGTCTCAGACTCGCTGGCGGCGTCTGCGCGGGCGCCCGTGAAGCTGCTGCTGCCGGCTGCGACGACGAGCAACGGTTCGGCCGAAGCATCGACGCAGGCAAGCGAACCGCCGCCGGCGGCCGCCGAAGAAACGCCCGAAGCGACGCCCGAAGCGCCCGAAGCCGCCGGCACGACCACGCCGGCGCCGGCTTCGCCCGCGCCAAAATCCAAGACCAACGCCAAGGGCGGAGAAAAGGGCGGCTCCGCGCCGCCCAAGAACGCGCCCGTGGTGGCCAAGCTGCCGGCGATCGAGCACGTGTTCGTGATCATGCTGTCTGACGAGCCCTACGCCTCGACGTTCGGCCCCGAATCGTCGGCCCCCTACCTGTCGCGGACGCTCGAGCGCCGTGGCGAGCTGCTGGCCCGTTACTACGCGGTCGCGCACGAGCAGCTGGCCGATGGCATCGCGCTGATCAGCGGTCAGGGCCCGACGCCCGCCACCGCGGCCAACTGCCCCGTCTACACCGACGTCTCTCCGGCGACGCCCGGCGGCGATCAGCAGGTCTCCGGCGACGGCTGCGTGTACCCGGCGACGGTCGCGACGCTGCCGGGTCAGCTGGAAGTCAAGCGCCTGACGTGGCGCGCCTACGTGCAGGGAATCGGCGAAGGCGCGATGACGCCGCCCGCCTGTGCGCATCCCGTGCTCGGTCAGGGCGAAGCGAGCTCCGCGCAGCCGAACGGCGCGTATGCGACGTTTCGCAATCCGTTCGTGTACTTCCAGGGTCTGACCGAATCGCCGAGCTGCGCGAGCGACGACGTCGGCCTGAGCGCGCTCGACGCCGACCTGTCCAAGGCCAAGCGCACGCCGAGCGTCTCCTACATCGTGCCCGACCGCTGCCACGACGGCAGCCCGGGGCCGTGTCCCGGCGGCGGCCCCGGCGGCCTGCCGCCGGCAGACGCGCTGCTGGCGCAGATCGTGCCGAAGATCCTCGCCTCGCCTGCCTACAAGCACGGCCTGTTGGTGATCACGAGCGACGAGGCGCCGTCGTCGGGAGCATTCGCCGACTCGAGCTCGTGCTGTGGCCAGCCGCACTTTCCCAACCTGCCCGCGCCGACCGGGCTGGCGGCGAGCCTGCCGCCCGAAGGTGGTGGCCAGGTCGGCGCGCTGATGCTCTCGCCGTTTGCCAAGGCGCACACGATCAGCCAGGAACCGTATGACCACTTCTCGCTGCTGCGCACGATCGAGGACCTGTTCGGCCTCAAGCACCTCGGCTATGCCGCCGCGCCGAAGGTCGAAGCGCTCAAGCCCACGCTGTTCACCGGCAAGCCAGCGCGCTAGGCGAGCGCGCGCTCGCGGCCACCGGCGCGCTAGACGCTGAGAAGCTCGTCGTAGGTGATCGCGGTGCGCTGCGGCGCGGCGCGTTCCAGCACGCGCTCGAGCGCGAGCATGTGTCGCGGGTGCTGCAGGTCTGACGGATGAAGATCCAAGCGCAGCGTGTCGCCCGCGAGCATCGCGCCGACGCGGATCAGCGCGGGGGAGAGCGTGCGTTGCAGCACGCCGGCCGAGCTCAGGCTCCATGCGGGCGCCACCACGCGACTGCCGGCGACGGCGTTGTCGCACGCGCGTCTGTGCACGCCGAGCAGGCCGGCCCACCAGCGAAAGCGGCTCGGCAGCACGCTGCGCAGCGCCGGCGTGTATGCGTAGGCCGGCGCGACGAAGCCGTCCGGCTCGATGCCGGCAAGCTTCAGCACGCGCCAGCCGGCGCTGACTGCGCGCCGCGTCTCTTCGGCGCCGAGCCCGACGAACTCGCCGGTGCGCCGGCGACCGACGCGAAGCAGCGTCGCAGGCAGCCGATCGGGCCCGCGTGTGCGCTCGTGGTGAAAGCCGTGCTGAGCGATCGAGTCGCCGGCGCGGCGACGCTCGTCCAGCCAACCGGTCATGCCGGGCGAGCGCTCGCCGAGCGGATGCAGGTCGCGCGCCGGGATCACGAGCAGCGTCACGCGGTCGACGCCGTGGTCGTCGAGCCAATCGCGGATCAACGCGCAACGCTCGAACGTCGCCGGCTCGACGTCATGCAGCGCAACGGCGATCGTGCGCGCGTGCGCGCTATGCGGCACGGGGGACCTCCGCCGACTCGCGTGCGCCGAGCGCGCGGCGATAGCCGTCGCCCAGGCGCGCCAGCGCGCGCTCCCACGTGCGCTGGCTCACCGCGCGCAGGCCGCCCTCGGCGATGCGAGCACGCAAGGCCGGCGAGCCGGCGAGCTCGAGCACGGCGCCGGCCAGCGCCGCAGCGTCTGCGTCGCAGAGAAGCCCGCTCACGCCGTGCTCGATCAGCGACAGCGGCCCGCCCTCGGCAACGGCCACGACCGGCAGGCCGCTGGCCTGCGCCTCGAGCACGACCTGGCCGAAGGTGTCGGTGCGGCTGGCGAACAGGAACATGTCGGCGGCGGCGTAGGCTCGCGCCAGCGAAGCGCCCTCCAGCCAGCCGAGGAAGACCGCGTGATCGCCGACGCGCTCGCGCAGGCGCTGCTCCTCAGGACCGCCGCCGGCGAGCACCAGGCGCAGGCGCGGATCGCGCGCGCGTGCCAGCAGGAATGTCTCGGCGAGCAGGTCGGCGCCCTTCTCGTGGGTGATTCGACCGGCGTAGAGAACGTCGATCACCTCTGGCGCCTTCGCTGCGTCGCCGGCCAGCTCGCGCAGCGCCTGCTCGCGCAACGCCGGATCGAAGCGCTCGGTGTCCACGCCGCGATCCCAACGCGCGACCTTCTCCGCGCCGACGCCGATCGCGGCGAGCGTCGCGTCGGACGCCGGGCTCGGCGACAGCACCAGATCGCAGGCTCCGTAGAAGGCGCACACGCCCATCGCCATCGCCTCGGCGACGCTCTGCTCGCCAGAGCGCAGACCTGCGTAGGCGGTGAGCTCCGTGTGGTAGCTGCCGAGCAGCGGCACGCCCAGCCCGCGGCTGACGAGCGCGCCGACGATGCCCACAGGGCCGGGTGAGCACACGTGGATCAGGTCGAACTCGCCATCGGCGATCGTTTGCACGGCCGCCGACAGGCTCGGCACGCCGATGCTCAGGCCCGGGTAGTAGGGCACCTCGAACTCGGCGACCGCGGCCAGACGCCGGTCCACCGCCGGGTCGGTGCCGACGACCTCGATCTCGAAGCCCTCGACGCCGCGCGAGCGGATCTCCTCGACGGCGCGCGTGACGCCGTGCGTGCTGCCGATGCCGTCGGCGAGGATCGCCACCCGTGGCGTCTCGCCATCCTCACGTCGTGTGTCGAGCTTGGCTCGCTCGTTTGCCAGGAAGGCCGTGGCAGGCGCATAGGGAATCGCCGCGGTGCAGCTCTCGAACAGTCCCATCGCCGCGCTCGCCACGTCGCGCTCGCCGCGCGCGGCGCCGAGCGCCTGCTCGACGGCCGTGCGCAACTTGCGCTCGTGTGCGCGGCATGCCCGCCGGTAGAGGTCTGAGTGGCTGAAGTCATCGGCCTGCATGTAGGCGATCAGCCCGGCCTCGTCGAGGTGGTCGAGCTCGACCGCGGCGAGCCACGCGTGCAGCAGGCTGCGCGCGTCAGCCGGTGAGACTGCGCCGCCGCCGTCGGTCGCGCCGTGACGCGCGTCACCCTCGCTGAGCAGCCGTGCGGCCATGCGCATGACCGCCGCAGGCTCAGGCGCGCTCATGGCCCCGCCCTTGGCCTGATCGGCGCCGAGCGAGCGGGCCGCCAAGGCAATCGCCGCGTGCGCCCACTTCGCGGCACTGCCCTGCTTGCCGCCCGCCACCACTCGCCCGGCGCGCACGTGCGCGAGGAACTGCTCGGGAGTGTCGGCCGTCGGCGTCTGCGTCCACGTGCGCCCGATGTCCACGCCGGCGTGATCGTCAGATCCGCCTATGCCGGCGCCGTCGAGCGTGGCCACATAGGTCGCGGCCGGCCGGTTGAGCTCGCGTGCCCGCGCGCCGTTTCGCACCTCCCAGACGTCGAACAGCTGCGCGAGGCGACGGCGGTGGCGTGCGGTCAGCGGCGCGCCGACGTGGTAGTAGGGGTGGGCCAGCGCGCAGGCGATGTCGCGCTCGAACATGTATGCGGCGCACAGCTCGACGTCACCACGGTTGGCCTGCAGCCACTCGTGGTCCTCGGGAGTGATGCCGAAGCAGAGCACGTGCACCGCCTGGGGCTCGCCCCGGAAGTGCGCGGTCAGCTCCTCGGAGATGAACACGTCGGGACGGTCGGCGATCTCGAGCACGCCGGCGATCGTGTCGTGGTCGGTGATCGTCACCAGGTCCATGCCGCGGCGCTTGGCCAGCTCATAGACCTCCTGCGGGGGCGTGGCGCACTCCGGCAGGCCGGCCGCGCGCTGCACGCCCAGCTTGGACTCCTGTGAGGCCGTCGAGTGACAGTGCATGTCCACGCGGGTACCCTCGCTCAGCGGCTGCGACGTCGTTCCATGACGCTCCATAGCAGTCAGATTCCCCTGCAAAGTGTGTGGTTTTGTGACCAGGGGGAAACGATCGTGTGAACTGCCTGTGAAGGTAGAAGCGGCCCGGCGTTCCTGAAAACGACGGCGGGAGAGCCGCTCGCTCCTAACCGATCGCCTGCTCAGCGCGTGCAGCGTTCGGACATGTCCAGTCCATAAGCTGTCGCGCATGCACGACCCGATCTCCTACTTCCAGGCGGTTGTCCTGGGGCTCACGCAAGGCGTCGCCGAGCCGTTCCCGGTATCCAGCCTCGGCCACGGAGTCGTGCTGCCGCGCCTGTTCGGCTGGAACATCCACCAGAAGGACAAGTTCTTTTTGACGTTCTTGATCGCCACGCACCTCGCGACGGCGATCGTTCTGCTGCTGTTCTTTCTGAAGGACTGGGTGCGGATCGCCAAGGGCCTGTGGCGCTCGTTGCAGATGCGCGAGATCCGCGCCGATGACACCGACGCCCGGCTGGGTTGGCTGCTCGTCGCGGCCACGATCCCCGTCGGCGTGATTGGCCTGTTGCTGCAGGAACCGCTGCGCAAACTGTTCGCCTCAGCCCAGACCGCCGCGGCATTTCTGATCGTCAACGGCGTTGCGCTGTTGATGTTCGAGCGCCTGCGCCGGCGCCCACCGCGTCCGGGTGACTATGCGGGTGACGTCGACGCCCGCTTGGCCAAGCTGAGCTGGCGCCAGGCGATCGCCGTGGGCACCTCGCAAGCCGCGGCTCTGATACCCGGCATCTCCAGGTCGGGCTTCACGATGGGCGGCGGGCTTCTGGCCGGCCTCTCGAACGACGATGCGGCTCGGTTCGGCTTCCTGCTGGCAACACCCGTGATCTTCGCGGCGGCGGCGCTGAAGGTGCCCGAACTCTTCGGCTCGGCAGGCAACGGAGTGCGTGGGCCCGCGCTCGTGGCCGGGCTGTGCGCCGCAGCGACCACCTTCTTCGCGGTCAAGTTCCTGCTGCGCTTCTTCCAGACCAACCGGCTGACGCCGTTCGGCATCTACTGCATCGGCCTGGGCCTGCTCTGCACGCTCGTTTTCGCGTTCGGCGGCTAGGCCCGCTCGGCGGCTAGGCCCTGGAGGCGCTCTGCGCTTTCGGCCCGGACTGAAACCAGGCGAAGGCGAAGGCGGCGAGCGCGACGACCAGCGCGGCGATTCCGTGCTTGGTGTGGTGGTGGTTGGCTTCTGCGTTCGTCGCCGAGACGTGTCCCGGGAAGAACGAGGGCAGCGAGTGGGCCGGCTCGACGAAATAGACGATTGCGACGACGATCAGCAGGGCGCCGAGGATCACCGCCGGGATCATCAGTTTTCTCAGGTCTGAGCTCACGCGGCGCAATCCTAGAGCACGATCCTGAGAAGGACGATTCAGGCGATCCTTAGGTAGTAGTCCATCATGGACCGATGCCCGTTCCCAGGACACCCCAGAAGATGTTCGAGACGCGCAGCCAGGCCTGGCGCGAAGCGGGGCTGCTGCGCCAGATAAGCCCACGCGTGGTCAAGCGCGCGCGCCTGGAGGCGCTGGTGCTCGTGCCGCTGTTCGTCGCTGTCGTGGTCTTCTACGACAACCGCGTCAGCCTGCTCGGCGCCGCCGGTCGCCACGGCCGCGCGGCCAACGAACTCGAATCGGCGCTGGAAACGCCGATCACGGTGGCGGTCGTGATCGCGCTGATGATCCTCGGCTGGGCGATCGCGCGCGACATCGGCCGCAGCCTCGGACCGCCGCTGTTCCGACGACTCGACCCAGCCACCGCGGGAACGGTCGGCTTTTTGATCCGCCTGCTGACGATCGTCTTCGCATTGCTTGTGGCCCTGCGCGTCGCGGGCATTCAGGCGCGCACGCTGGCGCTCGGTGGCGCGTTCACCGCGGTGATCTTCGGGCTTGCCGCGCAGCAGACGCTCGGCAACGTGATCGCCGGCACTGTGCTGCTCAGCGCGCGTCCGTTTCGCGTCGGCGATCGCGTGCGCATGCAGGGCGGTCCGCTGGCCGGCCAGCTGGAGGGAACCGTCAGCTCGCTCGGGCTCCTGTACACGACGTTCGCCAACGGCGAGGACTCGATCATGGTGCCCAACAGCGTCGTGCTGAACATCGCCGTGACGCCGCTGCGCGAGCCCGAGGCGGTCAACCTGCGGGCGCGGCTGCGCCCGGGCATGACGCCTTCGGACATGCAGGAGCTGCTCGAACAACAGCTGCAGATTCCGCTGCGCGACGCGCCGCGCATCACGCTGGAGGAGCTCGACGGCGAGGAGGTCGTCGTGCGCATCGCCGCGACGCCGCGCGTCGCCAGCGAAGGCCGCGAGCTCGCCAGTGAGCTGCTGGCGATCGTCTCGCGCGAGACGCGCGCCGGCGCGCAGGCTCGCTCCGACAGTCAGGCGCGTTCGGGCGCCGCGGCGCGCACGCCGTAGCGCAGGAACAGTGTCGAGGCGCTCTCCAGCACGCTGAGCAGCTGCAGCGACAGCGGCGCGGCGAACTCGACTCCGGCGACGATGCGCAGCGCCTCGCCGGTCGCGTCCTCGCCACCGGCGAGCTTCGGCGAGAACGACAGAAACAACTCGTCGACGAGGCCGGCCAGCAGCAGCTGTCCGTTGAGGTGCGGGCCGCCCTCGCAGAGCAGCGTGCGCACGCCCAGGCGCTCGGCGAGCTCGGCCATCGCCGCGGGCAGATCGAGCAGCCCGTCGCGTCGCGCGCGCACGTAGTCGATCTGCGCCGAGGTCTCGGGCAGGCTCGACTGCGACGGCGTGATCAGCACCACGCGTGCATCGGGCTCGTTGAGCAGCGGCGTATCGGCCGCCAGCGACAGGCGCCCGGAGACGATGCACGCCATCGGCTCCTCGCTGAGCCCCCGCTCGACGCGTCGCCTTCGCGTGTCGGCGTTGGGGATGATCCGGCCATAGCGCTCGACGCGCACGGTGCCCGCACCCGCCATGACCGCATCGACGCTTGCGCGCAGAGCGTGAAACAGCTCGCGGTCGGCGCGGTCGCCGAGCGCCCCCGAGCGCCCGCCGATGCTCGCGCGTCCGTCGACCGTGCTGACCATGTTGAGGATCGTGTACGGCCGCGTGGTGCCCGCGCCCGCGCTCGCGCGTGCGAGCAGGTCCAGCTCGTCTGCGATCTGCGTTGCGTCCGCGTGCTCGCCGCGGGGCAGCAGCCGCTCGAACTGCGGCGCAGGCTCGTGTGCCGAAGCCGCAGCGGGCGGCCCGTCGGTGGGGCTCATCGCCTCACCCTAGCCGCGCTGCGTCCCGGTGCGCAAAGCCCCACAGGCCGTAGGTAAATCGATCGTGCGATCTCCCATATTTCAACAACATGGCAACACGGGGACCTGCTACGGTCGTCGGGTCTGGCCGGCACTTAGTCCGGCGAAAGAAGTGCAAGCGCTCGCAGGTCGAAGCTTCAAGAAGCATCCTCCGCGTGCAGCACGCACATACTGTGGAGGAGTACCCACATGCCTACTGGCACCGTAAAGTGGTTCAGCGACGACAAGGGGTTCGGTTTCATCACCCCCGACGACGGCGACAAGGACCTGTTCGTTCATCACACCGGAATCAACGGCGAGGGATATCGCTCGTTGCAGGAGGGTGCGAAGGTCTCATACGACCCCGAGCAGGGCGACAAGGGCCCCAAGGCCGTCAACGTCCAGGCGATCTAATCGCGGCGGCGATCTAGCCGCAGCCACATAGGTCTAACCTTCTGAGGGCTCGCTTCGGCGGGCCCTCACGCATGTCCAGCGACGCGAGCACACTACCCCTGCGCGACGCGCCGGTCGAGAGCCCACAGGCGTGGCGTCGCCTGTTGCACGGGCGAGCCGGCACGCTTGCGCGTTCCGACGAGCGCATCTGGCTCGGCGCGGTCTGCCTCGCGGCGATCGTCGGCTGCAGCCTGCTGATCGTGCTGATGGCGGCCAACCGGCCGAGCATTCTCTCGGCGACGTCACACGCCAACTACTTCCCGCACTGGATGGCCGGGCCGCTCGGCGGCCTTTTGCCGGGACTGTCGCGCAGCAGCACGACGCTCAAGTACCTGTTCAGCGGCGCCGTCGTGCTGATGTACATCAGCTATCTGCTCGGCCTCGTCTACGTGCCACGACTGCGAGCGCGCTGGGCGATTGCGGCGGTGGTCGCCGTGCACGCGATCTTCTTCTTGGCGCCGCCGCTGGCGCTGACGGACATCTTCAACTACGTCAACTACGGGCGCATGGAGGTCGTGCACAGTCTCAACCCGTATACGAGCATTCCGATTCTCGAGCCGCACAGCGACCCGAGCTATGACCTCAGCAACTGGCATCAGCTGCTCAGCCCCTACGGCCCGCTGTTCACGTTGCTGACGTTCGCCGTCGTGCCGCTCGGCGTCGCCGCCTCCTTCTGGGTGCTCAAGGGCGTGCTTGCGCTGGCCAGCCTCGCCACGTTGCTGCTGGTGTGGAAGTGCGCGCGACTGCTCGGCCGCGACCCGGTGATGGCGATCGTGCTCGTCGGCCTGAACCCGATCGTGCTCGTGTGGGGCCTCGGCGGAGACCACAACGACTTCCTGATGGTCCTCTTCATCGTGCTCGCCTTCTACCTGTTGCTGCTCACGCGCGACAGGCTTGCCAAGGGCAAGCCCGCGACGGCGGCGATGGCAGATGCGGGCGGGGGGGAGGCTGTGGCCGCCGCGAGCGAGCGCAGTCGGCGCAGCCCGCGCGACTGGCTGCTGCCACTGTGCCCACCGGAGATCGGCGCCGGCGCGGCGGTGATCACGGCGACGGCGATCAAGGCCTCGGGCGGCGTGCTGATCCCGATCGTGCTCGCGGCGATGCTGCGCTCGCCGAGGCGCCTGGCACAGGTGGCGCTGGGCATGCTGATCGCCGGCGTGGTCATCACCGCGGTGAGCCTTGCGGCGTTCGGGCTGCACATTCCCGACCTGAGCACGCAGAGCCGGCTGGTCACGAATGTGAGCGTGCCCAACCTGATCGGCCTGGCGGTTGGCAGCGGCGGTGAGACGGAAACCCTGCACAAACTGCTCAGCGCGGCGCTGGTGCTGTCGATCGTGCTGTGCTGCGTGCAGGCGGCGCGCCGGCGGGGGCCGATCACGGCCGCGGGCTGGGCGAGCGTGGCGCTGCTTGTGACGCTCAGCTGGGTGCTGCCTTGGTACGTGCTGTGGGTGCTGCCGATGGCGGCGCTGTCGAGCTCGCGCCGCCTGCGCGTCGCCGCGCTGGTGCTCGGCGCCTATCTGATCATCGCCTGGGCGCCCGCGTCGGGACTGCTGTGGAACGCGATCGGCTTCCACCCGGAGAAAACCTCGCTCGGACGCCTGCACCAGCGCTACGTCAAGGAGCTGCTCAACTAATCCTCGTCGGGGCGCCGGCGCTCGCGCTTTCGCTGTGCGTCTCGCCGCTTGCTCGTCAGCCGACGCTCGCGCGACGCGGCTGTCGGGCGCGTGGCGCGCCGACGCTTTGGCGCCGCCAGCCCACGCGCCAGCCGTTCGCTCAGGCGCGCCAGCGCGAGCTCGCGATTTCGCGCCTGGGAGCGCTCGTCCTGGGCGACGGCGACGACGCGCGGGCCCACGCGCGCAAGCAGTCGCTTGCGCTGGGTCTCGCCGAGTGTCGGCGAGGAGAGCACGTCGAAGCTCGCTTCCACGCGTGAGGCGGTCACATTGGCGTGCTGGCCGCCCGGACCCGACGAGCGGCTCGCGCGAATTGTCACCTCGCCCAGCGGAATCGCCAGGCGATCGTTCACGCGCAATGTCTTGGGCGCCGGCTGCAGGTCGTCCACGGCCGCCCGCTTCGCTCAGTCGGCCTTGCCGTTGGACAGGTCGTGGATGGCTTTGACGCGCTGCTCCTCGCCCTCGCGCACGCGGCCGTCGCGCCCCACATAGCCGTCCTTGCCACCCGCGCACACGTACACGGCGTCCACGTCGCCGGCATTGCGGATCTTGCGCACGGTCGCCGCGTCGACGCGCGCGAGCCCACCCTCGCCAAGCTTCTCCACGGCGCCGTCGCCGAACTCCATCTCGATCGTTCCGCGGTGAACGAAGTACAGCTCCTCCTGCGTGTCGTGATAGTGAAAGCCCGTCTCGATGCCGACCGGCAGGACGATCGCGTTGACGCCGAAGGCGGTCACGCCGAGTCCCTTGCGGACCTTGCGAAAGCCCGGCCCGTCGCCGAGGTCATCGAGGTTGGCCACGGCGTAGCCGTTGCCCTCGGTCACACCGGGGTAGTCAGTCGAAGCCTCCATCGCGTCTCTCTCCTGTTCGTCGCAGATCTCGTGTGCATAACCATTGCGCACGAGCCGCACAAACGCGCAGCGCCCGTGCGTCGGCCGCGAGTCAGTGGTCGGCGACGCGACCGCCGTCGGGCGAGAGCGGTCGGCCCTCCTGCTCCCAGCGCAGCAGGCCGCCGCTCATCGAGTAGGCGTCGAAGCCCGCCGCACGCAGCGCCTGCGCCGCCATCGTCGAGCGCGCGCCGACGCGGCAGTAGAACACCACCGGCCTGTCGCGGTCGAGCGCTGTCGCCTCGGAGGCCAGACGGTTCATCTCTATGTGCAGCGTGTCGGCGATGTGTCCAGCCTCACGCTCGTAGGGCTCGCGCACGTCGACGACCTGCAGCTGGGGGTCTTCGACGATCCAGGCGGCCAGTCGCTGCGGGTCGATCGACAGCTCGCTCGTCTCGGGCATCGCGTCGAACAAGCTAGCAGCGCTCTTGGGGCCGTTCGCATCGCCGCCCGGCGAGCTGTCGATCACTAGGATCAGCAGCGATGGAGGCCGTCAGCGACGTTTACACGATTCCGCAGGAGAACCTCGACTTCTGCGCGACAATCGGCCAGATCGCGCGCGAGCGCATCGCGCCGCGTGCCGCGGAGATCGACGAGCGCGCCGAATACCCCTGGGACGTGCGCAAGCTGCTCGGCGAGCAGGACGTGCTGGGGCTGCCGTTTCCGACCGAGTACGGCGGCACCGGCACGGGAACGCTGATGCTCAACATGGCCGTCGAGGAGATCGCCAAGGTCGACGCGGCCTGCGCGCTGATCCTGATGGTGCAGGAGCTGGGAACGCTGCCGCTGCAGCTGTTCGGCTCAGACGAGCTCAAGGAGCGCTTCCTGCCGCGCTGCGCCACGGGCGAGTGGTCGCCGGCTTTCGCGCTGTCCGAGCCCGAGGCGGGGTCTGACCCGGCGGGCATGAAGACGACGGCCGTGCAGGACGGCGAGGAGTGGGTGATCAACGGCACCAAGAACTGGATCTCCAACCTCGGCGTCGCCGACTTCTACGTCACCTTCGCCGTGACCGACCGTGAGACTCGCCGGCTGACGGCGTTCGTCGTCGAGGCCGATCGACCGGGCTTCAGCGTCGGCAAGCTCGAGCACAAGCTCGGCATCCGCGCTTCGCCCACCGGGCAGCCGATCTTCGAGGACGTGCGCGTGCCTGCGGAGAACGTCATCGGGCAGGTCGGCAAGGGACTGTCGGTCGCGCTGGGCACGCTGGAGCGCACGCGGCTCGGCGCCGCCGCCCAGGCCGTCGGCATCGCACAGGGGGCGACCGACTACGCCGTCGCCTACGCGCGCGAGCGCCGCCAGTTCGGCAAGGCGATCAACGAGTTCCAGGGGATCCAGTTCAAGCTCGCCGACATGGAAACACGCACCGCGGCGGCGCGCGAGCTGCTCTACAAGGCCTGCGCGATGGCCGATCAGTCACACCCGCTGGGCGCCAAGTACTCGTCGATGGCCAAGGTGTTCTGCTCGGACACGGCGATGGCCGTGACGATCGACGCCGTGCAGGTGCTGGGGGGCTACGGTTACGTCAAGGAGTACCCAGTAGAGCGCATGATGCGAGACGCCAAGATCACCCAGATCTACGAGGGCACGAACGAGATCCAGCGGCTCGTGATCGGCCGCACGCTGAAATAGGCCTGCACATGGGGGGCCGACAAGCGCTCAGTCGATTCGTCCCCGCGCTGTTGCGGCCGGGCTGGCCGGACGAGGCGCGCCGCCTGATTCAGGAGCCGATCTTCCGCGAAGCCGCCGAGCAGGGCAGTCCCCGCGGGCGCTGTCTCAACGCGGGCTGCGGCGAGGGCCTGTTCAGCTCATTTTTGGAGTCCTTCGACGACGTCACGCAGATCATCAACGTCGACATCACTCCGCCGCAGATCAGCGTTCACCGCGCAGACCCGCGCAACACCGACGCGGTCGGCTCGGTCACGGCCTTGCCACTGGAGGATCGCTCGCTGGACTGGATCCTCTGCACGGAGGTGATCGAGCACGTGCCCGACGACCGCCTCGCCGCCGTCGAGCTGGGACGCGTGCTGGAGCCGGGTGGCGCTGCGCTGATCAGCGTGCCCACTCCTCCGGCGCCGCACGACCCCGAGCACGCGCGCGAGGGCTATACGCTCGATGCGCTGCGCACATTGCTCTCTCACGGGGGCCTCGACGTGGTCTGGCACCGCTACTGCTTTCATCAGCCCATGCGATGGCTGCTGGTCTCCTGGCGCTGGCAGCATCAGCGCCTCGGCCGCGGCCGGCGAAGCCTGATGCCGCGGCTGATCGTACGCGCGTTCGGGCAGGCCGACCGGTGGCTTGGTTTCGGGCGCCCTTGGGACTTGGTCGTCCTGGCGAGGAGATCCTGAGTGAGCTCGCAGAAGCCTCCCAGCGGCACGGCGCCGCACCTGCGACGCGTCGGCCTCGCCGCGCTGATCGCGCTGTCGCTTGGCCTGGTCACGATCGTCGTAGGGCAGGGGTTCAGCTCCGTCGGCGCGGTGCGCGCGCTCGAGGACATCGCGCTTGGCGTGATCGTCGCGGCGCTGCTGATGGGCGCCGCCGCGTTCGTGGCGGTTCGCCTGGCGGGTTGGCGCGACCCGGAGTCCGAGAGCGAGTTCGAAGAGATCGTGCGCAACTCCGAGACGCTCGCGCGCGAAGGGCTTGCCATCGATCCCCAGGAAAGCGAGTTCCTGGAGCTTGACCCGCTCGACGACGAGGACTTCGAAGAGCTGGTGCGCGACGCGCTGGACGATCTGCCCGACCTGCTGCGCAATGCTCTGGCGCACGTCGCCGTAGTGATCTCCGACGGCGGGCGCCGCGCGCGCGCCTACGGCCTCTACCAGGGCGACGGCGCGACGCGCGAAGACGCGCACGACCGCATCGTCATCTTCCGCGACACGCTGCGGCGCGACTTCGGCCACGACCCCGAGCTGCTGCGAGACCAGGTGACGCGCACCGTGCGCCACGAGCTCGCCCACCACGTCGGCTTCGACGAGCTCGGCGTGAGCCGGCTGGACCTGTAGACGACGTTAGACTGGCGCGTCATGTCTACGGGAGAGGAGCCGTCGCAAGCCCAGCAGGGGGACGCGGTCGCGGGCGCGGCGGCAACCGTCGCACGCTCGCCGGACTTTTTGATCGTCGGTCATCAGAAGTGCGGGACCACGGCGCTCTACATGATGCTGAGCCAGCACCCGCAGGTCTTCATGCCCGACGTGAAGGAGCCGTGGTACTTCGCTCGCGAGCTTCGCGCGCCATTTGACAAACCGAGCATGCGCAACCGTCCCAACACGCTCGAG
This sequence comes from Solirubrobacteraceae bacterium, assembly GCA_036264175.1. Classification (GTDB taxonomy): domain Bacteria; phylum Actinomycetota; class Thermoleophilia; order Solirubrobacterales; family Solirubrobacteraceae; genus Palsa-744. The sequence goes on from DATARK010000091.1 coordinate 53,433, forward strand.
GACTACCTCTCGCTGTTCGCCGACGCGCGCGCCGATCAGGTCGCCGGTGAGGCCTCACCACAGATGGTGCGTTCGCATCTGGCCGCACAAGAAATCGCCGAGCTGCGTCCGGACGCGAGGATCGTCGTGCTGCTGCGCGAGCCGGCGGCGTTCCTGCGCTCGCTGCATCTGCAGTTCGTCTCCACGCACATCGAGGATGAGCCGGACCTGGGCAAGGCTCTGGAGCTGGAGGAGAGCAGGCGCCACGGCGATCAGCTGCCGAGTCGCTCACTTTCGCCGCAGTCGCTGCTCTACTCCGATCACGTGCGTTACGCCGAGCAGCTGCAACGGCTGCACGATGCGTTCCCGCGCGAGCAGGTGCTGGTGCTCATCTACGAGGAGTTCCGGCGCGACAACATGGCGACTCTCCGTCAGGTGCTGGAGTTCCTTGGCGTAGACCCGGACGCACCGATCGAGCCGGTCGAGACCAAGAAGTTGGAGGACGTGCGCTCGATGCGCTTGCACCAGCTGCGCCGTGCGATCCGCAAAGCCGGGCTGAACCCGGCCAGCCGCGGGCGCGTGGTCAAAGCGCTCGACGCGCTCCCGCCGCGCGCGCTGACCGGAGATTCGATCTCCGCTGCCTTCCGCCGCGTCGCCTATCGCCCGCAGCGCCCTGCCGACGACGAGCTGATGCTCGAGCTGCGCCGCCGCTTCAAGCCCCAGGTCGAGGCCGCCGGGGAGTACCTCGGTCGCGATCTGGTGACGCTGTGGGGCTATGACCGCATAAGCTGAGATGTCCCGCCCACGTCCAGCGTGGGTCTACGACCAAGGAGAGCGCACCAGATGCCCGAAGCAGTGATCGTCGACGCCATTCGCACCCCCATCGGACGCGCGGGGAAGGGATCGCTCAAGAGCATCCGCGCCGACGACCTGGCCGCCATCCCGCTGCGCGCGCTGATCGAGCGCAACCCCGAGCTCGATCCCAGCACGATCGTCGACATCATGATGGGCTGCGGCTTCTGCGAGGGCGAGCAGGGCAACAACGTCGGTCGTGTGGCCGGCCTGCTGTCGGGCATCGATCATCACGTGCCCGCCACCACCGTCAACCGTTTTTGCGCGTCCTCGCTGCAGACCGCACGGATGGCCTTTCACGCGATCAAGACCGGCGAGGGCGACACCTATGTAGCCGCCGGCGTGGAGGCTGTCTCGCGCGCAGTGCCCGGCGCGGCGTTCGAGTTCAATCACGCCGTGGACGGATCGGAGGGCGCGGCATACGACGTGTACATCCCGATGGGCATGACCGCTGAGAACGTGGCCGAGCGCTGCAACGTCAGCCGCGAGTCCCAGGACGAATGGGCCGTGATCTCACAGAACCGCGCCGTCGAGGCGGTCGCCAGCGGGCATTTCGACCGGGAGATCGTGCCCGTCACGGTGCCCGCGCACAAAGACGTCGACAAGGAGGGCAACGAGATCGACGTTCCCGAGACGGTCGTCAGCAAGGACGACGGGCCGCGCCCGGGAACGACGATGGAGAAGCTGTCCTCGCTGGCGCCGGTGTTCAAAGAGGGCGGCACGGTCACGGCGGGCAACGCCTGCCCGCTCAACGACGGCGCGGCGGCGCTGCTGATCATGTCCGCCGACCGCGCCAAGGAGCTCGGCCTCAAACCGCGCGCGCGCATCGTCTCCTCCGCTGTGGCCGGTCTGCGCCCGGAGATCATGGGCCTGGGGCCGATTCCGGCGATCCAGAAACTGCTCGAGCAGACGGGCATGACCATGAATGACATCGACGTCGTCGAGATCAACGAGGCGTTCGCCGCGCAGATCGTCCCGTGCAAGGAAGAGCTGGGCATCGACGACGACAAGCTCAACCCGTTCGGCGGTGCGATCGCGCTCGGCCACCCCTTCGGCATGACCGGCGCGCGGATCATGACGACCCTGCTCAACGACCTCGACACGCTGGACAAGACGTACGGCATCGAGTCGATGTGTGCCGCCGGCGGCATGGGCATGGCGATGCTCGTGGAGCGGCTCTCCTAGAAGTCGATCGCGACGAGAGAGCGTCAGTCGCTGGGGATGCTGTCGTAGCCCCAGAGGCTGACGAGGTCGCGCCCGAGGTACTCGCTGAGCGCTTCGACTTCCGGCTTGAAGGCGCGGCGCAGCTCGAGCATCAGGCGATCGTCGGGCGCGACCGGCTTGCCGTAGATCACGCGGTCGCGCACGTGTATGAGCCCGTGACGACGCAACCGCTGGGTGCTGAGAGCCTTGAGCGCCGGCTTGAGGATGCGCGCGACGGGTCCATGGCCGAGATACAGCGAGCGAATGAACCCGTGCAGGCGCGGCGAGCGGACGAGGACCGCTTGATTGGCTTCTGAGCGTGCGACCGGCGCCGACTCGTCGACGCCGAGGAAGCGCAGCACGCGCCGGACGGTCGCCTCGTTGTCGGCGCGAAAGTCGTCGTAGATCAGAATCAGGACCTGCTCGGGTCCGAATGCCGCGTGGTAGCGGCGCAGCTGCTCGGTGTACTGCACCCGCTCCTTGGAGTACCAGAGCACAGGCTTGGTCTCGCGTTCGGCCTGCTCGCGGGCTATGGCCTTGCGGAAATCCCGCTCGATCTCCGTGTGGTCCTTGAGCATCTCCAGGTGCATCGACTGCAGGAAGCTGGCCGGCTCGCGGAGAATCGCGATGATGCGCGCGTCGGGCGCCAGCTCTGCGATGCGCGCTGCCGCCGTGCTCGATCTCAGATACGAAGGCGATGCCTCGCCGGCGCGTTGGCCCGGTTTGGCCGGCGCGAACAGCGCGAGATACTCCTCCAGCGTGTCCGGCTGCGGATCGTCGGGCTTGATGCCCGGATGCAGCTCACGCGCGAAGAACAGGGTCTCCTTGAGCTCCGGCATGAAGATGTCCGGATGACTGCGCAGCATTTCGTAGAGCGCGGTGGTGCCGCTCTTGTGGTGTCCGACGATGAAGAAGTCGGGCACCTTCTGCGTCGCCTGCGGCCGGTCGGCGAGCGCCTCGGTAGAGGCGACGTTCCCCGACTCCGGCATGCCCGAAGTCTAACAAGGCCCAAACTGGCCGGCGAGGCGTCAAACGCGCGCGCCAGCGCCGTTTCCGGGGTCATGGCAGGTGCTAGCTTGTTGTCGGCTATGACGCTTTCAGGGCAGCCTCGGACGGACGGCTCTGCCGCTGCCGGTGCCGAGGACGAAGCGCCTGAGGAGCGGTTTGAGCGCGAGCTCGCTGCGGCATGCGCCGAGCATCGACGCCGGCCTGACTTCTTCGTCGTTGGCCACGCGAAGTGCGGCACGACGGCGCTGTACGGCATGCTCGAGCAGCATCCTCAGATCTATATGTCGGCCGTCAAGGAGCCGCGGTTTCTCTCGCGCGCGCTGGACGAGCCGCTGGACTGCGAGCGCGCGCGCTCTCTCCACGGTCCCGGCAAGCGCCCGCAGACCCTCGAGGCCTACCTGGCGCTGTTCGCCGATGCTCTGCCGCAGCAGAGCGCGGGGGAGGCCTCGCCGCAGTACATCCGCTCTCAGTCGGCTCCGCGACGGATCGCGGCCCTGTGCCCCGACGCGAGGATCGTCGCGATCTTCCGCGAGCCGGTCAGCTTCCTACGCTCGCTTCATCTCCAGCTGCTCGAGGCCGGCATCGAGACGGAGCCCGATTTCGCCGCGGCGCTCGCGCTCGAGCCCGAACGCCGCAACGGCCGCCACATTCCGCGCGACTGCGTCGAGCCCGATCGCCTGCTGTATTCCGAGCACGTTCGTTACACACTGCAGCTGCGCAGATTTCACGAGCGATTCGGTCGTGAGCGCGTGCTGGCTTTGATCTACGACGACTTCCGTTCTGACAACCACGCAACCGTGGCGGAGGTGTTTCGCTTCCTGGGCGTCGAGGACTCCTTCCAGATCCGCGCCGCCGACGCCAACCCCACGGTGCGCGTTCGCTCTCCCCGCGCGCACGATCTCGTCCACGGCGCGGCGCTCGGCGACGGGCCGATCCTTCAAGGCGTCAAGCGAGTGCTCAAGGCCACCACCCCCGCGCGTCTTCGTCGGCGAGCGGTGCGTGAGATCAGCCGCAAGCTCGTCGACCGCGAGCCAGGGCCCGCGGATCCCGCGTTGGTGCTCGAGCTGCAGCGCCGCTTCAAGGATGAGGTCGTGGCCGCGAGCGAGTACCTGGATCGCGATCTGGTCAGCCTGTGGGGCTATGACGCGCTGGCGCGACCGAGCGACCCGGCAGGAGCATGAGCGCTCGGCGGCCGCCTGTCGAGCGCGCGCCGCTCAGCGCGGCGGCATGCGCAGCGCGCCGTCGAGCCGGATGGTCTCGCCGTTGAGCATGCGGTTCTCGACGATCTGACAGGCCAGCAGTGCGTACTCGCTGGGCAACCCGAGTCGCTGAGGGAAGGGGATGCCCGCGCCGAGTGCCTGGCGTGCCTCCTCGGGCAGCGCCGCGAGCAGCGGCGTGTCGAACAGCCCGGGCGCGATCGTGTTGACGCGAATGCCGTACTGAGACAGATCGCGCGCGGTCGGCAGCGTCATGCCGACGACGCCACCCTTGGATGCGGAGTAGGCGACCTGGCCGACCTGCCCGTCGTACGCGGCGATCGAAGCTGTGTTGACGCACACGCCGCGTTCGCCGTCATCGCCGGGATCGTTGGCGATCATCGCCGCGGCCGAGAAGCGCAGCGCGTTGAAGGTGCCGATCAGGTTGATCGAGATGATCGTCTCGAAGGGCAGCAGCGGGTGTGGGCCTTTGGAGCCGGCGATCTTCTGCGCCCAGCCGGTGCCGGCGCAGCAGATCGCGATGCGCAGCCCGCCCTCGCTCGCGGCTGCCTTCTGCACGGCCGCCTGCACCTGGTCCTCCTCGCGCACGTCGCAGGTGACGAACTCGAGGCCCAGCTCGCCGCTCAGCGCGTGGCCCTTCTCGGCGTTGACGTCGGCGATCGTGACGTTCGCGCCGCGCTCGTGCAGCGCGCGCACGGTCGCCTCGCCCAACCCCGACGCGCCGCCGACCACCAGCGCTGCGCTACCCTCGATCTGCATCGCGCGGGACCTTATCCGCCGGAGGCGTCTGTCGCGTCCACGGCCAGGCGCGAGAGCGTCAGCGCGAACAGCTCGTCGGGGTCGGTGAACCAGCGCACCAGCTGCATGCCGGAGGCCATCAGGTCAGCCTCCAGCCGCTCGGCGGTGAACTTCGCGCTGATCTCGGTGCGCATCTCCTCGCCGGCGTCGAAGTGGACCGGCAGGTCGAGGTCGCGCACGATCGTCGTGTGCTCGCGCCGCGCGCGCAGTCGCATCTCGATCCACTCGTGCTCGGCGTCGAACAGTGCGATGTGGTCGAAGTCGTCGGGCTCGAAGTCAGCGTCGAGCTCGCGGTTGAGCACGCGCAGCACGTTTCGGTTGAACTCGGCCGTGACGCCCTGCTCGTCGTCGTAGGCCGCCTGCAGGACCCGCGGATCCTTGACCAGATCGGTGCCCATCAGCAGGTGATCCTGTGGGCCGAGCAATCTCGAGATCTCGCGCAGCACACGGCGACGGCTGCCCGGCGGGAAGTTTCCGATCGTGCCGCCGAGAAAGGCGACGATGCGCGGGCCGATCGCTGCCGGCACCTGATCCAGATGTCGCTCGAAGTCGCCGATCACGCCGTGCACCTGCAGTCCCGGGTACTCGTCGGTCAGTTCGACTGCCGTCTCGCGAACCATGCTCTCCGTCACGTCCATCGGCACGTAGCGCCGCAGCGTGCCGGCCGCGTGCAGCTCGTCGAGCAGCACGCGCGTCTTGCTCGCGGTGCCCGAGCCGAGCTCGACCAGCTCGGCTGCCGAGGTCAGCTGCGAGAGCTCTGGCGCGTTGAGCTCGAGAATCGCGCGCTCGGCTCGTGTGGGGTAGTACTCCGGAAGCTCGCAGATGCGATCGAACAGCTCCGCGCCGCGCGCGTCGTAGAAATGCTTGGGCGGAAGTTCCTTGAAAGGGCGCGTCAGGCCATCGAGCACGTCGTCGGCCAGCGACCGCTCGCCCGACGAGTCGAGGTGCGAGTCGATACGGATCGCCGCCTCCAGCAGGGGCTCCGGTGGGGTTGTGGGCTCCATCAGCAGTTCCCGAGGAGCCGAATCGCCATGCGCGAATTGCCCCGCTCAGGCGAGCCTATCGAGTCTGCCCGCCCGTCAGCGCAGCCGAGCGCTGCGTCTGTGAAGAATCGTCACGCGCCAGGCGCACGCCGGCGAAGATCTGTCGCCGCTGAGGCAAATCCCAATTGCGAAAGCGCGGGTTGGCGACACGCCCGTCTGTCGCCCAGGAGCCGCCCCTGAGCACGCGGTAGTCCTCGCCGAAGAAGACTTCTGAGTACTCGCGGTAGGGGTGCGCGACGAAGCCCGGGTAGCCGGTGAAGGTGCTCTGCGTCCACTCCCAGACGCGTCCGAGCGCGTCGAGCTGCGATCCGCTCGCGGCCTTCTCCCACTCGGCCTCGCTGGGCAGGCGTGCGCCGAGCGAGCGCGCGAACGCGTCGGCCTCGAACCAGCTGATGTGGCACGCCGGCGCCTCGGCGTGGCCGGCGGCGATCGCCGGGTGCAGTGGCTCTGTCTGCTGTTCGCATCGCCAGGACCAGCCCTGCTCGGACCACAGCTCGCGGCGCTCGTAGCCGCCGCTTGCGGCGAAGGCGCGCAGCTCCGCGTTGCTCGCGGGGCGCCGGGCGATCTCAAACACGCCTACCTGCACGCTGTGCTGAGGGCGCTCGTTGTCATAGGCAAAGCCCGCCGCGCCGCTGCCCATCTCAAACGGCCCGGCGTCGATGCGCAGCCACTCGAGGTCCTCCGCGCCTTCCCGCAGCGGGCAATCGGACGCCGCGGCGTCCTCGGGTGGAAGAAGGCCGGCGATGGCGAGCGTCTGGCGCATCGTCTCGCCGTGCTGCAGCTCGTGTCGGATGACCATCTCGCAGACCACGCCGTCGCCGACTCCGCGCTCGGCGATCGTCTCCACGGTGCGCGTGCGCACGGCCTCCAGGTACGCGTGGGCGTCGCGCGGGCCGAGTGCCTCGATGTCGCCGCGAACCGCTCGTGGCGTCTCGAACGCGTCGTACAGATCGGCCAGCTGCGGGCGCAGCAGCTCGAGTTCGCCGTGGCGGTGAGCGAGCCACAGGTCCTCGTAGGCGGCGATGTGGCCGAGGTCCCACACCAGCGGGCTCATCAGCGGCGAGTGAACGCGCTGCAACTGCTCGTCGTCCAGATGCGCCACGAGCGCGAGCGTCCGCTCGCGAGCCGCCTCGAGCCCGTTGAGGGCCTGCACGGCGTCAGCTGACAGGCGACTGCTCTTGAGCGCGTCGGTGACCATCGCTTCGCGCACCTACTCTACGAACTCTCGCGTCCCCCTCGGGAGACTTCAGCGCTGCATCGCGTATTCAGCGCTGCGTCGGCGCCGGCGCGGCGGCGTCGTCGACGATCACGCTGAGCCGGCCGCGTCGCAACAGGCTCGCGGGCACGTGGCGCGTGGGCTCGCCGAGCATCGCGTTGACCGCGTCGGCCTTGCTCGCGCCGGTGGCCAGCAGCACGCAGCGCTCGGCCGCGCGCAGCACCGCCAGCGTCAGCGTGATGCGCTCGGGCGGTGGCTTGGGCGAGTCGTGCACGCCCAGGCAGAGCTCGTCGTCGGGCGCGTCGAGCGTCTGCGCTCCTGGAAACAGCGACGCGACGTGACCGTCAGGGCCGATGCCGAGCACGATCACGTCGAGCGCCGGCGGGCCGCCGTCGTCTCGCGCAGGCGCGTGCTCGCGCAGCTGCACGGCATAGCTGCGCGCGCCCTCGTCGGGTCCGAGCTCGCCGATCATGCGATGCACGCGCCGCTCATCCAGTCCGGCTGCGCCGGCGATCAGCGTCTGTGAGGCCAGGAGGTAGTTACTTTCCTTGTCCTCGGGGCCGACACAGCGCTCGTCTGCGAACCACAGCTCGACGTCTTTCCAGTCCTCCAGCTCGGCGGCCAGCAATTCGTATGCGCGCGCAGGTGTGGTGCCGCCGCTGAGTGCCAGATGCGCGACGCCGCGCTCACGCCGCGCGCTCTGCAGGCGCCGCGAGATCTCGCCGGCGGCACGCTGGGCGGCGGCCTCCGCGTCGGCGCAGGTCGTCAGGCTGGTCATGCGTGCGCGGCCTCCGGCAGCATCTCCTTGGTGGCGCCCAGCGAGGCACTGTACGTCGGATCGCGCAGCAGCGCTTGGCGGATGCCCTCGCCGAGAATGCCGCCCTCGCCGCGCGAGGCACCGAGCAGCGTCCACGTGCGCTCGCGTCCACCGGGGTCGCGCCGGCGCGCGCGCAAGCCGCCGGGCTCGCGGTCCAGGCGCAGGCGCAGCCCTGTCTTGCTGGTCAGCTCCACGCCCGCGAGGCCAGGAACCTGCTGCTCGGGCGCCGGGCGGAGCTTCAACTCGACCTCGCCGCCATTGGCGTCGGCGCTCGCGCACAGCGCTCCCTCGGCTCCCTCCTCGACGAGCTCGGTGCGCGCCAGCGACCAGCCGAGGCGCGAGGCCAGCCAGCCGATCAAAAGCAGCGCCGCGACGCGCGAGTCGGGGTGGTGGCGCACCTTGACTTCACAGAGGTTGTGCAGTTCGCGACGCATCGCCAGTGGGTCGAACACCGTCGCGATGCGCTCGCGCCAGGGCGTCGAGCGCAGCCATGCGAGGTCGACGACGTAGACCTCCTGGGAGAGCTCATAGGCACGGTCGATCGCCGCACGGTGGCCCGCTTGTGAGCGATCGAGCGCCTCGATCGAGTCCAGCAGCGTCGACTGCGCGAGGCTCAGCAGCGCGTCGACGGCCTCGGGGTGGCCGTGCGGCGACCACAACAGCGTTGGCATGTCGGTGACAACCAGCGGGTCGGCGATCGTCAGCAGGTCGTCGAGATGGCGATCGCCGAGGCGCACGATCACGGTCTCGCGCAGCAGCGCCAGCTGCCCGGGCTCAGGGTCGGCGTCCGAGGCGATGCTCGCGCGCGCGTCCAGGCGCTCGCGCTTGGACTCGTAGGAGAGCACCAGCAGGCGCGACGGCGCATAGCGGCCGACGCCGCGCAGGCGGTTGGCTATTTCGCCGCTCCATTCGTCGTCGACGAACGCGATCATGTTCAGCACGCGCGCGGGAATGAAACTGGCGCTTTCGGCGTGGCGCTCGGCCAGCAGTGCGCGCAGGGCGGCTTCGATCTCGTCGGGCGTGGTGCCCTGAGCGCTCCATACGGCGTCGCTGCGCGCCATCAGATAGCGCGCCAGCGATGGCCGTCGAGCAAGAGCTTGTCGGCCTCGCCCGGGCCCTGCGAGCCGGCTTCGTACTGCGCCAGAGGCCCAGGCTGCTGCGCCCACTCGCCGACGATCGGATCGCAGATCTGCCACTGCGCCTCGACCTCGTCGTTGCGCGTGAACAGCGTCGCGTCGCCACGCATCGCGTCGGTGATCAAGCGCTCATAAGCCTCTGGCGACTGCGACAGGAAGGCCGTGCCGTAAAGAAACTCCATGTTCACCGGCCGGATGATCATGCGCGTGCCGGGAATCTTCGCGCCGAGGCGCAGCGAGACACCCTCGTTGGGCTGCAGCGTCAGCACCAGCTGGTTGGGCTGCACGCCAAGTGAGCCGTCCTGGCTGAAGGCAAGGTGGGGGACGGGCTTCAGTGTCACGGCGATCTCGGTGACCTTGCGCGCCAGTCGCTTGCCGGTCCGGATGTAGAACGGGACGCCGGCCCAGCGCCAGTTCTCGATCTCGAGGCGCAGGGCGGCGAAGG
>DATARK010000046.1:0-34517 GCA_036264175.1 Solirubrobacteraceae bacterium
CCGATGTCCGTCACGGCGGAGGTAAGACGTGAGGGAACCGATGCGCTTGCAAAGTCAGCAACGGCAGTCCACGCATCTCCCAGCGCAGACCTTGATTTACTCAAAGGACCGGCAAGTCCGGCCTCGGGCGCGCAGGCAGGGTCGTAGCCGAACTCGACGAGCGCATCGCCAAGAACCTCGTGCATCGCCGCCTGCTCGTCAACCGTAAGGTTATCCCTCCAAGCACCCGGACGAGCGATGCGCTCGCGCATTTCCGGGCCCCGCACCGCTCGGGGGACACGCTCGAAGCTGTGCCGTTCAGCGATTTCTCCGGCTCTTCTCTGGTCGCGCTCAAGCAACTCGCACACTCCCACTAGCGTCTCGGCGGTACGAGCACGCAGCGTCTCGTAACGAACCAATACCCGGCTGACGGGCAAACGCTTCGCGAATGCAGCGTGAACCGCGCGACTTCGGTAGACCCAGACTGCCGAGAGCCACCTGATCAGTGCAATTCGACCGTCACGAGCGACTGGGAAGGCACCTCCGGGGATTGCCCATCCACCGTCGCGGTAGCCCGCAAGCCAAGAGTCGACCACATCGCGACCATCACGTAGAAGGAAGATCAACTTGGACTCGGGAAACAGGTCTGCGAGCAGAGACGCCGCCTGTGAGCCAGGCTCCTTCACCACATAGGTCGCTTCATGCGAGTCCAGGTCGAATTCCGTAGCCTGGGCTGCAAATCGCGCCAAGATCAAATCTCGTAGCGGCTGTCGCCAACTCTCCCGGTGGAGCTTCGAAAAGAAGTAGCTCGGCTCCTCAGCCTTCAGATCCAGCAAGGTAGTTAGGTTCGGGAGGTCGCCGTCAGCAGACGCCCACGCAAGCGGGATCGGACGCCATACCCCCAGGTGATGACCGAGGTGCGGATCATCGATCGGCACCACCCCCTCTAGGTCAGAAAGCATCCTCAGCAGCCAGGTGCTGCCACTTCGCGATGAGCCGAAGATCCACGTCAGCCGTCCTTCATCCATTCGCTATCCCTGCTTTCGCCGCGGTGATATGAAGTGTCCGAAGGGTGCCAGCTTATGAAACATGTGATCGATGGACCCTCTGGGCTGCCCAGGCGCATAGTACGCGCGACTGGGGATTGCCTGCGCCACGGCTCAGAAGCGCTGCTGGCCCCGACGACGTCTTCATTAGTTGCTTGACGAGGCACGAGCTCGCGCGCAAGCCTCGGGCCGCGGAAGCTGGCGGATCAGCGCGCTCGCGTTCGCCCGCCAGCGGTGCGGATCGTAGCTTCTCGCCACTCAGCGATGCGCCCGGGTCAGGTGTGCTCTGCAGGCTGCCCGGAGGACGCGTCGTTCCTCGAGGTGCACGGGGGCGCCGACGATTCCGCCGAGGAGGCCCTGCGGACGATGAGCGAGCACAAGGTTCGTCGCCTGCCGGTGATCGACGGCCACGAGCTGATCGGCGTGATCAGTCAAGGCGATCTCGCCACCGAGCTCGGTCCCGACCGGGTCGGCGAGCTCGTCGGGGCGATCTCGTCCTGAGCAGATGAGCACGGGCTGAGCGGCGCCACAGCTAGCGCTCGCTGAGCCGCAGGGGCGTGCCCGCTACGCCGAGCGCGGCGGGCACGCTTTCGGCCTGGCTGCTGTGGCCGTAGCCGGAGGAGCCGCCAACGCAGCTAGAGGGTGTTCTCGAGCTTCTTGTAGGCGATCTGCAGCACATCCGCGCCGAAGTGCGCGGTCAGGACCGAAGCGGCCCAGCGAGTCTGGCGCGGCGCAAGTGTCATACCGTCGGCGAACACCGTCGCGATCCACATGCCGAGGCAGTACGGGCAGATGAGCAGCTCGCCGATCGCCCGCCGAAGCCCCCGCCCGCGGGCGCGTTCCTCGACCTCGCCCGCGCCGCTGCCTTGCTGAAAGCTGGTGAACGGCGCCCGCACGGCCTGGGTTACGCGGTCCTTGGCGACCAGACGCGAGGCCTTGTGCGTCGCCACGGTCATCAGCGCCAGGTCGCGGGCGTCAAAGCGCTCCGGGAACTCTCGCTGCGAGCGCGCCATCCATCCTGCGAACCCGCCGGCGGCCGTCACAAACGCGGCCATCAGCGCGGCATAGGCGCCGACGGGGTGCTCCTCGCGACTCTCGCTTGCTTGCTGAGATTCTTCGGCCACCTATCGGTACTACCCCTCGCCGCGCCTTCTCACCCAGACGCCGGTGTCGAGAGCAATCGCTCGGGGTACTCAACGAGGATCAACACCCGAGCAGAGGAGATCCCCAGATGAAGATCGGCTACTTCCTGTCGAGCGAGGAGACCGCTCCGGGCGAGCTGGTGCGCCAAGCAGCCCTGGCCGAGAAGGCCGGCTTCGACGGCCTGTGGATCTCCGACCACTTCCACCCCTGGAACGACGAGCAGGGCCACAGCGGCTTCGTCTGGTCGATGGTCGGCGCCATCGCGCAGACGACTTCGCGGATGAAGGTGACGACGGCGGTGACGTGCCCGACGATCCGCATCCACCCGGCGATCGTCGCTCAGGCAGCGGCGACCTGTGCGGTTCTGCTGGAAGGGCGCTTCGCGCTCGGCCTCGGCAGCGGCGAGGCGCTCAACGAGCATATTCTCGGCGACCGCTGGCCCGAAGCCGACGAACGCCTGGAGATGCTCGAGGAGTCCGTCGAGGTGATTCGCACGCTCTGGCAGGGCGGCGTCCAGAGCCATCGCGGCCGCCACTACCGCGTCGAGAACGCCCGCATCTACGACCTGCCCGAGGAGCTGCCGAAGATCCTCATCTCCGGCTTCGGGCCGAAGTCGACAGAGCTTGCCGCGCGGATCGGCGACGGCTTCTGCACGGTCTCGCCCGAGCAGGAAGCTGTCGAGACGGTGCGCGAGCAAGGAGCCCGCGACAAGCTGATCGCCGGCGGGATGAAGGTCTGCTGGGACGAGGACGAGCAGCGCGCGCGAAACACGGCCTACCGTCTGTGGCCCAACGAGGCACTGCCCGGTGAGCTCGCGCAGATACTGCCGACGCCGGCACACTTCGAGCAGGCCTCAGAACTCGTCAGCGAGGACCTCGTCGCAGAAGAAGTGCCCTGCGGCCCGGACCTCGACGCGCATCTGGAGAAGATCCGCGAATTCGAGCAGGCAGGCTTCGATGAGCTGTACATCGGCCAGATCGGCGACGGTCACGAGCGGATGTTCGAGCTCTACGCGCAGGAGATCCTGCCGCGCTACAACGGCTCCTGATGGCCGTCGCGATCCTCGACATCGACGGCACGCTCGTCGACACCAACTACCAGCACGCGATCGCCTGGTACCGCGCGTTTCGTCGCCACGAGCTGACGCTGCCGATCTGGCGCATCCATCGCCACATCGGCATGGGCGGCGACCAGCTGGTGCCCGCCCTCGCCGGCGATGAGTTCGAGTCGACCCACGGAGACGCCGTGCGCGAGGACGAGAAGGCGCTCTACGGCGAGTTGATCGGCGAAGTCCGGCCGATGCGCGAGGCGCGCGAGCTCATCGAGGAGCTGAGCTCGCGCGGTCACACGGTGTTGCTGGCGAGCTCGGCAAAGCAGGACGAGGTCGACCACTACCTCGATCTTCTCGATGCACGCCAGCTTGCCGACGGCTGGACGAGCTCGGCCGATGTCGAGTCGACCAAGCCCGAGCCCGACCTCGTGCACGCGGCGCTCGACAAGGCCGGCGCACAGGCCTCCGAGGCCGTGATGATCGGCGATACGCCATTTGACGTCGAGGCAGCCAAACGCGCCGCGGTCCCCACGCTGACCGTGCTCACCGGCGGCTTCTCAGAGCAGGAGCTGCGTGAGGCCGGCGCCACGGGCGTCTATGAGTCCGTCGCGCAGCTGCGTGAGCAGCTCGAGCAGACCGCCCTCGCCTGAGGAGGAGTTCCTAGGACGTCTCGCGCTCGCGTTCGCGACCGCCCAGCTCCCGGAATCCGCCGCGCTCGTTGCGCGCGACTACCTGTCCGTCCCATGCGCGCAACGGGTGGGAGTCCTCGTGCGCCAGCTCGATGCAGATCCGGCGAGTGAGCCAGAAGACGAGCACGGGCACGAGCAGGAACGCGCCACGAAAGAACCAGATCGCGCCTTCATAGCCGAAGCCGAACTGGAAGAACAGGCGATCGACAGACCCTGCGGCAAACACCACTGCCACCGCGGCGAAGACGGCCGCGGCAAGCGCGGTGCGACGCGGGTTGTCGCGCGGGCGCTCGAGCAGATCGTGACGGCGGTAGTCCTTTGAGATGAAGCGACGGTCAAGCCAGGGCAACGCGTAGAGCAACCCGAACACGATCCCCGGGAACAGCACCCCGCCGAAGAACGGGTTTGGCACGATCGTGTGCCCGAAGGCGTGGATCTCGAGATTGGGCATCAAGCGCAGCGCGCCGATCAGCCATCCGAGATACCAGTCCGGCTGCGCTCCGTTGGTACCGACATAGACGTGGTAGGGGCCCCACAGCCACACCGGATTGATCTGAATCAGGCCCCCCATCAGCGCGAGCACGGCGGCGACAGCCGCGAACAGGCCGAGTGAGCGAAGCGCGTAGCCGGGCCACATCGGCGTACCCACGACGTTGTCCTCGCGGCGTCCCGGCCCGCGAAACTGCGAATGGCGCTGGATCATGATGATCGCCAGGTGAGTCGCGATCAGGGCGGCGAGCAGCGCCGGGATCAGGAACACGTGGGCGATGTAAAGGCGCGACTCGAACGAGCCGGCGCCGGGAAAGGTCCCGCCCCACAGCGCAGCGGCGAAGGGACCGCCGATCAGCGGGAGCGACATCGCCACGCCCCAGGCGATCGCGAGGCCCATGCCCGAGAGCAGGTCGTCGGGCAGCGAATAGCCGGCGAAGCCCTCGAGAATCGCCAGCGCCAGCAGCGTCACGCCGATGAAGTAGTTGACGTCGCGGGGCTTGCGAAACGCGCCCGTGAAGACGATGCGCAGCAGATGAAGCGTGATCGCGGCGACGAACACGAGTGCCGCCCAGTGGTGGATCTGGCGAACGAGCAGGCCGCCGGAGACGCCGAAGGAGAGATGCAGCGTCGAGGCATACGCCGCGGAGACCGGCTGCCCCTGCAGCGGTTGATAGCCGCCGCGGTAGGTGATCTCGCTGGTGCTCGGATCAAAGAACAGCGCCAGGAACGTGCCGCTGGCGACGAGCACGACGAAGCAGTAGAGCGCGATCTCCCCGAGCAGAAAGCTCCAGTGGTCGGGGAAGACATAGCGCATCAGAAAGCGAAGGCCGCGCCCGGCGCCGAGTCGCTCATCGACGAACGCGACCGGGTCGCGCTCGCGCGAGCGCGTTGTGCGCGCGCCCATCAGCGATCGCCCCACCACGCCGGGCCGACGGGACCCGACATCGAGCCGGCGGCGCGCAGCACGCCGGCAGCGTCGATGCTCAGCGGCAGCTGCGGCAGCGCTCTGCCCGCCGGCCCGAACTCGACGCCGCCTCCGTTGAGCACGTCGAAGGTCGAGTAGTGGCAGGGGCAGACTAGGGCCGGGCCGCGCGCCTGGGTCGAAGGACTGAGCGGTGAGCGATACAGCGAGATCGCACAGGCGGCGTGCGTGCAGATCTTCGAGTACGCGAGCAGGCCGTAGGGTGCCCACCCGGCGCGCTGAGCGGGCAGCCTCAGCGTCGCCGGGTCCACGCGGACGACCACGACGGGTGAGCCAAGGTTGTCCCGATCTGCGTGCTGGGGAAACGCGGTGACGAAGCTGCCTTCGTCTACCTCGCTCGCCACGATCGGCTGCCCTTGCTCGTCGACGAGCGCCCGCCCGGCGTGCCACGGCGTACGGCGCAGCTGATCCTCGATGCCGGGTCCGAGCGCCACGACGGGGATCGCAACCGCCGCAGCCACGCTTGCCCCGGCTGCGCCGGCGGCGCCGATCAGCAGGCGCCTGCGAGTGATTCCCTCCAAACCGGCACGCGCGTCTCGCTCGACCTCGCTCACCGCCTCGCGGTCCTCCGGGCGCGGGCGCCGCTCGGTCTTCGTCTCCTGCGGAACGAGCCAGCGTGAGGCGATCGCGAGCGCTGCGGCGATCAGCGCGAGCGTGGCAGCGAGCGCCAGCCCGAGCAGCTGCGTGTCGGGATCGAGCACGAACAGCGCGATGAAGCCGAGTGCGGCCAGCGGGATCGCGCTGAGCAGCGCGAGCACGAGTGCTTCGGCCCATGCGGGCGCCCCGACCGTGCGTCTCGTGGGGTCTCTCCCGGTCGCGCGCTCGCTGCGGCGCCTGAGTCCGTTCATGCGCCAGAGAACGAAGACGACGAGCGCCTTCCAGGCGCGACCGATCATTCCCTTCCTCCCGTCGTGCGCTCTCCGAGCAGCCGAGCGATCAGCAGCAGTGCGCCTACCGCCAACAGCCAGGCGACCATGCCCTCGGGAATCGGGCCGATCCGTCCGATTCCCCAGCCGCCGCGGTCTTCGGGATGCTGGGTGCTCTGCACGTAGCGAGCGATCGAGTCGATCTGCGCGGCCGAGAGCTCGGCTTCGCCGAAGCGCGGCATGACGTAGGGGCCGATGCGAATCGCCTGCGCGATCTGCCTGGGCGTGGCCGCAGCGAGCGAGGGCACGGTCGCACCCGTGACGATCCCGCCCTGGCCCTGAATCGTGTGGCATCCGGCACAGCTCAGCGAGAACAGCCGCTGGCCTTCTGAGAGCGAGCCGCGCAAGGGGTGCACGACGGGAATCGCAGGGCCTCCCAGCGATGCGACGTAGGCGACCAGCGCGCGGATCTGCGCCTGCGGGAAGGCCGGGCGCGCGCGCTGCGGCTGCACGCGCGGCGACGGCAGCGGCATGCGCCCGGTCTGCAGGTAGAAGTCAGCCGCCAGCGCGCCGGCGCCGTGCAGCGAGGGGCCGCGCCCGTTGATGCCTTCAGCGTTCATGCCGTGGCAGGCGGCGCACGAGTCCGTGAAGAGCTGTTGTCCGCGCGCGACAAGCTGCGGCGACGCTGTCACCGCGCCCGCGGCCGTGGACGAAGCCGGCCCGTCTTGCGCCGCGGCCAGCTGCACGAGCGCGAGGCCGCCGCAGACGATCGCACCGAGCATCAGCAGGCGCTGTCTCATCCGCGTGCCGTGCCGGGCCGCCACGCGATCTCCGAGGAGTCTGGCTCGTAGCGCTCGCGCCGGAGCTGGCGGCGCTCTTCCTCGAGCATCGCCGCGAAGGTCAGCGCGATCGCCAGCGCGAACATCGCGATTCCGCCGCCGACCCACATGATCGCGCCCGCGAGGTGCTCGTCGGCGAGCGCTGAGCGCCCCAGTGCTCGCGCCGGCCCGAGATAGAACGGATAGCTGACGCCGTCGGCGAACGTCAGCAGCGCGCCGGGGATCGCCATCGCGGTCATTGCAGCCATCAGCCAGCCGAAGCGCGCGAGCGGACCGGGCCGGTGAGCGAGCGGGTCGGCGGCGATCAGGGGAGCCAGCAGCACGATCCCCGACCAGAAGTAGGCGGCGTGCTCGAGCGCGTGCAGTGCTGGGTGATCGAGGGCCGCTTCGAAGAACAAACGCGAGTGGGTCGCCAGCATCACCGCGGCGAAGAGCACACAGCCCGTCAGCGGCCGGGTGAGAACGCCGACCAACCGGGTCGAAAGGACGGCCACGAGCACTTTGCGCGTCGACCGCGTCGCGGCCGCCAGCGCCAGGCGCACCGGCGCGCCACAGAGCAGCAGCACCGGCGCGAGCAGCACGAGCAGCATGTGCTGGGCGGTGTGCACCGACAGCAGCTCCTGATCGCCGATCTCGTCGACCCCCGACTGAAGCGCGATCGCGATCGTCAACAGCCCCGCCGCAAAGCAGATGACCCGCCGATAGGGCCAAGCGCTGCGACTTCTGCGAATCAGGCGGATCACGCCGAGCGCATACAGCCCGCCCGCGAGCACGAGTACCGCGCTGAGCGCCGGATCCCAGCGCCAGTCTCCCAGCAGGTGGCCGAGACTCGGCTGCACGCTCACGCGATCTCCCGCCCACGGTGCTGGCGGCGCCGCGCAAGCGTCTCGCGTATCAGTCCTCCCAAGCCCAGTGCGCTCACACCCGCGCCGATCAGGATCAGCCACAGGCCGAACCCGGCTCCGAGCAGCGCCAGCGCGAGGCCGGCGATCAGCGCTACGGTGGCCAGCGAGTCGCTGCTCAGCGCGCGCGGGCGCTCCACCGAGCCCGAGCGGGCGTCAAGTGCCCACAGCAGAAGGCCGCCGAGCACACAAGCGCAAGCCGCGCCTCCGAGCATCACCGCCTCGATCCAATGCACGCCGAGCGGCCCGCGGACCGAGCGGAAGGCCGCCTGGACGGCGGTCATCACGGCGAGCCACAGACCCCAGGCGACGAGCACGACCCCAGAGCGTCTCAAGCCGGCGCTCCCGTCTTGGCAGCCCGCTCGGCGGCCTGGCGCAGGTCCAGCAACGGGGCGAAGCTGCGGATCGGCGGCAGCGCGTCGAAGTTGTGCCTCGGCGGCGGCGAGCTCGTCGCCCACTCGAGCGTCTGCCCCTCCCACGGGTCATCGCCGGCGGGCCGGCGCGCGCGCAGCGAGACGATCACATTGACGATGAATGCGAGCGCCGAGCAGGCGATCACCCCGGCCCCGACCGTCTCCAGCTCGTTGAGGCTCTGCCAGCCTGTCGAGCTCGGATAGTCGGCGATCCGCCGGGTCATGCCCTCGGCGCCGAGCACGAACATCGGAAAGAAGGCGAGGTTCGACCCGATCGTCATCATCGAGAACTGCAGCTTGCCGATGCCCTCGTCCAAGACGACGCCGGTGACCTTGGGAAACCAGTAGTAGATGCCCGCGAACAGGCCGAAGGCGCTGCCCGCGAAGATCGTGTAGTGGAAATGGGCCACGACGAAATAGGACATGTTCAGGCCGTAGTCCAGCGGTGGCGAGGCGAGGATGATCCCCGTCAGGCCGCCGATCAAGAACTGCACGATGAAGCCGAGCGCGAACAGGAACGCGACCTTGAAACGGAGCTTGCCGCGCCACAGCGTGCCGAGCAGGTCCAGGTACTCGATTCCGGCCGGCACGATCAACGCTGTCGAGGTGAGCGCGAAGTACTTGTTGGTCGCCTGGCCGATCGTGAACATGTGGTGCGCCCACACGGTCATCGACAGGCCAGAGAAGGCCAGCAGCGCGAGGATGAAAGCGTGGTGGCCGAAGAAGCGGCGCCCTGAGAACGTCGCGACGACCTCCCCGACCATCCCGATGAACGGGAAGAACATCACGTAGACGACCGGATGCCCGTAGAACCAGAACAGCTGCTGGTAGTCGACGGCGCCGAGACTACCGGTCAGGACGCCGCCGAAGTGGCGCTGGATCCAGAGCAGCACGAGCGCGACGATCAGCGCCGGGAAGGCGAACAGGACGAGCAGGCAGGTCGCGACCATCGACCAGCTGAACACCGGCATCCGCATCAGCGTCATGCCCGGAGCGCGCCGGCGCAGCGCGGTCATCAGCAGGCAGCCAGCCCACAGCAGCTGGCCGGCGGTCGCCATGATCACGCCGAAGATCCACAGTTCCATGCCGCTGCCCGGCGAGTGGATCGAGTCAGACAACGGATCAAATCCCCACCACGATGCCGCGGCCGCGCCGCCGCTGGTGAGGAACCCCGACCACATGCAGAGCCCGCCGAGCACGAGCAGCCACAGCCCGGCCAAAGCCAGGCGTGGCCCGGCGATCTCGGCTGCGCCCAGCTGCAACGGGACGAAGTAGAGACCGACCGCGAGCCCGACCGGCACGACGAACAGGTAGATCATCGTCGAGCCGTGCATCGTGAAAAGCTGGTTGTAGGTGTCCTGAGAGACGACGCCGCCGTCGGCCGCGAGCTGGCTGCGCATGATCAGTGCGAGCACGCCCCCGGCGATGAAGAAGAGGAAGGCGATCGAGCCGGCGTGGACGGCAATGCGCTTGTGGTCGGTCGAGGCCAGCGTGCGCAGCGGAGCGGCGCGGGCCGGCAGCGCCAGCGTGCTCACGAAGGTGCTCCTGCTCCAGGCGACGAGCTTTGCGCGGCGTGTTCGCTCATCCAGGCTTCAAAGCGAGCTGGGCTGACGGCCTGCAGCGCGAAGTGCATCTGGGCGTGCTGATCGCCGCAGAAGACCGAGCACGTGCCGCCGTAGCGCCCGGGCGTGTCGAAGCGCAGGTCAAAGCGCGTGTCATATCCGGGCAGGAGCTGGCGCTGAAAGTGCAGCTGCGCCACCCAGAAGCCGTGGATCACGTCGCGCGAGCGCCCGTAGAATTCGATCTCCTCGCCAACCGGCACGAACGCCGGGGTCGGGTGCCAGGTCGAGACGTCCGCGATGCGAGCTCCGTTGGGGTACGTGAAGACCCAGCTCCACTGCGCGGCGGTGACGTTGATACGCAGCGATGGATGCGCTGCGACGCGGTCGATCGGCGTCTCAGAACGAAAGGTGATGACGATCAGCAGTGCGGTGACGGCGGCCAGCACAAGCGCGTAGCCGACCTCGAAGCGAGGCGCGTCAGCCGTCCGCGAGGGGGCTGCCCGCCTGCGCGCTCCGCGCACGAGCAGCAACGCGAGCGCCGCGAGCACGAGTGCGAAGACGCCGATCGCGATCGGGAAGTAGATCCCGCGAACGTGCTCATAGGCGTGCAGCGTGTCGCCCATCACTGCGCGAAGCGCTCGGCCTCGTCCTCACGCAGGCGCAGCCCGTGCCCAGGCGCGTCCGGGTCCGGTTCCAGAGCACCGTCATTGAGCGCCGGCGTGCCGTCGAAGAGCATCTGCTCGATCCGCGCGTGGTCGTGGAAATACTCGACGTGCGCCAGAGGCTCTATCGCCGCGCCGACGTGCGCATGCAGCGTAGGGCTCGTATGCGCCGAGAGCCGCAGCCCGTGCGCGGCGCACAGGGCTGCGACTCCGAGCATCTGGGTTATGCCGCCGCAGCGCGTCACGTCGGCCTGCAACACATCCACTGCACCGGCGTCGAGCATGCGCCGGAAGTAGTAGAGGTCATAGCCGTACTCTCCGGCGGCGATCTCCATGCCGGCAGGAGCGCGGTCGCGCAGCAGCGCAAGCCCCTGCAGGTCGTCTGAGCTCACCGGCTCCTCAAACCAGCTGGCCCCGGCCTCCTCGTGGAAAACCTCGGCGAGCGCGAGCGCCTGCTTGCGCGAGTACGCGCCGTTTGCGTCGACGAACAGCCGCACGCGCTCGCCGATCGCCGCGCGGGCCTTGCGCACCCGGTGCGGGTCGCGCTCTGGCTCTGAGCCGACCTTCATCTTCACGGCGCCGATGCCGAGCTCGGCCCATTCGCCCAGCTGGCGCTCGAGCTGCTCATCGGAGTAGTTCGTAAAGCCGCCCGAGCCGTAGACGGAAACGCGATCCCGCACACGACCGAGCAGCGTCGACAGCGAGATGCCGAGTAGGCGAGCCTTGAGGTCCCACAGCGCGACGTCTGTGGCTGAGATCGCACTCGCGGCGATTCCCGGGTAGCCGACGTTGCGCACTGCTCTGCGCATCTGCTCCCAAGAACGCTGCGGCGAGCCCGCATCGCTGCCGAGCACGGCCCCGCCCAACAACTCGCGCACCACTGCGGCCGCAGCCCCCGCCGCGTAGCTGTAGCCAAGGCCGGTCTGCCCGCCGGCGTCAGCTTCGACCAGCACCAGCGTCGTCGAGTCCCAGCTGAGCGTCCCGTCGGCCTCCGGACGGTCAGTTGGGATCGTGAACGTGCGTGCGCGCAGTGCCGCGATCGCGACGCGCTCGCCGCCCGATTCGCTCTCCTCGACGCCCACCGCCCGCGCCCCGCGAGCTCAGCGCGTGCCTACGAAGTTGGTGTTCTGCTCGTTTTCGACCTCGTGGTGGACCGGCCGACGCCCGCGCCCAGGCTCCTCGGCCCTGGGCGAGAGCTCTTTGTGGCGCCGTTTGGCTGCGATCGCGTAGACGACCGCGCCGAGCGCCGCGACCACCACGACGACGATCACGAGGATGAAGAAGGCTCCGATTTCCATGAGACTCGGCTACCCCCGGAGGGGCGAGCGCAAACCGGGCGAGCTTGCCTTATCCCTGCTCGCCGACGTGCGCAGCGCCTTGTTCGAGCGCGATGGCGGCGGCGATGTGTGAGAGATGGGTGAGCGCCTGCGGGTAGTTGCCCAGCAGTTCACGGCTGTCGGGGTCGATCTGCTCGGAGAAGAGCCCGCGCGGGCTTGCCGCACCGAGCGCCTGGTCGAAGATCTCGCGGGCTTGCTCGAGGCGCCCTTGGCGGGCATAGCACTCGACAAGCCAGAAGGAGCAAGCGAGGAAGGCGCCCTCCTTGCCGGGCAGCCCGTCGTCGCGCTCGTAGCGCCGCAGGAAGCCGCCGCTTCCGAGCGTCTCGCGTACCGCGTCGGCGGTACGGACCATGCGCTCGTCCTCGAACTCGACGAAGCCGAGTACCGGCAGTAGCAGCAGCGCGGCGTCGAGCTCGGGTTCGTCAAAGCACTGCACGAAGACGCCGCGCTCGTCGTCGTAGCCTCGCG
Source organism: Solirubrobacteraceae bacterium (assembly GCA_036264175.1). Lineage (GTDB taxonomy): Bacteria > Actinomycetota > Thermoleophilia > Solirubrobacterales > Solirubrobacteraceae > Palsa-744. The sequence continues at coordinate 12,432 of DATARK010000046.1, forward strand.
TCTCGATCGCTTCGCGGAGCTGTTCGCGAGCGCGCTTCCAGCGGCGCACCGGCGCGCGGCGCGAGCACTCCTCGGCGAGCGTCAGCCCGCGATCGATCGCCGTCCAGCAGCCGGCCTTTGAGTGGACGAAATGACGCGGCTCATCGCGCCACTCCCAGACGCCGCGGTCAGGCTCCTCCCAACGCTCGACGGCGGTCTCGACGAGCTCTGCGAAGAAGCGCCATTCGTCGTCGTCGGGCGAGTGCCCACGACGGTGCCAGCGCCAGGCCTGGTTGAGCATCTCCCCGAGAGCGTCGAGCTGCAGCTGCCCGGCGGCCCCGTTGCCGACGCGCACGGGGCGCGCACCACGGTAGCCGGCCAGGTCCAGCCGCTGCTCGGTGATCCGCCGCTCGCCGGCGATGCCGAAGAGGATCTGCAGATCCTCGGCGTGCCCGGCCGACGCGCGCACGATGAAGCGCCCGAAGCGTTCTGCCTCTTGCGCGCAGCCGAGCTCGGCGAGCGAGCGAGCGGCAAGCGCCGAGTCGCGGATCCAGCTGAAGCGATAGTCCCAGTTGCGCTCGCCGGCCGTGGTCTCGGGCAGTGACGTGGTGGGCGCGGCGACGATCGCTCCGGTCGGCGCGTAGGTGAGCGCCTTCAACAGCAGCGCCGAACGCACGGCAGCTGGATGCTCCGATCCCGCGCCGCTCAGGCGCTTGCGCCAGCTTCGCCACCAGCGCGCCGTCTCGTCCAGGCGCTCGTCGAGCGCTTCTGCATCCTCGTCGAGCTGCTCGTCGTCGAGCAGGTGGGGGCGCTCGTAGCGAATCAGCAGGCGCAGGCGCTCACCGACGCCGAGCTTGGCCGACGCCGTGAGCTGCCGACCGTCGCTCTCGAGTCGACCGTCGCTCCAGATCGCGAGGCCGTCATCGCCGCCGATCGCCGTGAACGCGTGCTCATCGGCGCGGCGCAACCAGGGTGTCACCTCGCCGTAGTCAAAGCGTGGCGCGATCTGAAACTGCGCCTCGGCGCTGCCCTGCGCGCACTCGATGACGCGCACGATCTCGCGTCTGGAATGCTGCTCTGACCGATCGGAGATCGCCATGCAGTCGATCACGCGCACGCTTGCGCCCTCGCCCAGCAGCGTGGTCTCGAGCACCATCGTGTCGTGCAGGTAGGCGCTCGTCGCCTCGGCGACGCCACCCTCGAGGCTTACCGAGCAGTGCCCCCCGCGCTCGGAATCGAGCAGTCGCGTGAAGCAGCTGCCGCTGTCAAAGCGCGGCAGACAGCACCAGTCGATCGAGCCGGCGGAGCTGACCAGCGCAGCGCCGTGGCAGTCACCGATCAGGCTGTAATCGGCGAGCGCCGGTTGATCGTGGGACTTCATCGACCGCGGAGCTTTGCACCGGCTGCGGCTCCCAGCGCCGTCGCAAGGCCCGCGGCCCCGAGTAGGCGACGGTGGCGCGTGAGCAGCCATTGCACGCTGCGATCGGTCGATTCATCTGAGAAGCGCCCTCGCGCCCCGTGGTCGCCCGGGACGGGGGCGAACAGGTTGTAGGGACGATCGGGCGCGATCGTGTCATCGGCCAGTTGCGCCCCATAGCCATTGCGGGCGAGATAGCGATCCCCCGCGCCGGGCGCGATCGCGTTGCCCATCACGCTGAGCGCCGTCGAGCCCCCCACCCACCACTCACGGCGGGCGGGCTGCTCGGCGGCGGCGAGGATCGCACGGCTTGCCACCTCCGGCTGATAGACCGGCGCGACAGGGCGCGGATGGTGGCTGACGTGCGCTCGCACGACCTCGAACTGCGGCGTGTTCAGCGCCGGCAGCTGCACCATCGTCACTCGCACACCGCTCGACTGATGCAGCAGCTCGCAGCGAAGCGACTCGGTGAACCCCTGAATCGCGTGCTTGGCGGCGCAGTAGGCGCTCTGCAGCGGAATTCCGCGGTACGCCAGCGCCGAGCCCACTTGGACGATCACGCCGCGATCGCGCGGAAGCATCGTGCGCAGCGCGCTGAGCGTGCCGTTGACGACACCGAGATAGGTCACCTCGGTCACGCGCCGGTACTCCTCGGCGCTGATGTCCTGCACCGGCGCGAACACGGTCGCCATCGCGTTGTTGACCCACACATCGATCGGGCCATGCTCGCGCTCCAAACGCTCGGCGGCGCTCTGCACCTGATCGGGCTCGGCGACGTCGGTTTTGATCACGACGGGCAGACCGCCCAGACGACGGATGTCCTGCGCGCAGGCCTCCAGACCCTGCTCGCCGCGCGCGAGCAAGCCGACCGTAGCGCCCTTGCGGGCGAACTCCCGTGCGGTGGCGCGCCCCACGCCGGAGCTCGCGCCGGTGATCGCTACGACGCGCGGGCGGTCGGTCATAGCAGGGATCTACCCGCCACCAAAGTGGCGCAATCCGAACTTGCCGCCGGCGGCTTGCGGCGCGCCGTTAGCGGGTAGCGAAAGGTCGTGGCCTGGCGTGGATCGTGGCAACGGAATCAGGCCTTCGCCGAGGGCCCCGGACCGCTGAGCCGCGCGCGGCGATGAGCCGTCGAACGTCGCTCGCGAGCGTCCGGCGCGAGGCCGCGGACTGTCGCGCCTGTCCGCTTTGGCGCGATGCCACACAGACGGTGTTCGGCGAGGGCTCCGCCCGCGCGGCGCTGATGCTGGTCGGCGAGCAGCCGGGCGACCACGAGGACCGATCCGGGCATCCGTTCGTCGGGCCGGCCGGCACGATCCTCGACGAAGCACTCGAGCAGGCGGGGATCGCACGCTCTGCCGTCTACACAACCAACGCCGTAAAGCACTTCAAGTACCGCGCGCGGGGCAAGCGTCGCATCCACCAGCGGCCCTCCGCGGCCGAGCAGACGGCATGCCGGCCGTGGCTGGAGCGCGAGCTGGGGCTCGTGGCGCCGCGAGCCGTGGTTGCGCTGGGCGCAACCGCCGCACACGCGCTGATCGGACGTGCGACCGCGATCGGCCAGAACCGCGGGCGCCCGCTGGAGGGCGCGCTCTACTCGCCGGTGCTCGTGACCGCCCATCCGTCGAGCGTGCTGCGCCAGCGCGACGCCGGGTTGCGCCACGAAGCGCTCGCGGCGATCGTCGACGACTTGCGAGTTGCGCGCGCAATCGCCGCCGACGCGCAACAGTGAAGCGACGCGCGGATCGGCCGTCTTGGCTACCGGGCCGCGCGGTCGAACTGGGCGCGTTTCGCCCTTGTCGACCGGGGTAGGAGCCTCTGGTGAGCCCAAACATTGGAGGAGTGCTCTGATGAGCGAGACCGTCGCCGATCACCTGCTCGAACGCTTGGCCTCCGCGTGGGGCGTCAAACGCATCTACGGCTACCCCGGCGACGGCATCAACGGCATCATCGGCGCCTTTGGGCGCAGGGATGACCGCCCTGAGTTCATCCAGGTCCGACACGAGGAGATGGCCGCTTTCATGGCCTGTGCGCACGCCAAGTTCACCGGCGAGGCGGGCGTCTGCCTGGCGACCTCAGGTCCCGGCGCGATCCACCTGCTCAACGGGCTGTATGACGCGAAGCTGGACCACCAGCCGGTCGTGGCGATCGTCGGCCAGCAGGCGCGCCTCGGCCTCGGCGGCAACTATCAGCAGGAGGTCGACCTGACGACGCTGTTCAAGGACGTCGCTCACGAGTACGTCCAGATGGCCACCGAGGCGGGGCAGGTGCGCCACCTGATCGACCGCGCGATGCGGATCGCGCTGTCGGAGCGCACCGTCACCTGCGTGATCGTTCCCAACGACCTGCAGATGGAAGAAGCGGTGCCGACTCCGCCGCATGCGCATGGCACGGTGCACTCGGGCGCCGGCTGGGAGCCGCCGCAGGTCACGCCGCGCGATGATCAGCTGCGGGCCGCCGCGCAGGTGCTGAACGAGGGCGAGAAGGTCGCCATGCTGGTCGGCGCAGGTGCGCTCGATGCCACGCAGGAGGTGATCGAGGCGGCCGACATGCTCGGCGCGGGCGTCGCCAAGGCACTCCTCGGCAAGGCGGCGCTCCCCGACGACCTGCCGTTCGTGACCGGCTCGATCGGGCTGCTCGGAACGCGCCCGAGCTGGGACCTGATGCAGGGCTGTGACACGCTCCTGATGGTCGGCTCGAGCTTTCCCTACTCGGAGTTCCTGCCCGAAGAGGGCAAGGCTCGCGGCGTGCAGATCGACCTTGACGGGCGCATGGTCGGCATCCGCTACCCGATGGAGGCCAACCTGATCGGCGACAGCAAGCTGACGTTGCGAGCCCTGTTGCCGCTGCTGGAGCGTAAGACCGACCGCTCCTGGCGGGAGAAGATCGAGCAGAACGTCGCGGACTGGTGGCAGCTGATCGACCGCCGGGCCGGCGAGCCCGCCGAGCCGGTCAATCCGCAACTGATCTTCCACGAGCTCTCAAAGCGTCTGCCCGAAGGCGCCATCCTGACTTCTGACTCCGGCTCGGCCGCCAACTGGTACGCGCGCGACGTAAAGCTGCGCGCCGGCATGAAGGCTTCGCTGTCAGGGACGCTCGCCACGATGGGAGCAGGGGTGCCATATGCGATCGCGGCGAAGTTCGCCTACCCCGACCGTCCCGTGATCGCGCTGGTCGGCGACGGCGCCATGCAGATGAACGGCCTGGCCGAGCTGATCACGATCGCCAAGTACCGCGAGCGCTGGGCCGACCAGCGGTTGGTCGTGCTCGTGCTCAACAACCGCGATCTCAACCAGGTGACCTGGGAGCAGCGGGCGATGTCGGGTGATCCGAAGTTCGTGGAGTCCCAGCAGCTGCCCGATGTCCCCTACGCACACTGGGCACAGATGCTCGGGCTGAACGGCATCCGCACCGAGGACCCGTCGCAGATCGGCGAGCTGTGGGATGAGGCGCTCGCGGCCGACCGCCCGACCGTGTTCGAGGTGGTCTGCGACCCCGAGGTCCCGCCGCTGCCGCCCCACATCACGCTGGAGCAGGCGCGCTCGCTGACCAAGGCGATCATGCACGGCGATTCCTCGCGGCGGCGCATCATCAGCCAGTCGATCCGCCAGAAGCTGCCTGAGATCTTCTCCGGCGGATGATGCGGTCACTGATTGCCAACCTGCGCCGTGGCCGGGTGCAGCGCACGCTCGCGGGCGCAACCGCGCTGAGCGCGCTGCCGCTGGGCCTGGAGATCTACTTCGAGCACTACCGCGGCTCGTTCGGCGACAAGTGGATGTGGACCCCGATCGCGCTGTCGCCGCTGCTGGCTGCGGCCGGCCTGGCCGGCGTGCGCTCGCAGCGCGCCGCCACGACGGTGCTGCCGGCCGTCTCCACGCTCTACTGCCTTGACGGAGTGATCGGCATCTACACCCATGTGCAAGGCGTGCGCAAGCGTCCGGGAGGCTTTGGCGAGCCGCTCTACAACATCGTGATGGGGCCGCCTGTGCTCGCGCCAGGGTCACTCGCGCTGGTCGGCGCAATGGGGCTCGCGGCCGCCGCCGCGCGGCGTGAGCGATGAGCGAGCGACTGCGCGAGGCTGGAGCCGCGGGGCTCGGGCACCTCCCCCACCACGGTGGCGCCCAGCAGCCCGGCCCACCGGCCGAGCTCCCGCATCAGCGGCGCGGGATCACACCGCAGATGCGCGGGCGCTATCCCGACTACGACGCGCTGGAGCAGGTCGAGCACTGGGACGAGCTCACACGCGAGGTCGTGCTCGACCGCGTGCGCAACGTGCCGGAGATCCGCTTTTTCGAAGACCAGGAGGCAGCCACGCTGCGGGCATTCTGTGACGTGGCGACAGGCCAGGACTGCGAGCCGCGCATTCCGGTACTCGAGATGGTCGATCACAAGCTGTCGGCCGGACGCCTGGACGGGTTTCGCTATGCGGAGATGCCGTCGGACCCCGAGACCTGGCGCGCGGTCGCGGCGGGACTCGATGCGTGTGCGCGAGCCGAAGGCCACGAGGACTTCGCTGCGGCGAGCAGCGAGTGCCAGCACGTGATCGTCGAGCGCTTCTCCAAGGGCGAGCTCGACTGGGAGCTGCCGGTGAAGAAGGCTTGGGCGGTGGTGATGCGCATGGTCCTGGCGGCCTTCTACTCGCATCCGTGGGCGTGGAGTGAGATCGGCTTCGGCGGGCCGGCCTACCCTCGTGGCTTTGCCCGGCTCGGTCCCGGCCAGCGCGAGCAGTGGGAGGAGCCGCCGGCGTTTGCGCCAGATCCGGTCAAGGACGTGCCGGCCCGCGGTCTCGAGTGATGAAGCGCCGCCCGGCCCTCGCTCTGAAAGGCTCGCTGCGCCCGATCGAGAACGACTCGGCGTTCCTGCTGGACCCGCAGCGGCGCGGCGTTCCCGGCCGCGAGCGGATGCGCCGCTTCGGCGACGGCGAGGCGGTGGACATGCTCGTGATCGGCGCCGGCGCCGGCGGCGCAACGCTCGCCCAGCGCCTCGCGCGCAAGGGCTGGCGCGTGCTGGTGCTCGAGGCCGGGCCGTTCTGGGACCCCGACGAGGACTGGGTCTCCGACGAGGCCGGCTCACACGAGCTGTACTGGACCGAGCCACGCGTGATCGGAGGCTCGGACCCGGTCGAGCTCGGCAAGAACAACTGCGGGCGCGGCGTGGGCGGCTCGATGGTTCACTACGCCGGCTTCACCCCACGCTTTCATCCCTCGGACTTCGAGGTCAAGACCCGCGACGGCGTGGCCGCGGACTGGCCGATCTCCTACGAAGAGCTGCGCCCGCACTACGAGCGCTTGGAGCGCGAGCTGCCGGTCGCCGGGCAGTGGTGGCCGTGGGGCGAACCGCACGGCTACCCGCACGCCGCGCACCCTGTCGCCGGCGGCGCGCTTCGCGTGTGGAATGGCGCACGTCGCGCGGGCATCCAGATGCGTGTGGGACCGGTCGGCATCGCCAACGGCGCCTTCGGCAACCGCCCGCACTGCATCTACCGCGGCTTCTGCCTTCAGGGCTGCAAGGTCAACGCCAAGGCCTCGCCGCTGGTCACCCACATTCCCGACGCGCTGGAGCATGGCGTCGAGATCCGCGCGGACTGCATGGTCACGCAGATCGAGGTCGACGAGCGCGGACGCTGCAGCGGAGTCACCTACGTCCACGATGACCGCGAGCACTTCCAGGCCGCGGATGCGATCGCGCTCGCCGGCTACTCGATCGAGACCCCGCGCCTGCTGCTGCACTCCAAGAGCAAGCGTTTCCCCACCGGTCTTGCAAATGGCAACGATCTCGTCGGGCGCGGGGTGATGGTGCAGGGCGCGCCGCAGATGGCCGGGCGCTTTGAGCGGGAGATGCGCATGTACAAGGCGCCGCCGCCGGAGATCAACTCAGAGCAGTTCTACGAGACCGACGAGTCCCGGGGCTTCGCGCGCGGCTTCTCGATCCAGACCGTCGGGCCGCTGCCGATCGGCTGGGCCGAGCACGTGCTCGCCGACGGGCACTGGGGACAGGCACTGCGCGAGTATGCGCGCGACTACAACCACTGGTACACGATCGGCGTGCTCTGCGAGCTGCTGCCGCGGCCTGAGAATCGCGTCACGCTCGCCGAGGAGACCGACGCGCGCGGGATGCCGGTCGCACGCCTCGATTACAGCCAGTGCGAGAACGATCGCGCGAACATCGCCTACGCCAAGAACAAGCTGCGCCAGATCCTGCGCGCCTCAGAAGCCCAGGACGATCTGAGCATCGATCGGTACGCGCACCTCGTCGGCGGCTGCGCGATGTCCGACTCGCCGAAGCGCGGCGTCGTAGACCGTGACCACCGCGTGTGGGAGGTGCCCAACCTGTTCATCGCCGACGGCAGCGTGATGCCAACGCAGGGCTCCGCCAACCCGGCTTTGACGATCATGGCGCTCGCATCGCGCTTGGCCGAGCGCCTTGCAGCCAAGCGCGTTAGCGACCATTGAGTGGACGGACTCAGCGCGGGATACAGCTGATCTGCCCGTCGCGCTCGAGAATCGCCCAGCGCAAATCGGCGATCGAGGTGATCTGTGACTGGCGCGCCTCCTCCTCGATGTCCTCGGTGGTGATCCGCTCGCGGCGCATGTTGCGCTCGATCTTGCGACCGTCCTGCACGAGCACGATCGGCTCGCCCTCGGTCACGACGCGCAGCCCGCGCCAGCGAAACGAGAGCCAGCTGACGAGCAACGACAGCAGCGCAATCGTCGCGATCACGATCAAAGCCCCGGTGACCGACTCGTCGCTCTGGGTCACGCCCTGCTGCACGAGATCGCCGACGACGACGAGCAGGATGAAGTCGAAAGGCTCGAGCTCTGAGAGCTGGCGCCGTCCGACGACGCGGGTCACGAGGAACACGAAGAAGAAGACGACCGCTGCGCGGATAACGAGGTCCATCGCTCAGGGAAAGACCGTCAGCGAACGGTGGATGTGAAGAAGCGGCGTTGAGCCGTCCAGCAGCTCGACGTCCTCTCGACGGTTGCCCACATTGGTCGGGTTGACCTGAAAGTAGATCCAGCAGATCAAGCTCTGCCCGGCGGGAAGATTGCCGTAAGCGAGCACCACCTGCCCGTTGTGGGAGGTCTCGTTGCTCGGTTCCGGCGCGATCGAGTTGACGCTCATCGAGTTCCACCAGCCGCGGTCGAAGACGATCTGCAGTTGCTTGATTTCCTGCTCTGCCACGACCCTCACACGCACCTGGAAGATCAGCCCACTGCGCAGGCGGTCCGGCGCCGTGACGCTCATGCTCGCGACCGAGCTGGCCGCCGAGCTGGTGGAGGGCTTTTGGCCGAAGAAACCGAGTAGTGCGAGAAGCGGCAGCACGGCGATCGCACAGAGCAGCGCTCGCCGAACCCACGGCGAGTAGGTCCAGCCTTCCAAGTCGCGGTTTCGCTGCAGGGTGATCCCGTCGGGCAACTGCGCCACCCGAAGGTGTTCGCGCTCAAGCGATGCGCTCCTGCCGAGGCGCAGCAGAGCTGAACCACACGCGCGCCCGGTGATCCGTCACCGATACGTCGGAGGCTTGATCAAACCAAGCACGTCCCACCCCCCATCCGTAACCGCCCACCAGTGGTCGAGCTCGCCTTCCCCGCCCGGCTCCCCTCCCTCCTCGATGACACTCGAAAGCAACCCTTGCTCCTCCAAGCCGCGCAGAATTTCTTCCACCGCAGCGCGGTCACTCGAGCCGGTCAGAGCGGACGCGACGATCCACGTAGGCTCGGCGGCGTCCAGCAGGCACGCGAGGACTTCACGCTCTGGTTCGGACAGCCTGGACCGACACGGGGCATCCCAGTCGACCTCCTGCCAGGTGCGGTAGAAGGGTCGTCGCCAGAGCTGACCGCGCGAATCGCGCACCGGTGAGGCGGTGAACGAGATGTAGATGCCGAACGCCGCGTACACGGTCAGCGCGCGGCGCACCGCGACGATCGCCTCACTCTCCGACGCTGCCCGAACCAACGCCCGGTGAACGCCGGGTCCTTCGGGTCCGCTGGCGCTTCCCTCCCACCGCGCGCCGGCAGCGCTCAAGGCGTCGCGGGCCTCATCCGTGACGTGGGAGCCCTCGAAGAGGACTCGGTAGACAAGGAGGCGGTCGGCGCCTGAGGTGAACTCGGAGATGGGTGGCGTTTACCCACCTTCCACGGCCGCGACGCGCCGCGTCCGCTCAAGGCCGCACGAAACGCTCCTGCGCGACCTCCGCGCGAACCCCCGCCTCACATCCCGCGAGGTGATCGTTGACCAGGCCCATAGCCTGCATGAACGCATAGGCGGTCGTCGGCCCGACAAAGCGCCAGCCGCGCTTCTTCAGGTCCTTGGCCAACGCATTTGACTCCTCGCTGGTCGTCAACAGGCGCCGCGAGGCCAGATCGGGCGCCGCCGCGGGCCGGGCGGGCTCGAAGCTCCACACATAGTGCGCCAGCGACCCCTCCTGCGCCACGAGCTCGACCGCTCGTGCAGCGTTGTTGATGACCGCCTCGATCTTGCCCCGATGGCGCACGATGCCGGCGTCGCCCAGCAGGCGCTTGACATCGCGCTCGCCGTAACCGGCCACACGCGCGAAGTCAAACCCGGCGAAGGCCTGCCTGAACGCCTCGCGCTTGCGCAGGATCGTCAGCCAGGACAGGCCCGCCTGAAAGCCCTCGAGGCTGAGCTTCTCGAACAGGCGCACATCATCTGACACGGGAAAGCCCCACTCGCTGTCGTGGTAAGCACGATAGTCCGCGTCCGCGCTGCCCCATGCGCAGCGCGTCACGCCGTCCTCTCCGATCACCAGCCCGTCGTCGGCCATGGCTGCACTAAACACGACCGCGCGCGCGTCGGTCGAGCAGAATGGGCGACATGGCGCTCAGCGCACAGACGATCCTCGACCGCGTGCGCCGCGTGCCCGCCGGCTACGTGACGACCTACGGCGACCTCGCCCCCGGCGCACCGCGCCACGCCGGGCGCGTGCTCTCGCAGATGCCACCCGACGTGCCCTGGTGGCGCGTCGTGCGCAGCGACGGCACCTGGCCCAAGGGCGCCGAGCAGCGCGCGCGGCTGCTGGCTGAGGACGTGCCGCTGCGCGGACAGCGCGTGGTCATGGCCGAAGCCAGGGTGCCGCCGGAGGCAATCCAGTAGCTGCAGGACAGCTAGGCTGCGCCACTCGCACAGGCCGCCCCGACGGCTCGCCTGCCCGCTGATCTCCAATGAGCGTCAACTCTCACACCGCCCCAGCCAGCGACAGCCTCGGCGTCGTAGCCGACGCGGCCGCGCGCACGCAGGAAACGCTGGAGTTGGCCTCGCGACACCTCGACCCCTCGCTCGTCGACGTGCTGCGCATTCTCGGCTTTGACAAGCAGTACACCTCGGCGCAGGGCTCGCACCTCTACGACGCCGAAGGGCGCGCCTACCTGGACTTCCACACCGGCGAGGGCTTTGCCAGCCTCGGCCACAACCACCCCGACGTGCGCGACGTGCTGGAGGCCACGCTGGCTGCCAACGCCGTCGACGGCGTGCAGATCCACTACTCGGTGCTGGCCGGCATGCTCGCCGAGGCGCTCACGCAGCGCCTGCCCGAGCCGCTGGAGGCGGTGTTCTTCACCAGCACCGGCGCCGAGGCGGTCGACTCGGCGATGAAGTTCGCGCGCGCCGCGACCCGGCGCCCGCGCTTTATCTCCTGCGACGACAGCTTCCACGGCGTCACGCTCGGCCCGCTCTCGCTGGTCGGCGACGAGTTCTTCAAGGAGGGCTTCGGGCCGTTGCTGCCCGGCTGCGCGCGTGTGCCCTTCGGCGACCTCGAGCGTCTGGAGGCCGAGCTGCGCTCGCGCGACGTGGCCGCATTCATCGTCGAGCCGGTGCAAGGCCGCATGGTCACGCTGGCGCCCGAGGGCTACCTGCAGGCGGCGCAGGAGCTGTGCCGGCACTACGGCACGATGTTCGTGCTCGACGAGATCCAGACCGGCCTCGCACGCACGGGCAGATGGTTCGCGCTGGAGCACTGGCAACTGCAGCCGGACTTCGTGCTCGTCGGCAAGGCGCTCAGCGGCGGCTACATGCCTGTCGCCGCGATGGTCACCAGCCGCGAGATCTACCAGAAGGCAGTCGGTGCGCTGGAGCGCAGCTATGTGCACCAATCGACCTACGGACGCAACCGCCTGTCGGCGGCCGCCGGCCTGGCGACGCTGCGCGTGATCGAGCGCGACGACCTCGTCGAGAACGCCGTGAACATGAGCGCCCTGCTGCAGCAGGGCCTCGCCGAGCTGCAGCAGCGCTATGAGATGGTCAAGGAGGTCCGCGCCAGCGGCCTGATGATCGGCATCGAGCTGGGCTCGCCGAGCTCGCGCGTGGCCAAGCTCAACTGGCGCCTGATCCACATGGCCAGCGAGGGCCTGTTCCCCCAGCTTGTCGTGATCCCGCTGCACCGCGACCACGGCGTGATCACGATGGCCGCCGGCAAGAACGACGTGATCAAGCTGCTGCCGCCGCTGACGCTGTCAGAGGCCGAGGTTCGGCAGTTCCTCGATGCGCTGGACTCGGTGCTCGCCGACTGCCACGGCGCCGCCTCCAAGAACTGGTCGGTCGTGCGCGACATCGCCAAGGCCACGCTGCTGCGGCGAAAGCCGGCGCAGGCGCCGCAGAACGGCGCCTCCTCGTTCGCCGGCGTGCCGACCGATCCGACGCGCCAGGACGTCTGCCTGGTGACCGGCGCCAGCGGCTTCATCGGTGGGCGTCTGACCAGACGCCTCCTGCAGGAAGGCCGCTCCGTGCGCTGTCTGGTGCGCGAGAGCAGCGACGTCTCGCAACTGCGCGATCTGGACGTCGAGATCGCCGTGGGCGACCTCACGAGCCCGCCGTCGCTGGCTCGCGCCGTGCAGGGCTGTCGCTACGTCCTTCACTGTGGCGCGCTCGTGTCCGACTGGGCGACCAAGCAGGAGATCACCGCCGCCAACGTCGACGGCACGCGCAACCTGCTCGACGCCTGCGTCGGCGCGTCTGTTGAGCGTCTGGTTCACTTCAGCACGACCGACGTCTACGGTCACCCGGGCTCGGCGAGCGTCGAGGAGAGCCAGACCGGCGCGCGCTTTTCCAACTGGTACTCGCAGACCAAGCGCGAGGCTGAGGCCGAGGTGCGCCGCGTGCAGTCAGAGCAGCCGCTTGAGATCGTCATCCTGCGCCCGGCGACCGTCTACGGCCCCGGCTCCAAGGAGGTCGTCGGCGAGATCGCGCGTGCGATGCGCGGGCGCAACATGCTGCTCGTCGACCGCGGGCGCTCGGTGGCCGGGCTCTGTTACGTCGACAACCTGATGGACGCGACGCTGCTGGCCCTCGCGCACGAGGACGCACCGGGCCACGCCTTCAACGTCTCCGACGGCCTCGGCGTCACCTGGCGCGAGTTCACCGACGGCCTCGCCGACGGCCTGGGCTGCGACAGAGTGCGCTGGAGCCTGCCCTACTGGATGGCCAGCGGCATCGGCTTCTCGCTGGAGCACGGCTATCGCGCGCTGCGCAGAACCACCGGTCTGAGCGCGCCGCCGTTGCTCTCGCGCCAGGCCGTGCACGTGCTCGGTCGAGACCAGGACTTCAGCAACCGCCGCGCGCGCGAGGTGCTCGGCTGGGAGCCGCGCGTGGACTACGTCAGCGGCATGCAGGCGACCGTCTCCTGGCTGAACAGCGACTTCCTCGCGCAGACCTAGAGCCGCGCCGCTGCCCACCCTCTACTGCGCCGACGAGCCTCCCGCCGCACGCACTCCGGCCTCCGCGCGGCTTCTGCGCAGAGGAGACGACGCGGCGGCGATGACATTGCGCGCAGGCCGCAGCGAAGCGCGCGTCGCCGGCTGCTGCAGGTGCGCGCGCAGCGCCTCGACGACCTGGGGATCGAACTGCCTGCCGGCGTGCGCGACCAGCTCGGCGATCGCTGCCTCGGGCGGGCGTGCCTTGTCGTAGGCGCGCTCGGAGACGATCGCGTCATACGCGTCGCAGGCGGCGATGATGCGTGAGCCGAGCGGGATCTCCTCGGCGGCGAGCCCGTCGGGGTACCCGTTGCCGTCCCAGCGCTCGTGGCTGGAGCGCACCAAACGCGCGACCGGGCGCAGCGCCGGCGCGGCGTTGAGAATGCGCTCGCCGATCACTGTGTGCTGGCGCATCAGCGCCCACTCGCTGTCGCTGAGCGGCCCGGGCTTGTTGAGGATCTGATCGGGCACGGCCAGCTTGCCGAGATCGTGCAGCTCGGCCGCGCGGCGCAGCTCGTCGAGCTGCTCTGAGTTCAGTGCGAACCGCCGGCCGATCTCGGTGGCCAGCAGGCCGACGTCGCAGACGTGGTCGTGCAGGCTAGGCTCGCGCTCGGTCAACAGCTGCATCAGCACGCTCTGCTGCATCAGCACCGTCTGCGCGCGAGCGCGCGAGCGCCCGCCGTCGGACTTGTCGGCGTACATGCGCTCGTCGGCCAGGTTCAGCGCAGCGCTGACGTTGTCCGTGTCGCGCGGCAGCTTCACCACGCCGCATGAGGCCGTGACGACGAAGCCCTTGCCACGCTCTGCCAGCGCCGCCTGCGCGCTGCCGATGCGATCGTCCTCGCGCTCCAGCTCACCGGACAGCAGCACGCAGAACTCGTCGCCGCCGAGTCGATAAGCCGTACCGCTGCCCGCGACCGCACCGGCCAGCGCGGCGCCCAGGCGGACCAGCAGCGCATCCCCGGCGCCGTGGCCGAAGCTGTCGTTGTAGCGCTTGAAGCCGTCGAGGTCGAAGAACGCCAGCGTCGATGGCTGCCTGCGCCGTGCGCGCGAGACCGCAGCCTCGAGGTCGCTCATAAGCTGTCGCCTGTTGCCCAGCTGGGTCAGCGCGTCGGTCGTAGCATCGCGCGTTTGCAATCGCAGCATGCGCACGTTCTCCAGGTAGGTCAGCCCTGCGCGCGTGCCCGCAGCCAACAGCGCCAGCGTCGCCAGAACGACCGCCAGGCCCGTCAGCGAGTGCGCCGACGCCGCGGCGTCGACCAGCAGCCCGAGTGCGACCAAGGCGAAGGCCGTCGGCAGCATGATCGTGTGCCGTGCCACGTCGCCGCTGGCCGCTCGACGCGCCGTCGCCGGCTGCCAGGCCGCCAGCGCCATCAACGCCATCGCGCCCGGCCACAGCGTGTCGAGGATGTTGCCTTCGACGTAAGTGCCCTTGGCCACCTGGTAGACGTAGACCATGTCGGCGATCGCGGTGACCGCGAGCGCCGCTCCGATCAACAGCCACTGCCGCCCCGGGCGCCAGCCGGACAGCGCGAAACCGACCGCCACGAACACCAGCAGCAGCAGGTCGGCGAACGGGTAGGCGAGGTTCACGCCGACCGCTGCGGCGTCGCCTTCTGTCGTGCTCAGCACAGCGGGAAAGACGATCGCCGCGCCGAGCGCCGCCAGCGTCAGCCCGACGATCAGGCCGTCGAGCCACACCGCGGCACCGGTCCGGCGGAAGTGCGCGCGCATCAACATCGACAGGCCCACGTACATGGCCGGATACTGCGCCAGATATAGACCGTCGGCGACCGACGGGTAGGGCGGGTGGGCGACGTCGTCGAGCCACAGCGTCCACACCAGGTCTCCGGCCGTCCATGCCAGCAGTCCGGCGCCGATCAGCAGCCATGCCGCACGGTCCTCATGCCGCGTCAGCGCGCGCGCGAAGCAGAGCCCCACGGCGACGAGCTCGATCGACGTGTAAACCCACTCGCTGGAGAAGTCGTTCAGTCCCGCGCCACCAAACCCGACGAGGGCGTGCGCTCCGTTGAACAGAGTCGCCAGGCCGGCGAATGCGAGCGCGAGCACGACCAGCGGAGACCCACCCCGCAGGGGCCTGGTCGATCTGAGCTCGGGCAGCGAAATCTGCACTATGACTCACATCGACGGATCGTCTGGTTGCCTTGAAGCCGTCAAGCCGCCCCGTGGACGCGCAGGTCCGGCCCAAAGCCTGAAGCGGAGCTATCCTCCGTTTGGACCTCCGCCGGGTGCTAAGCGGAGGTATCGTCCGCTCGCTCTCCCCCACTCATGTCGTCTGCCGAGCCCACACGCACGCTGCGCACCGACGCGCGCGAGAACCGCGAAAAGCTCGTGCGCGCGGCCGCCGCCCGCTTCGCGGCGGAGGGGTCCGGCGTGGCGCTGGAGTCGATCGCACGCACGGCGGGCGTCGGCGTCGGCACGCTCTACCGTCACTTTCCCACACGCGAGGCGCTCGTCGAGGCCGTCTATCGCAAGGAGGTCGACGCGCTCTGCGCGTGCTCGGGCGAGCTGCTCGCCGAGCTGCCGGCCGACGCGGCGCTGGAGGCCTGGATGGAGCGTTTCATCGCCTATGCAGCGACCGAGCGCGGGCTGTCGGCGGCCCTGAAGTCCGTCGCCTCGTCGCAATCGGAGCTATTCGCCGCCACGCGCGAACGGCTGCTCACGGCGATCGGTGCGCTGCTCGGCGCAGGCATCGCCACCGGCAGGCTGCGCGACGACGTGACCGCCGACGACGTGCTCACGGCGATGAACGCCGTGTGGACGATCTCCGACGAGGGCGAGCAGTGGGCGGCCAGGGCGCGGCGCGTGCTGAGGCTGCTGATGGACGCGCTGCGCGTTGGCAGCTAGCCCAGACCGCGGCGACGGCACATCTAAGCTACGGCCGATGAACTGCGAGCCGGCAGGCACGAGCGGGGCCCCGACGCCGCAGAGCGCGGCGATGCCCTCGCCCTTTCCCCCGATCGCCGAGTACGGATTTCTCTCCGATTGCCACACCGGCGCGCTGATCGCGCCGGATGGCAGCATCGACTGGCTGTGCGTGCCGCGCTTTGACGCGCCGAGCGTGTTCGGCGCGTTGCTGGACCGCCAGGCCGGCGATTTTCGCTTCGCGCCGTTCGGCGTCAACGTGCCTTCGGCGCGCATCTACGAGCCGGGCACGAACATTCTGCTGACGACGTGGAAGACGCCGACAGGCTGGGCGATCGTGCGCGACGCGCTGATTCTCGGCCCGCGCCGAGGCGAGGACACGGTCACGCCGCACACGCGCCCGCCGGCCGACGAAGACGCGGCTCACCTGCTCGTGCGCGTGGCCATGTGCATCGAGGGCGACGTCGAGATGGAGCTGACGTGCGCGCCGGTGTTCGACTACGGGCGCACGCCGGCACGCTGGAGCCTCGCCGAGGACGGCCACCGCGCCGACGCCACCGGCGGCGACGGCGAGGCGGGCGAGCAGCTGACGATTCGCCTGCAGAGCGACCTGACGGTCGGCGTGGAGGGCGATCGCGTGCGTGGGCGACACGTGCTGGCCAAGGGCGAGCAGATCTACTGCTCGCTGTCCTGGGCCGAGCAGCTGATCGGCGCCGAGTCGCTGGACGAGGCCAACGCGAGGCTCGCGACGACGGCGCACTTCTGGCGCAGTTGGATCGATCGTGCACGCATACCCGACCACCGCTGGCGCGACGCGATCCAGCGCTCGGCGCTGGCGATCAAGGGGCTGACGTACATGCCCACGGGCGCGACCGTCGCGGCGCTTACGACCTCGCTGCCCGAGACGCCCGGCGGCGAGCGCAACTGGGACTACCGCTACACCTGGCTGCGCGACTCGACGTTCACGCTGAAGGCGCTGCACTACCTCAACCTCGACTGGGAGGCCGAGGAGTTCATGCAGTTCGTCGCCGATCTGGAGACCAACGAGGACGGCGCACTGCAGATCATGTACGCGATCGACGGGCGCCGCGACCTCAGCGAGTCCACGCGCGAGGATCTCTCCGGCTACGCCGGCGCGCGGCCCGTGCGCGTCGGCAACGGCGCCTTCGACCAGCGCCAGAACGACGTGTTCGGCGCCGCGCTGGACTCGATCCTGCTGCACACACGCCGCAGCCAGCGGCTGCCGCGCCGGCTGTGGCCGCTCGTGCAGGCCCAGGCCGAATGCGCCACGGCCGTGTGGCGCCAGCCTGACCAGGGCATCTGGGAGGCGCGCGGCGAGCCGCGCCACTACGTCTCCTCCAAGCTGATGTGCTGGGTCGCGCTCGATCGCGCGGCACAGCTGGCGGCGATGCGCGGCGACAGCGAGCACGAGGCGCTGTGGCAGGCCACAGCCGAGGAGATCCGCGAGGACGTGCTCGAGCACGGCCTCAGCGGCGCGGGCGTGCTGCGCCAGCACTACGACACCGACGCCTTGGACGCGTCCAACCTGCTCGCGGCGATCTTCGGCTTTCTGCCGGCCGGCGACGAGCGGCTGCGCGCGAGCGTGCTGGCGATCGCCGACGAGCTCACCGAGGACGGCTTCGTGCTGCGCTATCGCACCGAGGAGACCGACGACGGGCTGTCGGGCAAGGAGGGCAGCTTTCTGATCTGCTCGTTCTGGCTGGTGTCCGGCCTCACAATCGTCGGCGAGCGCCAGCGCGCGCGCGACCTGATGGAGAAGCTCTTGCGCGTGGCATCGCCGCTGGGTCTGTATGCCGAGGAGTTCGACACGAGCACCGGGCGCCACCTGGGCAACTTCCCGCAGGCCTTCTCGCACCTCGCGCTGATCGAGGCGGCCGGTCGCATCATCGTCGCCGAGCGCCTGGCGGAGATCTCCTGGTGAGCCCCTGCGGCGGGCTAGATTGAATGCATGGCAAAGACCTGGGTGCTGGACACCGAGACCAAGGGCACGGGCGCGCACATGGCGCCGCTGGAGAAGGCCGACCGCACAGCCGGTGAGCCGCGCGAGCTGCAGACGGTCACGTTCAAGCGCGCAGCAAAGGACGCTGAGCCGCCGGCACCGCGCGACAAGCAGCGCTTCAAGGTCGTCGACGTGCTCGGTGGCCGCGTGCTGGTGCAGGACGTTGGCGCGCGCGAGGCGATCGCCGCGCTGGGCGAGCTGCGCAGCGTGCTCGACGCACGCGTTTCGGTGTGGTCGACCGACGCGCGTCGCTGGAAGCTCTTGAGCCTGGACGAGCAGAAGGCGCTCTGGCGCCTGCGCGTGGCCGCGGCACAACGCTAGCCTGCGGCGCGTGGCACCGCCCTTCACCCATCCACTGCGCGTGCGCTATGGCGAGTGCGATCCGCAGGGCATCGTGTTCAACGCCAACTACCTGCTGTATTTCGACGTCGCCTTCACCGAGCTGTGGCGCGCGGCACTCGGGCCGTGGCAGGAGATGGTCGACACCGGCATCGACGCGGTCGTGGCGGACGCGTCGATCTCCTTTCGCGCACCGGCGCGCTTCGACGACGAGCTGCAGCTGCAGGCGCAGCCGACGCGACTGGGCACGACCTCGATAACCACGCAGATCGACGTGGTTCGCGAGCAGTCGCTGCTGGTGAGCGGAACGCTGCGCCACGTCTGCGTCTCGACGGCCAGCTGGCAGAAGACGGACATGCCCGGCTGGATACGCGACGGCCTGCGGCCGTTTGCCACCGACGACGCCGAGCGCGGGCGCGAAGCCCCGCGCGGCGAGACGCCGGTCAACCGGCCCGCCTAGGCGCCGGGCGCTCGTTTGCACGGCGTCGGGATTTCACACTACAGCCCACTTGGGCTTACGATGTGAGCAGCAATTGGACGATTCGGCTCATCGGGGACGGTTGTGGGCTGGAGACGTGTTGTTTGGGAGAACGAGGATGACCGACAAGGCAGCGAAATCAACGGCGGCGCCGGCCCATGAGCCCAGGCGCAACCCAACTCTGAGCAAGCGCGAAGTACGGGCGGCGATCCACGCCGAGGCCGGGCTGTACGTGCTCGGCGGCCTGCTCTGCTCGACGGCGCTGTTGATTCCGCACGTGCGCGCGCCGGAGGCTGTCGCGGCGGTCGGAGTCGTCGCGCTGATCGTCGCCGCGGGCCTGTTTGTGGCAGCCGAGCGCGAATGGGGCGGGTTGAAGCTGGCGTTCGCCGGCGACCTGTGGGGAGTCGTGCTGATCGCGGTGCTGTGCGCCTCGGCTGGCGGCGCGAGCAGCCCGTTCGCGCTGATCTACCTGTTTGCGATCGGCCACGCGGCGGGCTTTCAGCCGCGCGGGCGCTACATCGTCGTGTCGATCGCCTCGCTCGTGGCGTTCCTGCTGCCGCTGACCTACGAACAGGTGCCCGAGATCTTCGGTGCGGTCGCGCTGGTGGGCATCGTGCTCGCGGTGATGACCACGGGCGTCATCCATCTTGCGCTGAACAGCATGCGCGAGCACCGCCGCCGGCTGAAATTTCTGATCGACGCGACGGCCTCCTTCGACACCTCGCTGGACCCGGCAGAGGCGCTGCGCAACCTCGCGCGGGCGGCGGTGCCCGAGCTGGCCGAGCTGTGCGTGATCGACCTGCTCGGCCGCGATGGTCGCGGGACGACGACCGTCGCGGCGGCGGTCGACGCGGATGTGGCGATCGGCGTCGAAGAGCTGCGCCGGCGCCAGCCTCTCGACCTGGCGGACAGCCATCCGGTGGCGCTGGCGCTGACGTCGGGCGAGCCGGTGGTGGTCGATGACCTGAGCGACGACGGCGAGCTGGCACACGCGGCGCAGAGCGACGATCACCAACGTTTCATGCGCAGCGCGGGGTACAGCTCGGCGGCGGTGTTCCCGATGGTCGCGCGCGGACGCACGCACGGCGCGATCTCTTTCCTGCACGTCGGCAACGGGGCACGCTACGGACGCGAAGTGCTCGCTGTGCTCGAAGACCTCTCCGGCCGCGCGGCAATGGCCTTTGACAATGCGCGCCTGTACGCCGAGCGCACGCGCGTGGCACAGACGCTGCGACGCAGCCTGATGCCGTCGGTGCTGCCGGAGATCCCCGGTTTGCAGCTGGCCAGCTTCTTTCGCCCGCTGGGCGCCGGCGCGGAAGTCGGCGGTGACTTCTACGACGTGTTCGGCGACGAGCACAGCTGCTGGCTGGTCGTCGGCGACGTCTGCGGAAAGGGCGCCGAGGCGGCCGCGCTGACGGGCTTTCTGCGCCACACCACGGTCGCCTACGCCAGTGACGAGTCCAGCCCCGGCAGGGTGCTGGCGCAGGTCAACCGGGTGATGCTCGAGCAGGACTTCGAAGGCCGCTTTGCGACGGCGATCCTAGTCAACGTGCGTCCCGATGGAGGCGGCGACCTCGCTGTTACGGTCGCCTCGGCGGGCCACCCGGCGGCACTGCTGGCGCGCGCCGATGGAGCGACCGCGCAGTTCGGCGAGCGCGGCTCGCTGCTGGGCGTGTTCGCCGACCCGATCATCGAGGAGGCCTCGGCGGTTCTGTCGCTCGGCGACTCGCTGGCGCTCTACACCGACGGGCTGCTGGAGGCGCACGCGCCGGCGCGCACCGTGACGCCCGAGCAGATGGTGGCGCAGCTTCAGAGCAGCTCGCCGACGGGCGCCCAGGAGGCGATCGACGCACTGCTGGGGCTGGTCGAGCTCGACGAGCACGTGCGCGATGACATCGCCATTCTCAGCGCGCGCGTGGTGCCGGTGGCGGCGCCGGTCGCACACCTGCACCGCAGCACGCCGACGACGCGCGTGGCGGGCGCCGAGCGCGTCGCCTCCCGGCAGACCGGCGGCGCGGCCTGAGCGCCCGTACAGCGCTCGTTGCCGCAGGCCGCCCGTGGCCTCGCGCGGGACCGTTTGGCGACTCTGATAGACCCCGCACGATGGGCGCCCCTGAGGAGAAGCCGCCGCCGGCTCGCAGATGGGCTCAGCACAGACGCACCGGACTGATCGTCGCCGCGCTGCTGCTCGCGGGGCTGCTGGCGTTCGCGCTCTCGCGCCTGGGCCTGCATCGCATCGGCCACGCGCTGATCAACGCCAAGCCGGGCTGGGTCGCGGGCGCGCTGGTGCTGATGGCAAGCTCGCTGGTGCTGCGCTCTGTCTCCTGGCATCAAACGCTGCGCGCGGCGCTGCCGGAGACGAAGATTCCCTGGCCGGCGGTGACGCGCGCGACGATGATCGGCGTGATGGCCTCGGCGGTCGTGCCGGGCCGCATCGGCGAGCCGACGCGCGTGGTCGTGCTCAGCAGGCGCCTGCAGGGCTCCAACCGTCGCCAGATTCCGATCGTCGCGGGTACGGTCTTCTCACAGACGCTGATCAACCTGCTCGCGCTGGCGATTCTGGCCGCGGTGACGTTCACCAGCGTGCCGCTGCTGAGCGGCCATCCGGCGGGCATCGCCACGGCGATCGCGATACCGCTGTTGATCTGCGGACTGGTCGTCGCCGGTCCGCGTCTGCTGGCGCTCGGGCGCAGGGCACGCTCTGAGCGCATTGCACGCTGGGCCAATGCGCTGGCGGGCATGCTCGCGCTGGCGCGGCGCGGGCTGATCGTGTTCGCACGGCCGCGCTTCGGCAGCACTGCGATCGCCGCGCAGCTGGCGGCATGGGCGCTTCAGTGGCTGGCCTGTTACATGGTGCTGCTCTCGCTGGATCTGCAGCACGAGACCGGCCTGGCGGCCGCCGCGGCGATCCTGCTGGCGGTCAACGTCTCGGCGATCCTGCCGGCGACGCCGTCCAACGTGGGCGTCTTCCAAGCCGCCTGCCTGGTCGTGCTGACCGCCTACGGCGTCGGCGGCGGCCCGGGCCTGGCCTACGGGATCATCCTGCAGGCGGTCGAGGTGCTGACGGCGCTGGCGCTGGGAATTCCGGCGCTGCTCGGCGAGGGCCTGACCTGGCGCGACATCCGCGCCGAGTCGCAGTCTGAGCGCGAGCGCGAGGAGGATGAGGCGCAGGAGACGATCGGCGAGCCGCCGACGACGGTCGGGCCAGGCGACGGGGCGTCAGCCGGCCAGCGCGCGGAGTGACTGGCGCAGCGAGCTG
>DATARK010000088.1:0-3841 GCA_036264175.1 Solirubrobacteraceae bacterium
CCGCGCATCAGGGCGCCGCTGCGCAGGCCGCCGAGACGCTGTTCCTCTCGAAGACAGGGCGCCCGCTTGGCACGAGCGACGTGCGCCGGCGCCTGCGCACGTGGACTGCCCGCGGCGGCGCCGTCGCCGAGCGTGGTGGAGGCGATATATCGCCGCATGCGCTCAGACACAGCTTCGCGACGCACCTGCTCGACGGCGGCGCGGACCTGCGCAGCATCCAGGAGCTGCTGGGCCACGCCAGCGTGTCCAGCACCAAGATTTACACTCGGGTAGAGTCCGCACGACTACGAAGCGCCTACGAGCGCAGCCATCCTCGGGCCTGATACAAGGGGAAGCCACCCTGGAGACCAATGTCAAACCGATCGAGCTGCGGGAACTCTGGCGGCGATATAAGTCTGACGGCGACATGCGCGTCCGTGAGCGGCTCGTGGTCGCCTACTCGCCGCTGGTCAAGTACGTAGCCGGGCGCACAGCCGCCGGGCTGCCTCCGCACGTCGAGGAGGCCGACCTGATCTCCTACGGCCTCGTGGGCCTGATCAGCGCAATCGAGCGTTTCGACCTTTCCCGCGACATCAAGTTCGAGACCTACGCGATCATGCGCATCAAGGGCGCGATCATCGACGAGCTGCGCTCGATGGACTGGGTTCCGCGCAGCGTGCGCGCCCGCGCCCGCGAGGTCGAGCGCGCCAACGCCAAGCTCGAGAACACACTGCAGCGCGCGCCGACCGATCAGGAGATCGCCGACGAGATCGGCATCACGGTCGACGAACTCAACGAGTCGCTGCTGGCGATCTCGCACTCCTCGATGGTCGCGCTGGACGAGCTGTGGAGCGTGTCGGACTCGAGCGGCGACCAGGTCTCGCTGATGGACACGATCGAGGATCCCAACGCGCCCGATCCGGCGCGCTCGCTGGACGTCGGCGACCTCAAGGACCGCATCGCCGACTCGATCGCCAAGCTGCCCGAGCGCGAGAAGCTCGTGATCGCGCTCTACTACTACGAGAACCTGACGCTGCGCGAGATCGGCGAGGTGCTCGGCGTGACCGAGTCGCGCGTCTCGCAGATGCACACCAAGGCCGTCCTGCGCCTGCGCTCGCGCATGCAGGAGGAGTCCTTTGACGACTGATCGCTAGCGCGTCGCATAGGATCGGCAGATGCGCGTACTGGTGCTGGGGGCGGGGTTCGGCGGGCTGGAGCTTTCGACGATGCTGTCCGAGGCCCTCGGAGACGGCGTCGAGCTGACGCTGATCGACAAGAACGAGGCCTTCGTGTTCGGCTTTGCCAAGCTCGACGTGATGTTCGGCCGCGAGCAGGCCACCGACGTTCGCCAGCCCTACAGCGAGATCGTCAAGCCGGGCGTGCGCTTCTGCCGCCAGACGATCACGGCGATCGACGCCGAGGCCAAGCGCGTGACCACAGACGCCGAGGTTCACGAGGCCGACGTGCTGGTGATCGCGCTGGGCGCCGATTACGACATGGATGCCACACCGGGCCTGGCAGCGTCGGGCAACGAGTTCTACTCGGTCAAGGGCGCCGAACGGCTGGCCACGATCCTGCCCGAGTTCCACAGCGGTCACGCCGTCATCGGCGTCTGTGGCGCTCCCTTCAAGTGCCCACCTGCGCCCAGCGAGACGGCGCTGCTGCTGCACGACTACCTGTCCTCGCGGCGCCTGCGCCAGAGCTGTCAGATCTCCTTCACGATCCCGTTGCCCAGTCCCGTGCCGCCCTCGCCGGACACGTCGCGCGCGCTCGAACAGGCCTTCGTCGAGCGCGACATCGCCTTTACGCCCAACGCGCGCGTGACCGCGCTGGACGGCGAGCGCGGTGTCGTGAAGTACGACGACGGCAGCGAGAAGCCCTACGACCTGTTCCTCGGCGTGCCCAAGCATCGTGCGCCGGACGTGGTGCTCTCGAGCGGCTTGGCCGAGGATGGCTACGTGCCGGTCGAGCCGACGACGTTGCGCACGCGCTTTGACGGCGTGTATGCGATCGGCGACGTCGCGCAGATCGGCGTGCCCAAAGCGGGCGTGTTCGCCGAGGGCGCGGCGAAAATCGTCGCCGAGCAGCTGATCGCACAAGCCCGCGGCGACGACTCCGACGCGGCCTATCAGGGACGCGGCTCCTGCTACATCGAGTTCGGCGGCGGCCGCGTCGGGCGCGTGGACGTCGACTTCATGTCCGGCCCCAAGCCGAGCGGCGTCTTTCAGGAGCCTTCGGGCGAGCTGGTTGTCGAGAAGCGCGAGTTCGGCTCCAGCCGCAGCGAGCGTTGGTTCGCGCGCTCCTGAGCGCCGTCGAGAGCACCTCTGTGCAGGCTGCCAGACGGTCTGGCGCGCGGCTGCGCGCGTCGGTATGGTGAGCGCACAGCTAGAGAGGAGATCGCATGCGACCCACTTCAGACCGCCTGCGGGCGGATCGGATTCGCAACGTCGCCCTTGTCGGCCATCGCGGCGCGGGAAAGACCTCGCTGCATGAGGCGCTGCTGTTCGAGGCCGGAGCAACGGGCCGGCTGGGTGCGGTCCCCGACGCGAGCACCGTGTCGGACTCCGATCCCGACGAGCAGTCGCGCCAGATGTCGATCTCGGCGTCGCTGAGCTCATTTCAATGGCAGCAGCGAAAGATCAACCTGCTCGACACGCCGGGCGAGCCGAGCTTCGTCGCCGACGCGCTGGGCGCTCTGCGCGTGTGCGAGTCGGCGGTGTTCGTCGTCAACGCCGTGATGGGCGTGGAGGTCTCGACCTCTCGCCTGTGGGCGCGCGCCGCCGAGCTCGACATCGCGCGCATGCTGTTCGTGAACATGCTCGACCGCGAGCGCGCCGACTTCTACCGCACGCTGGAGCAGATCAAGCGCGCATTCGGCCCGCATGCCGTCGCCACCGAGATCCCGATCGGCTCCGAGCAGGACGTCGAGGGCGTGATCGACCTGGTCGACATGAAGGCCTTCCGCTCACAGTCCACTGCCGAGCGTGGCGCCGCTGAAGAGATCCCGATCCCCGAGGAGCTGGCAGAGCGCGCGCAGGAGTACCGCGAGAAGCTGATGGATGAGGTCTGCGAAGTCTCAGACGCGCTGATGGAGCGCTATCTGGAGGGCGAGAGCATCTCCCACGAGGAGATCGTCGGCGCGCTCAAGGAGGGCACCAACCACGGCAAGATCTTCCCGGTCGTGTGCGGCGTGGCGACGCGCAACCTTGGCACGACGCGCCTGCTCGACGCGATCGTCGAGGATCTGCCCTCGCCGGTCAAGCACGGCTCGCTGACCGTCGGCGAGATCGAGCTTGCGCCCGACGAGGACGCCGAGCTGTTTGCCTACGTGTTCAAGACACGCGCCGATCCATATGCCGGACGGATCAACCTGATGCGCATCTATCAGGGCGTGATGCCGGCTGAAAGCCACGTGTTGAACACTCACCAGCACGTCAAGGAGCGCATCGGTCAGCTGCTCGTGTTCGCCGGCAAGGAGGTGCGCCACGTGCAGGAGTTCGGTCCGGGCGACATCGGCGCGGTGGCCAAGCTCAAACAGACGCGCGCCGGAGACTGGCTGGCCGACCGCGACGAGCCGATCGAGATGCCGCGCCTGAAGCTGCCGGCGCCGGTCATGGCGTTCGCGATCGAGCCCAAGAGCCGCGGCGACGAGGAGAAGGTCTTCACCTCGCTGCGCCGCCTGCAGGAGGAGGACCCGACGATCGACCTGCACCGTGACCCGCAGACCGGCGAGCAGATCGTCGCCGGGCTGTCGCAGGTGCACGTCGAAGTGGTCGTAGACAGGCTGCGCGATCGCTTCGGCGTGGAGGTCAGCCTGCAGCCGCCGCGAGTGCCCTATCAAGAGACCATTCGCAGCTCGGCG
>DATARK010000054.1:0-69079 GCA_036264175.1 Solirubrobacteraceae bacterium
TCCGGCGCCGTGCTCGTCGACGGCCACGACCTGCGCGAAGTCGCCTCGAGCTCGCTGCGCTCGCAGATGGGGATCGTGCCGCAGGAGGCCTTCCTCTTCTCCGGCACCGTCGCCGAGAACATCGCCTTCGGGCGCCCCGACGCGACCGCCGAGCAGATCCGCGCCGCAGCCGCCGCCGTCGGCGCCGAGGAGTTCATCGCCGACCTGCCAAGCGGCTATGACACCGAAGTCGGCGAGCGCGGCACGCAGCTGTCTGCCGGCCAGCGCCAGCTGCTGGCCTTCGCTCGCGCACTCGTCGCCGACCCGCGCATTCTCGTGCTCGACGAGGCCACCTCCAACGTCGACCTGCACTCCGAGGCGCGCATCGAGCAGGGTCTGCGTCGCCTGCTCGCCGGGCGCACATCGATCGTCATCGCCCACCGCCTGTCGACCATCCGTCAGGCCGGACGCATCGTCGTGCTCGAGCACGGCCGCATCGCCGAGCAGGGCACGCACGACGAGCTGATCGCCGCCGAGGGCCGCTACTACGAGCTGTATCGAGACTGGGCCGCGCAGGCCGCGGCCTGAGAGCTTTACCTCGCCGCTCGTCGGCCGCGTAGGATCCCCGCGTGTCCGTCTCCACGTCGCTGCCGTTCACGACTTCGCACGCGGAATGGATCGGGCTGATCGTCGGCGTCATCAGCCTGATCGGCATCGGCGGCGTCGTCTCAATGCTGTTCTGCCATCGCAAGGGCTGCTTTCGTCGCGGTCGCTTCCGTTACGGCCACTACCGGCTGTGCCACGTGCACCACCCGCTCGTCCCGTCCGACGGCAAGATCACCGCGGAGCACGTCGCCGCCGTGAAGGCTGCCGACCCGAGCGGGAAGCCGCCGGGCTGACCTCAGCCGGCGACGCGCTCGCTCATCCGCTGCAGCAGTTCCAAGCCGGCGTGCGTCTTGGCGCTGAACTGGCTGCGGCCCCACAGCGTGACCGTGTGCGGGCGTGGCCGCGGCCAGGGCGGCCCAGGCGGCCAGCACAAGCGCGGCGAGCACTACGAACTGTCCGAGCGGGGCCTTACGCAACTCCGGGACAGGGACTCGAACCCCAATCTCCCGGACCAGAACCGGGCGTCACTGCCAATTGGACTATCCCGGACCGTGACTGGCAAAAGGATAGCCAAACGATCCCTGGAGCTCTCGCCAGGAACCTCGCCGACGCCTCGACCGGTCGGTGCGCCGAGCGCCGGCGGGAGCCGGGCGGCAGGCGGCCCCCGACGCTAGCTGACGACCTCGTGCCCGTTCGGCGCGAAGTAGGCCGTGATCGCCTCCTCCAGGCCGGGGTCGAGCACGAGCAGCACTTCGTCGCCGGCCTCGATCACCGTGTCGGCCTTGGGCACGAATCCCGAGCCGCCGCGCAGCACCGAGATGATCAGGCTGCCCTCCGGCAGGTTGATGTCCGAGACGGCCTCACCGACTGTCGGCGCGTCGGCTGAGACCTCGAGCTCGATGATCTCCAGGCGCTCCTCTTCGAGCGCCAGCAGGTGCACCAGCCCGTAGCGCGGCACCTCGTGCTCGATCAGCCGCAGGATCAGGTCGGTAGCCGAGACGGCCGGCTGGATGCCGAGCAGGCGGAAGTGGTCGTGGTTTCGCGGGTTGTTGACGCGCGCGATGATGCGATCGCACAGGTACTTCTCCTTGGCGACCTGGCAGACCAGCATGTTGTCCTCGTCGTCTCCGGTCACCGCGATCACCAGGTCGGCGCGCTGGATGCCCGAGCGCTCCAGCACCCACAGCTCGGTGGCGTCGCCATATTCGACGGAGTGCTCGAATTCTTCCTCGATGGCCAGGTAGCGCGGCCGCGAGGACTCGATCAGCGTGACCTCGTGGCCCTTGTCGATCAGCTCTCGCGCGAGGTTGCGTCCGACCTTGCCGGCTCCGACGATGATCGCGTACACGGCTCAGGCGGGCTCGGGTTCGAGCGCGTGCTCGAACATCTCGATCGCGTGCTTGGTCGGAGAGATCGTGTGCAGGCCCTGTTCGCCGTACCAGCTGGCGCGCGCCGGGTCCATCACGCGCACGATCACGCGCTCCACACCGAATCGGCGTTGAGCGATCTGGGCGATGATCAGGTTGGTGTTGTCGCCGTCTGTGGAGGCTATGAACACCTCTGCGCGCTCGATGCCCGCCTGGATCAATGCATCGATCTCAAGCGCCGTGCCGACCGTGAACTGACCGCCCGCGTCCTCCCAGCTCGCCGTCTGCCCCGCGTCCAGGCGCTCGTGCGACAGCGGGTCCTCGTCGAGCACCGAGACTTCGTGGCCGGCGGCGAGCGCCGACTTGGCGACGGCGGAGCCGACGCGGCCGGCGCCAACGATCATCACGAACATGCGCCGGAGATTAGTCGATGCGCGGCGTCACGCAACGCCGGGGATCTGACTCACGAGCCGGCCGGCGCGAGCTTGGAGCGGCGCTCGGCCGCCGATTCGCCGGCAGCGGGCGCCGTCACGATCACGCGGCAGTCCGCCTTGCCGATCACATACTTGGTGACGTCGCCGACGAAGTTCTCCAACGGGCCGCCGCGCCCACCGAGGCGCGCGCCGCCGCGGATCAGCGAGGGCTCCTCCGCGCCGAGCACGATCGCCTCGACGCCGCGGCGCTTTGCCTCGTCGACGATCGCAAAGCCAGCACGTCTGGTGCGTACGGTCGCTGTGGCGACCTGCACGCCGGTGTACTCCTCTCCCACCGCCTTCGCACGCGCGAGCGCCTGACGGGCTTCCTTGATCTGCGCCTCGGGCAGGCGCGCGTCGAGGGGTAGCGACATCGGGATCACGAAGATCCACACCGCCTCGATCGTGGCCTCGTCGATCGCCGCCTCATCGGTCTGCTCGCCGGAGACCAGCAGCGCGGCCGTCTGCACGATGTCCTCGTCCAGGCTCGTGCCGAACAGCGGCACGAGAATCGAGCCGTAGTCGCTTTCACGAGGCGGGTCCGCGCGCAGCACCTCCGGCGCCACGGTCACGCGGCGCAGCAGCGGCGCCTCGTCAGCGCGCCGGTAGATCACATACATGGCCAGCCCGACGAACATCCAGCCCAGCCCGACATAGCGTGCCGGGTCGTGCAGGATCATCAGCGCCACCCAGCCGGCGCCCGATACGACGGCGCCGAGCACCGCCGGGAGCGGCAGGCTGGCGCCGCGAAAGCCCACCGACAGCGGAATGCGGTACGGCCGCACCCCCTCTGGATCGGTGAAGCGCAGGCGCGCGACCGAGACGTGCGCGATCGTGAACGCCAGCAGCGCGCCGAAGGCGTAGATGCCGACCAGGAAGTCGAGGTCCTCGGGCACGACCAGGCCGGCGGCGATCACGCCGGCGAGGATGATCAGCACGTATGGCGTCGAGCGCTGCGGGTGCAGGCGGCCGAGCCCGCTGGGGATCTGGCGGTTGGTCGACAGCGAGTAGGCCAGGCGCGAGAGGCCGAGCATCGCCGAGTTGGCCGCGGCGACCAGCGTCAGCGCCGCCAGGCCTGCCACGACATAGCGCAGCGTCTGCGCCAGCCAGTGCGGATGCATGTGCGAGACCAGGCCGACGACCGGGTCGTTGAGAAAGCGCGTCGCCAGCTGCGTATGGCCGTCGTGCACCGGCAGTGCGGTCACCGCGACCAGCGCAATGCCGACGTAGACGACCACGACGATGGCCGTGCCCGTGCCGACCAGGCGCTTGAGCGCGCCACCGCTGATGTGCACCTCGCCCGCCAGCCCCGCGGCGGACTCCAGACTGGTGAAGGAGATCGCGGCGATTGTCAACGCGAACACCAGATCCGACCAGGTCGGCGCGCTGCCCAGGTGAATCGGGTCGAGCAGCGTGTGCGGGTTGAAGAACAGGATCAGCCCGAGCACGACGATCAGCCCCTGCAGCGCGAGGTCGCCGACGACAAGCGCGGCCAGCCGTCGCGAGCGTCGCCAGCCGAAACCGCGGATGTTGCCGAGCACGACAATCGCGATGAACACGAGCGCCAGCCCGAGCGACTCGGCGCTGTGTCCGAGCGGGCTCCAGTAGACCTTCAGATACTGCGTTGCCGAGAAGCAGGTGACGGCGATCAGGATGATGTAGTCGAGCAGGATCGCCCAGCCGGCCACGAAGCTGATCAGCTCGTTGAAGGCGTAGCGAGCGAACACCGTCGAGCCGCTGCGCTCCTGGTGCTGGGAGGCGCCCTCGGCGTAGGTCATCGCCGTCAGCGCGAACAGGCCAGCCGCGATCAGAAATACCAGCGGCGTGAGCCCGAGCGCGTGTCCGGAGATGACTCCCAACGAGAAGTAGATCGCGCTGGCCAGCGGCGTGTAGACGATCGCAAACAGCAGCGGCGAGCCGACGCTGCGGCGCACGGTCGAAAGCGAGCGCGCGGAGATCTGCAGCGCGATCCGCTCGGCCTCGGCGCGGCCGAGCTCAGACTGCAGTTTGGGTGCACGTGAGGACCGCCGCGACCGCGCGCCGGCGTAACCCTCGTCCTCCGCGGGCGGCGTCGATCCCTCTGGGCCTTGCGGCGAGCCGGGCTCGGGCGTGTCGACGTCGTCGCTCAAGCCTGCCCCCCGCGCTTTCGCTCGAGATAGACCCGCGCGATACCCGCGGCGAGAAACAGCACGCCGAGCAGCAGCCGAGCCGAGAGCACGCCGCCGTCGCCGCTGAGCACCTGCGCGATCAGCGCCACGCCGATCGCCACCATCAGCACGGAGAACACGAGCGTGCCCGAGCGATGCACCTGTCGTCCGGTCATCTCACGCTGAGCTTAGGGGTCGGCTGTAGCTGTGTGCCGGCATCGTCGCTCCGTCCGACGCGCGGAGCGCGATGCCCGGCAGGTCTCAGGTGATCAGCGGGATGATCAGAATGGCCACGATGTTGGCCACCTTGATCATCGGGTTGATCGCCGGCCCGGCCGTGTCCTTGAAGGGATCGCCGACGGTGTCACCGGTGACCGAAGCGGCGTGCGCTTCAGAGCCCTTGCCGCCGAACGCGCCATCCTCGATGAGCTTCTTCGCGTTGTCCCACGCACCACCGCCCGCGGTCATCATCACGGCGAAGAAGAAGCCGACGACAATCACGCCGATCAGCAGCCCACCCAGCGCCTGCTGATCGATCAGCCCGATGATCAGCGTCAGCACGATCGGCAGCAGCGATGGCAGGATCATCTCGCGCTGGGCCGTCTTGGTGACGATGTCCACGCAGGCCGCGTAGTCCGGCTCTTCTGTGTAGTCCATGATCCCCGGGTGCTCGCGGAACTGGCGGCGCACCTCCTCGACGACCGCGCCGCCGGCGCGGCCGACGGCCTCGATCGACAGCGATGCGAACAGACAGACCATCAGGCCGCCGAGCAGCAGGCCGATCAGCACCGGAGGTTCGTTGATGCCGAAGGAGATCGCGTGCCCGACCTTGTCCTCGATTTCTTTCTGGAAGCCGGCGAACAGCACGACCGCGGCGAGCACCGCCGAGCCGATCGCATAGCCCTTGGTGACGGCCTTGGTCGTGTTGCCGACCGCGTCGAGGCGGTCGGTCACTTTCCTGACGTCCTCGGGCAGCTCGGCCATCTCGGCGATGCCACCGGCGTTGTCGGTGATCGGACCGAAGGCGTCCAGCGCGACGATCAGGCCGGTCAGCGAAAGCAGGCCCATCACGGCGACGCCGATGCCGTAGATGCCGGTCACGCCACCCCCCGCGAGCTTCCACGCGCCGAGGATGCCGAGCACGATCACGATCGCCGGAAGCGCCGTCGCCTGCAGTCCCGAGGAGAAGCCCTGGATGATGTTCGTGGCGTGGCCGGTGATCGAGGCCTGGGCCGTCTTCTTCACCGGCGAGAAGCGCGTCGAGGTGTAGTATTCCGTCAGTCCGAACAGCAGCGCCGTGACGGCGATGCCGATCAGCGAGCACAGGTACAGGTGCCACCAGACCGGCGGGTTGACGACGTCACCGACGACCTTGAAGCTGAGGCTGTGCATCAGCCAGTACGTCACCGGCGCGAAGGCGCCGGCCGCGATCACGCCGGAGACGAGCAGGCCCTGCAGCAGCGCCCGCTCGACGTTGTCGGTTTTGGTGCGCACCGCGTAGGTGCCGATGATCGAGGCGATGATCGCCACGCCGCCGATCACCAGCGGGTAGAGCGCGACTTTGGTGGCCTCGTGGAAGGTCAGCACGCCGAGCAGGATCACCGCGACGGCCGTCACCGCGTAGGTCTCGAACAGGTCCGCCGCCATGCCGGCGCAGTCGCCGACGTTGTCGCCGACGTTGTCGGCGATCGTCGCCGGGTTGCGCGGGTCGTCCTCGGGGATCCCCGCCTCGACCTTGCCGACCAGATCGGCGCCGACGTCGGCCGCCTTGGTGAAGATGCCGCCGCCCAGTCGCGCGAACACGGAGATCAGCGAGCCACCGAAGCCGAGCCCGACGAGCGCATCGACCGCCGTCTTGGGGCTGTCGTTGAAGATCGAGGTGAGCGCGCCGTAGTAGCCGGCGACGCCGATCAGCGCCAGCCCGACGACCAGCAGGCCGGTGATCGCGCCACCGCGGAAGGCCACCTGCAGCGCAGGCGAGACGCCCGAGCGCGCGGCCTCGGCGACACGCGCGTTGGAGCGCACCGACACGTTCATGCCGATGTAACCGGTGGAGCCCGAGAGCAGCCCGCCGATCAAGAAGCCACCTGCAACAGCGATGTTCTGGATGAAGATCAGCGCCACGAACAGCACCACGCCGACGACGGCGATCGTCGCGTACTGGCGGTTCAGATAGGCGCGCGCGCCCTGCTGGACGGCCAGCGATATGCCCTGCATCTTCTCGTTGCCCGGCGAGAGCGCCAGCAGCGTGCGCGTCGTGAACAGGCCGTAGACAACGGCGCATGCCGCGCAAACGAGGGCGACGACGACCCCATGGTTCGTCAGAAAGCTACTCAACTGAAAATCCTCCGCGGTCTGATTGGCGTGCCGCGCGAGGATCGTCGCGCGCACATTTGTCGCCCGGGTGCTCGGGACGAGCGCCTACCCGGTGCAAACGCGCGCGCAGTCTATCGCGCCCACCGGAAATATGCCGGGCGCGCGAGCCTGCGCGCTCCGGCGCCCTCAGCGCCCGGGCACCCACAGCCTCCCGCTGGACTCGGCCGGGCCGGGGCCCGGCGAGCCCTGATCGCCCGGCGGCTGACCCTCGGACGGCGAATCGGCCGCGCCGGGCTTCTGCTCTGCTGTTCCCGTGCCGGCGGGCGTGCCCTCGCTCGAAGCCGGCGCGCCCGCGCCCGGCGCCGGCTCGGCGCCGCTTGCCTGCATCTCGCGCGCATAGGCCATCTGCAGCTGCGAGAGCGCGTTTCGCAGCGGCGCGAGCTCGCCGGGCACGCTGCGCTCGAGAATCTCCAGCAGCGCTCGCACGCCGTCGATCGCATCGCGTACCTGGGCGAGATCGCCTGCACGATCGGCGGGCGCCGTGGCCGCGCCGCCGGCTGGCGGGGCCAGGCGAAAGCTGGCGATGTTCAGCAGCGAGACGGCTGCCTGAAGCATCATGTCGGCGCTGGTGATGCGGCTGAGTTCGGCCTCGTAGGCCGCGCGCAGCTCCTCTTCGCTGGGCTGCGCGCCGCCCGCCCCGGCCGTGCCGGGGCCGCCTGACGGGCCACCTGGATCGCTGCTCATACCTTGACCTCCTGGGAATAGCTCTCTTGGGTCTCCGCGACCGACGCCGCGAAGACCTGCTCGCGCGTGGCGCCCGTCTCGATCAGCTGGCGTTGGCGCTGCGCGCCGTTTCGCTCAGGGAAGTTCAGCTCGATGCCCAGCTCGGCGCGGATCGGCTCGGTCCACGCCGCCAGGCGCTCGATCGCCTGGCGCGCCGGGTACTCCTCGGCGCGCTGCAGGTCGAGCAGCCGCCCGTCCAGGCCGAAGCGGATTGCGCGCCACATGTTCTCCTCGATCAGCCGTGGCGCGAGCTCGTCAAACGGCACGCCCTCGTCGACGTCGCGCGTGGCCTGCGCGATGCACGCGGCGATCAGTGAGGCCAACGCATCGGACTCGCCGGCGGTGGCCTGCACGTCGCAGATGCGCATCTCCACGGTGCCGAAGCTGAAATGCGGCCTTACCGACCACCACACCTGCGTGAACTCGACGATCGACTTGGTGCGGATGAGGAACTCGATGTACTCGCGGTAGGCTGACCAGCCGCCGAAGGCGTCGGGCACGCCGCAGCGCGGAAAGCTCTTGGTGAAGCTCTGCGTGCGCGCCGAGTGCAGCCCGGTGTCGCGGCCGTCGAGAAACGGCGAGTTGGCGGAGATCGCCAGCAGCAGCGGAATCACCGGGCGCAGGCGATCGCACACGCGCACCGCGCGATCGAGGTCACGCACGCCGAGGTGCACGTGCAGGCTGAAGGTGTTGTTGCGCCAGGCGACGTACTTCAGTCCCTCCTCCACGCGGCGGTAGTGCTCGGTGTCGATGATCGGCTGCTCGCGATAGTCGGCCCACGGATGCGTTCCGGTGGCGCCGAGCGCAACGCCCTGCTCGGCCGCGAACGCGAACAAGCGCCTGCGCATGTCGCGCTGGCGCGCCAGGGCGTCGTGCAGATCAGCGCCGACGCCGGAGATGATCTCGATCTCCGAGGAGATCAGCTCGCCGGTGATGTGCTCGTGCAGCGACGGGTCGCTGTTGGCGGCGGCGTCGCGCAGCTGCTCGAAACGCGGCAGCATGTCCAGCGTCTGCGGGTCGAGGATCGAGAACTCCTCCTCGACTCCGACCGTGAAGTCGCGCGCCTCGGCGAACGTCTCGGCAGCTAGGTCTAGGTCCAGGCTGGTCATGGCGGCGGAGCTCTTGCTTCCTGCGATTTACGTCGGTGCGGCGGGTGACGGACAGTCGCTCGGCGAAGGTGACGCTTCAGCTTTCTCTAGGTCAGATAGAAGTACAGCGCGTACAGCAGATCGACTGCCGGGCTGGACGTGTGCACCGTCACCTCCGGCGGCACGAGCAGCAGCGACTCGGAGTAGTTGAAGATGATCTTCACGCCCGCCTCGACGAGCTCGTCGGCGAGGCCCTGCGCGGCGTTGGTCGGCACCGCCAGCACGCCGACGACGATGTCCTCGTCCTCGACCATCTGGCGCAGCTCGCTCGTATGGCGGACGACCTGATTGCCGACGTTGGAGCCGACCTTGCCGTCATCCACGTCGAAGATCGCCACCACGCGAAAGCCGTGGTCGGCGAAGATGTCCGAGGAGGCGATCGCCTGACCGAGGTGGCCGGCGCCGAGCAGCGCGATGTTGTGCTGTCCGGCCGTGCGCAGGATCTTGCGGATCTGCGAAACCAGCGCCTCGACGTTGTAGCCGACGCCGCGCTTGCCGAACTTGCCGAATCCCGAGAGATCGCGGCGTATCTGCGTCGAGTTGACGTGCGTGTAGTCCGACAGCTCCTGGGAGGAGATCGTCTCCTTGCCCATCTTCTTGGCCTGCGTGAGCACCTGCAGGTAGCGCGAAAGTCGGGCCGCAACGCCCAGCGAAAGCCGCTCGCTGGAGGAGGCCGCGCCGTCCAGCGAGACCTCCCGCGCGGGCGTCGTCGTTTCTCCGTAGGTCATCGTCGTGACTCTAGACGCTCTCGCAGGGCCGCCTCGTCGACATAGAAGTCGAACAGCTCCTCGCCGTCGAGCGCGATCACCGGAATGCGCTCGAAGTACGCGCGCAGCAGCGCGTCGTCGCCGTCGATGTCGCACTCGCGCAACGCAAACCCGAGCTCGCCCTGCAACCGCCGCAGATCGGACATCGCCTCGACACACAGGTGGCAGGCTGGGCGGGTGTAGACGACCAGCTCGCTCATCGCGCTCGCTCGCCCGTGGCATAAGCGTCGAGGCCCAGATATCGCGGGTACGCCAGCTGCTCGCCGTAGCGCGCCGCACTGGCGATCATCGCCGCGTTGTCCGTGCACAGCACGCGCGCGGGAACGTGCAGCTCGACGCCGAGCTCGCCAAGGCGCTCGCGCAGCGGCCCGTTGGCCGCGACGCCGCCGCCAACCGCCAGGCGCTCGGTGCCGACCTGGGCCAGCGCGCGCTCTGCTCGCTCGGTCAGGCTGTCGACGATCGCCGCCTGATAGGAGGCCGCAAGATCGGCGGCACGCTCGTCGGCCTGTCCTTCGGGCAGCTCGCGCAGCTTGTACAGCAGCGCCGTCTTCAGGCCCGCGAAGGAGAAGTCCAGTCCCGCGGCAAAGGCCTGGCGGTGCGCGCCGCGCCCGCCGCGTGAGCGCGCGGCGCGCGAGCCCGGAAAGACGAACGCCTGCGGGTCGCCGCCGCGCGCCAGGCGCTCGAGCGCCGCGCCGCCCGGATAGCCCAGGCCGAGCATCCTCGCACCCTTGTCGAAGGCCTCGCCGGCGGCGTCGTCGAGCGTCCGCCCGAGCACCTCGAAGCCGTCGTGCTCGCGCACGTGCGCGAGCAGCGTATGCCCGCCGCTGGCGATCAGACAGACAAAGGGCGGCTCGAAGGCCCCGTCGCCGTCGTCGCCGACGAGGAAGTTCGCGGCGACGTGGCCCTGCAGGTGGTCGACCGCCGCAAACGGCAGCTCGCGTGCCGCAGCCAGTGCCTTGGCGGTGGACAGCCCCACGAGCAGCGCGCCAACCAGGCCCGGACCCTGCGTCGCGCTGATCAGGCGCACGTCGTCCAGCTCGACTCCGGCGACGTCCAGCGCGCGGCGCACGATCGCGTTGACCAGCTCCAGGTGATGGCGCGAGGCGATCTCCGGCACGACGCCGCCGAAGTCCTCGTGGGCGGTCTGCGAGGAGATCACGTTGGCCAGGATGCGTCCGTGCTCGTCGATCACCGCCGCGCACGTGTCGTCGCAGCTGGTCTCCAGCGCCAGGATGCTCATACCGGTCCGGGGTTGGGCACGTCCTCCAGCGACCCGGCACGGGTGGCTGGCGTGCGCCACATCACCAGAGCGTCCTCGCCGTTGTCCTGGTAGTAGCGACGGCGGGTGCCGGCGGCGCGGAAGCCCTCGCGCTCGTAGAGATGGATCGCCACGGCGTTGGAGCGGCGCACCTCCAGGGTGAATCGTGCCTGCTCGTCGCCGACGCGCGTGTACAGCTCGGCCAGCAGCCGTGAGGCCAGGCCCATACGCTGACGGTGCAGGTCGACGGCGACGTTCATCACGTGCCACACGGTGTCGTAACGCGAGCAGATCAGATAGCCCACGAGCCGCTCGCCGCCCGGACCCGCTGCGCCCGGTGCAAGCTCGACGGGCTCCGTCGCCGCCAGGCAGATGCCGGTCTGCTTGGAGAGCTCCAGCACGAACATCGCCAGCGACCACGGCGTGGGAAACACGCGGCGCTCGACCGCCAGCACTTCGGGCAGGTCCGGGTAGACCAGCGGTCGAATGTGCACCAGCGCGTCGGCCTCGCTGCTGCTCGCGGGAGCCGAAGATCGCTCGCTCATCGTGCTGTGCCTCCGAGCGCCGGCGCTCGCGTGCCCGCAAGCGCCGCGTCGGGCGAGCGCCGGTAGTCGGGAAGCACCTGCTGGTCGACCTCGGCATCCGCTGCCAGCGCGCCGAGCTCGCAGATCGCCGCAGCGTCTATCGCGTGCAGCGGGGAGTCCGCCTCGAGCACCTCCACCCCACCCTGCGACAGCTCTGGCGCAAAGCACAACGCACCGTCGCCGACCGCCAGCCAGCCCTCCCCGACCGCCGAGTGCGGCGCACCACTGCGCTCGAGCTCCCCGATGACATCCTTCAGTTTCTCCCCACCGAGCGCCCGAGGCACCACGATCTCGCCTGCCGGCGCCTCGCCTGCGGCGCGCTCTCGCGCCAAGGCCGCTCCGGGCAGGTAGCCCGCGACGAACGCCTCGCCGCGGCGCGCGTCTATCGCGGCGAGGATCGGTCGTGTCGGCTCGCGTCTGGCGGCAGCCAGGCCCAGTGCTCGAAGGCTCGACACGCCGACGAGCTGCACATCGAGTGACTGCGCGAGCCCGCGCGCGGTCGCGATGCCCACGCGCAGGCCGGTGAAGCGACCTGGCCCGACGCCGACGGCGACCCGCCGCAGCTCGGCCCACTCGACGCCCGCCCGCGAAAGAAGACCCGCCGCCATCTCCAGCAGCCGCGTGGCGTGGCCGGGGTGCTCGCCGGCACGCGGATCGTCGCGTGCCTGCAGCGTGCTGCCGTCGGCCATGCGCAGCCCGACCACGGTCGCCTGCGTGGCGGTGTCGAAGCCGAGCACGATCATCGTTCTGAGACCTCGATGCGCCGGCGATCCTCGCCCTGGTGGGTGAGCGAGACGTGCAGTCGCGCCCCGGCGAGCTCGCGCGCGGCGTCCAACGGCCACTCGACGAAGGCGATGCGCCCCTCGCCGAGGTAATCGGCCAGCAACGCTGGGTCCTCATGCTCGAGATCGGCCAGGCGGTAGAGGTCGAGGTGTGAGACCGTCAGCCGCTCTCCGGCGCTGTAGCGGTGGCCGATGCTGAAGCTCGGGCTGGTCACACGATCGGTGACTCCTAGGGCGCGCGCCGCCCCGCGCACCAGCGTCGTCTTGCCCGCGCCCAGCTCGCCGCGCACGAGCACCACGTCGCCGTCGCGCAGGCCATGGGCGAGCTCCGCTCCAAGCGATTCGGTCTCCGCAGGGTCCGAGGTGTCGACGATGCGCGCGGCCACGTCGAGACTCTAGAGCCAACGCGCCTGCCCGTTAACGCGACCGACCCGCGGGAGAAAGGGTCGCGGGCCGGTCGTTACTCCTGGAGGGATGGAGACATGGCCTGTATCGACAGAGGGGACAATCGACTTGAGGCCTTAGCCCGAACATCTTCGACGCTCCCGAAAAATCCCCTTTTTGCAGGGAAAACACGCTCACAACGCTATCGAACAAGCGTCCAGCGAGCTCTTCGACGACTAGAACAGCCCGAGCTGGTCGGCCTCGGACGCCGGCGCCTCGGCGCCCTTCCCGGCCTCGACTGCAGGCGCGGGCTCGGCGGCCTCATCGCGATGCTCGGTGCCGCCGAGTGCCTGCGCGATCTCCGCCTCGTCGGCAAGCTCAGGCGGCTGCTCGGGCGCGCCCTGGGCGAGCAGCTGCGGCAGCTGGGCGAAATCCTCGCGCAGCGTCTCGAGCATGCGCGGCGTGTAGAGCGCCGCGGCCGGATGGAAGATCGGATACAGCCGCACGGCGCGGCGACCGAGTATGAGCACCTCGGCCTGGCCATGCAGCCGGGTGATCCCCGTCGGATCGCCGCGCAGCAGCTTCGTGGAGAAGTTGCCGAGTGTGCAGATGACCGTCGGCTGGATCAACTCGACCTGGCGGCGCAGGTACTCGCGGCAGTTGTCGATCTCGATCGGCAGCGGATCGCGGTTGCCGGGGGGCCTGCACTTGAGAACGTTCGCAATAAACACATCGTCTCTCTGCAGTCCAACCTCCCCCAGCAGCGTCTCCAGGAGTTTTCCGGCGCGCCCGACGAACGGCACGCCCTGCTCGTCCTCGCTGGCCCCCGGAGCCTCGCCGACGAACATCAACGCGGCGTCGGCGTTGCCGGCGCCGAACACGACCTTCTTGCGCGTCGCCGCCAGCTCGGGGCAGCGCATGCATCCCTTGGCCTGCGCGAACAGGAGCTTGAGCTGCTCGCGTCGCTCGGCCGGCGACAATTCCCTCTCCGCGCTGGGCATCGCTGGATGGTAAGCGCTGCCTGGGAGGCGCCGCCGCCTGACGTGGTCTGCGCCGCCAGGGCTGCACGCGCGCTGAGACGCCCGCGCGCAGCGCGCCTCCTGCGCAATGATCCTGCGATGCCATCTCCCGATTCGGCAACGCCCGCGAGCGCGCAGGCTTCTGTCATCGCCCCGTTCGCCGGCGTGGTCGTGTCGATCGCGCGTCAGCCCGGCGAGCAGGTCGGCTCGGGCGCGCCACTGGTCGTGCTGGAGGCGATGAAGATGGAGCACGAGGTGCTCAGCGAGATCGCCGGAGTTGTCAGCAGCGTCGAGGTCAGCGTCGGCGAGGCGGTGGAGGAGGGGCAGGTGCTCGTGCTGCTCGGCGCCGGCCAGGGCTCAGACGGCGATCGAAGCGACGCCGCATCTCAGCCGGACGCCGCCGCCGCGGACGGCTTTCGCGCCGACCTGGAGGCGGTGCGCGAGCGCCACGCCGTGGGGCTGGATGCCGCGCGCCCGGAGGCCGTCGCTCGCCGGCGCGAGCGCGGGCGGCGCACCGCGCGTGAGAATCTCGACGACCTGCTCGACGAGGGCTCCTACGTGGAGTACGGGCCGCTGCTGTTCGCAGCCCAAGAGCAGCGGCGCTCGCGCGAGGAGCTGATTGCGCGCACGCCTGCCGACGGCCTGGTGGCAGGCGTCGGCGAGATCGACGGACAGGCGTGCGTGGCGATGTCCTACGACTACACCGTGCTGGCCGGCACGCAGGGCATGCGCAACCACGCCAAGAAGGACCGTCTGTTCGAGATCGCCGAGCGCCGGCGCCTGCCCGTGGTGCTGTTCGCCGAGGGCGGCGGCGGGCGCCCGGGCGACGTCGACATGCCGATCGTCGCCGGCCTGGACTGTCGGGCCTTTGCGCTGTTC
Source organism: Solirubrobacteraceae bacterium (assembly GCA_036264175.1). Taxonomy (GTDB): domain Bacteria; phylum Actinomycetota; class Thermoleophilia; order Solirubrobacterales; family Solirubrobacteraceae; genus Palsa-744. The sequence continues at coordinate 14,493 of DATARK010000054.1, forward strand.
GCGCGGCTGAGCGGACGCGTGCCGCTCGTCGGCATCGCCTCGGGCTACTGCTTCGCCGGCAACGCCGCGCTGCTCGGCTGCTGTGACGTGGTGATCGCCAGCGAGGACGCGAGCATCGGCATGGGCGGGCCGGCGATGATCGAGGGCGGCGGCCTCGGCGTGCACGAGCCCGGTGAGGTCGGGCCGATCGACGTGCAGTCGGCAAACGGCGTGGTCGATCTTCGCGTCGCCGACGACGCCGCCGCTGTCGCCGCGGCCAAGCGCTACATCTCCTACTTCCGCGGTGCCGGCGAGCCGGGCGTACTGCCCGATCAAGCGCTGCTGCGCCAGCTGATCCCGCAGGAGCGAAAGCGCGTCTATGACGTGCGGCGCATCGTCGACGGGCTGTTCGACGAGGGCTCGGTGCTGGAGCTGCGCCGCGGCTTCGGGCCGGGCATGCTCACGGCGCTGGCACGCCACGAGGGTCGGCCGATCGGCGTCGTGGCCAACGATCCCAAGCATCTCGGCGGCGCGATCGACGCCGACGGCGCCGACAAGGCCGCTCGCTTCTGCGCGCTGTGCGACGCGTTCGGCCTGCCACTGCTGTTCCTGTGCGACACGCCCGGCTTCATGGTCGGCCCCGACGCCGAGCGCACGGCGACGGTGCGCCACTTCGCGCGCATGTTCCTCGGCGGCGCGAACCTGAGCGTGCCCAGCGGCACGATCGTGCTGCGCAAGGGCTACGGGCTCGGGGCGCAGGCGATGGCCGGCGGCGGCTTCAAGGCTCCCCTGTTCACCGTCGCCTGGCCGACCTCGGAGTTCGGTGCGATGGGCTTGGAGGGCGCGGTCAGCCTGGGCATGCGTCGCGAGCTGGACGCGATCGAGGACCCGCAGGAGCGCAAGCGCGTGTTCGAGGCCACGGTCGCCGCCGCCTACGAGCGCGGGCAAGGGCTGAACATGGCCGCCTACGGCGAGATCGACGACGTGATCGATCCCGCGGACTCCGCCCGCTGGATCGCCACGTTGTTCGACACGCACGCCGAGCCATGGTGGAAGCGCAGCGCCAAGGCGCGCCCCTACGTCGACGCCTGGTGATCGGCGGCGCGCGCGGCACCGAGCAGGCTGCCGACCCAGGCCCCTTGTGAGCGACCGCAGCGGCTGTATCATTCTGCCTAGGCCGCAACCGGGCAAGCCGGAGCGGACCCGAAGACCGTAGGAACAACGTCTCAAGTCGCGCCGGTATCCGCAAGGAACTGGACCGAAATCGATGAGCAACGCAAACCACCCCTCGCCCTGCGCATGAGGACCGTGCGCACTGTCGACGACCTGCGAGCAGAGCTGGCGCCGGCGCGGCGCGATGGTGCGCGCATCGGCCTGGTGCCGACGATGGGCGCGCTGCACGACGGACACCTTTCGCTGATCGGCCGAGCACGCGCGGAGTGCGACGTGGTCGTCGTCACGCTGTTCGTCAACCCCGCGCAGTTCGACGAGGGCGACGACCTGCAGCGCTACCCGCGCCAAGAGCGTCGCGACGCCGAGCTCGCCTCGCGGGCCGGAGCCGACGTGTTGTTCGCGCCGTCGCCCGACGAGGTCTACCCGCAGGGCTTCGCCACGGCAGTCGAAGTGCTCGGCGTCGGCGACCGTCTGGAGGGTGCAGCGCGCGGTCGCGAGCACTTCCGCGGTGTCAGCACGGTCGTCACCAAGCTGCTCGGCATGGCGATGCCCGACGTCGCCTATTTCGGTCAGAAGGACGCGCAGCAGACCGTTGTGATCCGTCGCCTGGTCGCCGACCTGAACCTTCCGGTGCGCATCCAGGTGTGTCCGACCGTGCGCGAGAGCGACGGACTGGCGATGTCCAGCCGCAACTCCCGCCTGACACCTCAGGAGCGCTCGCGAGCGCTCGCGCTGCCCGAGGCGCTGCAGGCGGCCGCCAGGCTCGCCGCCGGCGGCGAGCGTTCGGCCGCCGTGTTGCTCGACGCCGCACGGCAGGCCATGCTCGCCCACGGCGTCGAAGCCGAGTACGTCGAGCTGGTCGACCCCGAGACGATGCAGCCCTGCGAGCAGGTGCAGCGCGAATCGCTGCTCGCGGTGGCCGCGCGCATCGGCCAGACGCGGCTGATCGACAACGTCGTTCTACGCCCATCGGCCACCGCCAACCCCCACCAATCGCCCCCGAGAAAGGCCATCGCCTGATGCAACGCACGATGCTCAAGTCGAAGATCCACAGGGCAACGATCACCGACTGCGACCTGCACTACGTCGGCTCGATCACGATCGACCCCGACCTGCTGGAGGCCGCGGACATACTCGAGCACGAGCAGGTGCACGTGCTCGACATCGACAACGGAGCGCGCTTCGAGACGTACACGATCGCCGGTGAGCGCGGCTCGGGCGCGATGACGGTCAACGGCGCGGCGGCGCGCCTGGTGCAGCGCGGCGACACGATCATCGTCGTCTCCTACGCCGCCTACGACCAGGACGACCTGGAGACCTACGAGCCTCGCGTGGTGCACGTGCAGGCGCAGACCAATCGCATCATCACCATCGACGACGCGGTGGCCACCCTGCTCACGTAGGGGGTCAACCTGCTCAGAGAGGAAGCACGCATGTCCAGCCATCCCGACGTTCAGGCCCCATCCGATCCCGGTCGCCTGCCGATGACGCTGCCGCTGCTCGCGGAGAAGAAGCGCCTCGCCGACCCGATCGTGATGGTCACCGCCTACGACTACCCGAGCGCACGTGCCGCGGAGTCCGCGGGCGTCGACCTGGTGCTCGTCGGCGACTCCGCCGCGACGACCGTGCTCGGCCACAACGCGACCACGCCGGTCTCGCTCGACGACATGCTCGTGCTCGCGCGCGCCGTACGCCGCGGCCTGCGTACGCCGATGCTGATCGGCGACCTGCCGTTCGGCTCCTATGAGGTCTCCGACGAGCAGGCGATCACTACGGCGATGCGCATGGTCAAGGAGGCCGGCTGCGAGGCGGTCAAGCTCGAGGGTGGCGGCGAGGCCTCCGTCAAGCGAGCCCGGGCGATCGTCGGCGCGGGCATTCCGGTGATGGGCCACGTCGGCCTTACGCCGCAGACGGCAACGGCGCTCGGCGGCTGGAAGGCACAGGGGCGCACCGCCGGCGCAGCGGCGCAGATCGCCTCCGAGGCGCTCGCTTTGCAGCAGGCAGGCTGTTTCGCGCTGGTCTTCGAGGCAATTCCCGCCGCGGTGAGCGAGGAGCTCATGCCGCACATCGAGATCCCCGTGATCGGCATCGGCGCCGGACCGGCGACCGACGGTCAGGTGCTGGTGTTCCACGACCTGCTGGGTATTCGCGACGGACTCGGCGCGCGCTTTGTCAAGCGCTACGCCAACCTGCAGCAGGACATGAACGACGGTGTGGCCGCCTACGCCGAGGACGTGCGCACGCGGCGCTACCCCGGCCCGGAGCACACCTACAAGATCAACCCGGACGAGCTGGCCGAGCTGCACGAGCTGCTGTCCTGAGCTACGGCGCGCCGCGGCGAAGAGCCTCTACTGCAGAGGCTCGCCGAAGCGCTCGGCAAAGGCGAACTCCTCGACCGGCTTGCGCGCGAGCCGCTTGGGCCAGTCATCGGCGCGATGGCCGACCCCCACGTGTGCCGCAAGCGCGACGTCCTCGGGTATGCCCAGCAGCGGTCTGACCTGCGCCTCTGCCGGCACGAGCAGCGTCGTCATGGCTGCGCCCAGACCCTCACCGCGCAGACCGAGCAGCAGGTTCTGCACGAACGGGTAGACCGACGCCCCGCCGACGATGCTCTGGCGCGGAAGGTCGGCGTCGGTCACGGCGAGGTCGTCGAGGCGCACCCCGACCACCAGGTGCACCGGGACCTCGTGAAGTCGCTCTGCGTATTCGTCGGCGCCCTGGAGCATGCGCACGCGCCGGGGGTCGAAGTCGTCGGGGGTGCGCAGCATCTGCGCGCCGCCGGTCTGCTCCATGTAGGCGCGCCAGGCCGGCAGGTACAGATCGCGGATCGCACGACGCCGATCGGCGTCGCGAACGACCACCACGCGCCAACCCTGCCGGTTTCCGCCGCTCGGCGCAAAGCGCGCGTTGTCGAGCACGCGGCGCAGCACCTCGGGCTCAATGAGCTCGTCGGTGAAGTGCCGGCTGGTCGGCGCACAGCGCATCGCCTCAAACAGGTCCATGCGCGGAACCTAGCGGCTCGGGTACTCGACGCGCTTGATCGCCTGCGCGGGGAGGCCGGCCGCCACCGTGAACGGCTCGACGTCGCGCGTGACGACGCTGTTGGCGCCGATCACGCAGCGCTCGCCGATCGTCACGCCGCTGGTTACGACGACGTTGGCGCCGAGCCAGCAGTTGTCGCCGATGCGCGTCGGGCCCTTGCTCTCAAAACCCTGCCAGGTGATCGGCTTGTCGGGGTCGTCGTGGCGGTGATTTGCGTCTGACACGAAGCAGCCGTTGGCGAGCATGCAGTTCTCTCCGATCTCCACGAGCTGCTGCGAGGCGACCATCACGCCGAGGTTGAGAAAGCTGCCGGCGCCGATGCTTACACGCGCATCGCCCGGAGCGGTGATCCATACGCCCGGCTCCAACAGCACCCCGGCGCCGAGCTCCAAGCGCCCCTCGCGCAGCGCTTCGAGCACGTTGCCGTGCAGCGGCCAGCGTGCAAAGGCTTCGCGGCGCATCAGCTGCCAATGGATCTGCGCGCGGTTCCAGGGCAGCGAGTTGCGCTCATACCAGCGCCACTTCTGCGCCCACAGGCGCGCGCGCGCTGCGCCTGCGTTCAAGCGGCGACCTTGGCGGGCTGCTTGCGCGCGGCGCTCTTGCCCGAGGCCCGCTCGGAGCGTTTGACGACCGGCGTGAGGATCTCCGCGAGGAACTGGCCGGTGTGCGATCCCGGGTCGGCCGCGACCTCCTCGGGCGTGCCAGCGGCGATCGCCATGCCACCCTCCTCCCCGCCCTCCGGGCCCATGTCGATCAGCCGATCGGCGGACTTGATCACGTCGAGGTTGTGCTCGATCACGACCACGCTGTTGCCCGCGTCGACCAGGCGCTGCAGCACCTCCAGCAAGCGCTGCACGTCGGCGAAGTGCAGACCCGTGGTCGGCTCGTCGAGGATGTACAGCGTGCGCCCGGTGGCGACCTTCGACAGCTCCGTCGCCAGCTTCACGCGCTGGGCCTCGCCGCCGGACAGCGTCGTCGCGGGCTGGCCCAGGCGCACGTATCCCAGGCCGACCGCGTTGAGCGTCTCCAGGCGCCGGCGAATCTTCGGGATGTGCTCAAAGAACTTCAGCGCCTCCTCGACGGGCATGTCCAACACGTCGGCGATGCTCTTGCTCTTGAAGCGCACTTCGAGCGTCTCGCGGTTGTAGCGCTTGCCGTGGCATTGCTCGCACGGCACGTATACGTCCGGCAGGAAGTGCATCTCGATCTTGATCTGCCCGTCGCCGCGACAGACCTCACAGCGACCACCCTTGACGTTGAAGCTGAAGCGGCCCGGCTTGTAGCCGCGAATGCGCGCCTCCTGCGTCTTTGAGAAGAGGTCGCGGATCACGTCGAACAGCCCCGTGTACGTGGCTGGGTTGGAACGCGGCGTGCGCCCGATCGGCGACTGATCGACGGCGATGATCTTGTCGAGCTCGTCCAGGCCGTGGATCGCGCGGTGGGCGCCCGGGCGCTGACGCGCGCGGTGCAAGCGGTTGGCAACGGCCTTGTAGAGAACTTCGTTGACCAGCGTCGACTTGCCCGAGCCGGACACGCCCGTCACGCACGTCAGCACGCCGAGTGGGATGTGCACATCGATGTCGCGCAGGTTGTGTTCTGAGGCGCCGAGGATCTCCACGTAGCCGGTCGGCGTGCGCCGTTTGGCCGGCGGGTCGATCGTGCGCGTGCCGGCGAGGAACTGGCCGGTCAGCGAGTCCTTCACGCGCTGCACCTGCGCGGCCGTGCCCTGTGCGACGATGCGCCCGCCATGCTCGCCGGCGCCCGGCCCGAGGTCGACGAGGTGGTCGGCGCTGCGCATCGTCTGCTCGTCGTGCTCGACGACGATCACCGTGTTGCCGAGGTCGCGCAGGCGCTCCAGCGTCGCGATCAGCTTGGAGTTGTCGCGCTGGTGAAGGCCGATAGAGGGCTCGTCGAGGATGTACAGCACGCCCACCAGCGACGAGCCGATCTGCGTCGCCAGACGGATGCGCTGCGCCTCGCCGCCCGACAACGTCGCCGCCGCGCGATCCATCGACAGGTAGCCGATGCCGACGTTCTCCAAAAACTGCAGGCGCTCGGAGATCTCGCGCAGGATCAGCCGAGCCACGTGGCGATCGGTCTCTGAGAGATCGACCTCCTCGAGCCACTCCAGCGCACGCCGCGCCGAGAGCGCGCAGAAGTCCTCGATGCGCGTGCCGCCGACGAGCACCGCGCGCGACTCGGCGCGCAGGCGAGCGCCGCCACACACCGGGCAGGCGCGCAGCGACATGAACTCCTCGATCTTCTCGCGCGTCCACTCCGAGTCGGTCTCGCGATAGCGACGCTGCAGGTTCTTGACGATCCCCTCAAAGCGCGTCGCGTACGAGCGCCGGCGCCCGTAGCGATTTCGGTAACTGACTTGAATCGGCTCGCCATTGGTGCCTTCCAGGAACAGCTCGCGCTGCTCTTGTGGCAGGTCTTCCCACGGCGCTTCCAGGTCGACGCCGTATCGCTCGGCGATCGCCTCGGTCACCTGCTCGTAGTAGTTGGAGGTGCTGTTGGCCCACGGCGCCAGCGCGCCTTCGCCGATCGACAGCGACGGGTCGGGCACGACCAGCTCGGGGTCGATTTCCATCTGCGAGCCCAGGCCGGTGCAGCGATCGCACGCTCCGTGCGGTGAGTTGAAGGAAAAGATGCGCGGCTCCAGCTCGACCAGCGATGGGCCATGCTCGGGGCAGGCAAAACGCTCTGAGAAGGTGAAGATCGTGCCGGGCTGCGGCGTCTCTCCGGGAACGATCTGGGTGGCCGCCGCACGTGGCGCCTTGGCGCCCTTGGCCCCTTGAGGCTGCTCGCCCTCGGGCGAGTCGCCCGTGCGACCGACGATCTCGATCTCCACGAGGCCGTCCGCCAGCCCGACGGCCGTCTCGATCGAGTCGGCCAGGCGCTTGCGCACGTCGTGGCGCATCGCCAGGCGGTCGACGACGACCGAGATGTCGTGCTTGTAGCGCTTGTCGAGCACGATCGACTCCTCGAGCATGCGCACGCGGTCGTCGATCTTCACGCGCGCGAAGCCGTCGTTGCGCAGCTCCTCCAGGAGCTTTCCGTACTCGCCCTTGCGCCCGCGCACGACCGGCGCGAGCACCATGAAGCGCGTTCCCTCGGCGAGCTCCATCGCCTGGTCGATGATCTGCTCGGCCGACTGCCCGACGATCGGTCGTCCGCAGATCGGGCAGTGCGGCTTGCCGACACGCGACCAGAGCAACCGGAGGTAATCGTAGATCTCGGTCACCGTGCCGACCGTCGAACGGGGGTTGCGCGACGTCGTCTTCTGATCGATCGATATCGCCGGCGACAGCCCCTCGATCGAGTCGACGTCGGGCTTGTCCATCTGACCGAGGAACTGGCGCGCGTAGGCAGACAGCGACTCGACATAGCGGCGCTGGCCCTCCGCGTAGATCGTGTCGAAGGCCAGCGAGCTCTTGCCCGAGCCCGATAGCCCCGTGATCACGACCAGCGCGTCGCGCGGCAGCGACAGCGAGATGTCCTTCAGGTTGTGCTCGCGCGCCCCCGATACGACGATCTGATTGCCTGCTGGCATACGCCGGTCATTCTATGACATCGAACAGATGTTCGTATGCCCCGAAGCGTCGGAAATCCGCTGGTTGCGGACGCCTTCTAGGGCGTCCTAGCTCTCGATCGCCGCAAAGACCTCGTCTATGAGCTTGCCGCGATCGGCCAGCTCGAAGTTCTCGGCCAGGTAGCGATCGGCGTCCTCGCGCGACTCGCCGTTCAGCGCCATGTTCAGGGCGATCAGGCGGGCTCCGTCGAGGTCGCCGTTCTCCGGCGCCGGCGCCTCCGGGCCCAGGTGCACGTCGGGCTCGGTCGTCTCGGGAGGCGACGGCGGCGGTGAAGGCGGCGCCGGGGCGACAGGCGCAGCGGGCGGAGGCGCCGGCGTCTGTGCCACCGGCTGCGGAGTCGCCGGCGCCGGCGTCGACGGCAGCGGCACCGATGGCTGCGCCGACTCGCCGGCCACGGCGCGCGTCACCTCATTGCCGGCCGCCGCGTCGTACAGCTCGCCCATGTTCTGCTCGACCGCGCTCAGGTCGGCCGACAAGCGGTTGGCACCTGCGCGCACACTCTCGACCAGCGCGGCGACCTCGGCGTCCATCGAGTTGACGCGTTCCAGCAGCGCGGCCGTCGCCTGCGTGACGAAGGCGACCTGCCCGCGTGCCTGCGTGACCGCCTTGTCGCGCGTGCTCGCCGCGTCGCGCGCTGCCTCCTCACGCGTCGAACGGGCGTCCTCGCTCGCGTCGCGCTCGAGCTCGGCCGCCGTCGCCTCGGCGGCGGCGAGGATGCTCTGCACCTGCGTGCCCGCGGTCGAGGCCAGCGAGACCTGCCCGCCGCCGTCGGAGAGCTCGCGCTGCAGCTGCTCGATCTCGCCGGCCAGTGCGCGCAGATGCGCGTCCACCGCGGCAGGCTCATAGCCGCGCCGGGTGATCGGAAAGTCGCGCCGCTCGATCGCTTGGCGGTCGATATCCACGGGCGGCATGCTAGGCCATGTCGCCTGTCGGGGTCTCACGCGCCGACTCCTCGGCGGGCGTGTCCCCACCTGCCTGCTCGGCCGCGTCCTCGGCGTCGGGCGGTGCCTCGCCGGCCTGGATCTCGCGCAGGTCGCGGCGCAGCTCGCGCAGCTCGTCGCGCAGCTGCGCGGCGTACTCGAAGCGCAGCTCGTCGGCCGCCGCGATCATCTCCTCCTCCAGCTCCACGAGCATCCGCTCGAGCTCGTGTTTTGGCATCTCGCCGGCCGTCGCCGACTTGCGCCGCGAGCGTTTGCGCCGCGGCACCTTGGACTCGGCCTGAAGGAACTCGGCGATGTCGGAGATGCCCTTGACGATCGTCGCGGCCGTGATGCCATGCTCCTCGTTGTAGGCGACCTGGATTTCGCGCCGGCGATCGGTCTCGGAGATCGCCGCTTTCATCGCCTTGGTTTCTTTGTCGGCATACATCAGCACCGTGCCGTCGACATTTCTCGCGGCGCGGCCGATCGTCTGGATCAGCGAGGTCTCCCCACGCAGGAAGCCCTCCTTGTCGGCGTCGAGAATCGCCACCAGCGAGACCTCAGGCAGGTCCAGGCCCTCGCGCAGCAGGTTCACGCCGACGAGCACGTCGTACTCGCCCAAGCGCAGGTCGCGGATGATCTGGATGCGCTCCAGCGTGTCGATCTCCGAGTGCAGATAGCGCGTCTTGAAGCCCATCTCCAGCAGGTACTGCGAGAGATCCTCGGACATCTTCTTGGTCAGCGTCGTGACCAGCACGCGCTCGTCGCGCTCGGTGCGCTTGCGCACCTCGTTCATCAGGTCGTCGATCTGGTTCTTGGTCTCGCGCACCTCCACACGGGGGTCGACGATGCCCGTCGGGCGCACGATCTGCTCGACGATGCGCGTCGAGTTCGAGCGCTCGTACTCGCCGGGCGTGGCCGAGACGAACAGCAGCTGCGGCGTGATCTGCAGAAACTCCTCGAAGCGCTGCGGCCGGTTGTCCAGCGCGCTGGGCAGGCGAAAGCCATAGTCCACGAGCGTCTGCTTGCGCGAGCGGTCGCCTTCGTACATGCCGCCGATCTGCGGCACCGTCTGATGGGACTCGTCGATGAAGCAGATGAAGTCGTCGGGGAAGTAGTCGATCAGGCAGTACGGCCGCTCGCCGGGCTGGCGTTTGTCGAGGATCCGCGAGTAGTTCTCGATGCCCGAGCAGAAGCCCATCTCGCGCAGCATCTCCATGTCGTACTGCGTGCGCTGGCGCAGGCGGTGGGACTCCAGCAGCTTGCCCTCGGCCTCCAGCTGCTCGCAGCGCAGGTTCAGTTCGGCGCCGATCGCCTCCACGCCGTCCTCGATCGTGCCTTCCTTGACGTTGTAGTGCGTCGCCGGCCAGATCGCCACGTGCTCGAGGTCGTCTTCGATCAGCTCGCCGGTCAGCGGGTCGAAGTGCTGCAGGCGCTCGACCTCGTCACCGAACAGCGTCGCGCGAAACGCCGTCTCGGCGTATGCCGGGAACACCTCCAGCGTCTCGCCGCGCACGCGGAAGGTGCCGCGCGAGAGCACCGTGTCGTTGCGCTGGTATTGGATCGAGACGAGCTTGCGCAGCAGCTTGTCGCGGTCGATTTCCTGACCGCGATTGAGAATCTGCATGTTCATCTCATAGGTCTCCGGCGAGCCCAGGCCGAAGATGCAGGAGACCGAGGCCACGACGATCACGTCGCGACGCGCGAACACGGCGGCCGTCGCCGCGTGGCGCAGGCGGTCGACCTCCTGGTTGATCGCCGAGTCCTTCTCGATGTACAGGTCGCGGCTGGGCACGTAGGCCTCGGGCTGGTAGTAGTCGTAGTAGCTGACGAAGTACTCGACCGAGTTGTCGGGGAAGAACGTGCGGAACTCGTTGCACAGCTGCGCCGCCAGCGTCTTGTTGTGGGCGATCACCAGCGTCGGGCGCTGGACCGCCTCGATCACGCCGGCCATCGCCATCGTCTTTCCGGTGCCCGTGGCCCCGAGCAGCGTCTGAAACTGCTCGCCGGACTCCACGCCTTCGGCCAGCGCGGCGATCGCCTTGGGCTGGTCGGCCGTGGGCGTGAAGACTGAGTCGAGCTTGAAGTCGGGCACCGCCATCTACCGTAGCGAGCGCGCCCGGCGTGTCGGCCGCGCCTAGCGCAGGCCGAGCTCGCGCGCGTAGGCGTCGCGATAGTCCTGCTGTGCGCCCAGCACGCGTTCCACGTAGGCGCGCGTCTCAGGGAAGGGAATCGCGGCGACCGTCAGCTGCCCGCCCTGGGCGTGCGCGCGGCTCACCCAGCGGTCGACGTTGGCCAGGCCGGCGTTGTAGGCGGCGACCGCGAGCATCTCGTCGCCGTTGTAGTGGTCGAGCAGGTAGCGCAGGTAGTAACTGCCGTAGGCCACGTTGATGCTCGGCGTCGCCAGATCGCTGGCCGTGAACGCGCTGCCGCCCGACAGATGCGCGATGAAGTAAGCCGTTTCCGGCAGGATCTGCATCAGCCCCTCGGCGCCGGCCGAGGAGGGGCGCGGGGCGAATTTGGACTCGGCGTAGATCACCGCGGCGATCAGCGCCGGGTCCAGCCGCTTCTGCGCTGCCTGCTTGCGGATCACGGCGGCATTGGACAGCGGCAGCCCGAGCTTGTTGACGGCGTGGTTGACCTCCGAGGCGATCAGCACGACGATCAGCGCCGCCACCGCGAGCGCCGTCAACGTGCCCAGCGTGCGCCGGCTGATCGCACTCGCCGTCCGCCGCCGGCCCATGGCCACTTGCCGGCTCATGCCTCTAGCTTGTCAAGAACCGCCGACAACTCCTGTTCCAACTCCTGCACGGTGCCATCGTTGCGCACCACGTAGGTCGCGCGCTGTGCCTTCTCCTGTTGTGAGAGCTGGCGCGCCGAGCGCTCGTCGGCCAGCGCGTGCCCGCGTGCGGACGCGCGCTCCTGACGCAGCACCTCGTCTGAGATGACCGCGATGGTCGCGTCATACAGCCCTTCCAGGCCGGCCTCGAACAGCAGCGGCACCTCGACGATAGCGGCCCGCGGCGGGTCCGAGCCGGCGGCCGGATCGGCGCGTGCCTCGGTCAGCCAGGCGGCGACGCGCGCGCCGACCATCGGCCACAGGAGACTCTCCAGCCAAGCGCGCTCCTCGGCGCCGGCGAACGCCTGCTTGGCGACCGCCGAGCGATCGACCACCCCGCCCGGCGCGACCTGCTCGCCCCAGCGCTCGACCACCGCGTCGCGCAGCTGCTCGTCGTGCTCGTAGAGCTCGTGCACGACCGCGTCGCTGGACAGCACGGCGGCGCCCAGCCGCTCTAGTGCGGCCAGCGCGGTCGACTTTCCCGAGCCCATGCCGCCTGTCAGCCCGACGAAGGGCACGTGGTCTGGCACGGCGCGCTGGCGGCGGGCGTTAGGCCTGCTCTGACTCGCGCCCGGCCTCCGCCTCGGCGGCGGCGGCTTCGGGCAGCGGCACTGCGTCGCCGGCGACGTTCTCGCCGGCCGGCTGATCTGCATCGGACTGCTCGGCGGGCGCCTCTGGCGCCTGCTCTGCCTCGGCCGCTGCGGCCTCGGGCGCGGCGTCCTGCGCCGCCTCGTCCGTCTCGGTCTCGGCGGGCGCAGCGTCCTCGGTGGGCGCGGCGGCCTCGGTGGGCGCGGCTGCCTCCGGCGTCTCGGTCTCGGCTAGGCCTGCGTCGGCCTGCGGTGCATCCTCCGCGGCCTCCGCTGCCTCGGCCGGCTGCCCCTCGGGCTCGCCGGGACGCGACACGGGAAGAATCTGGTCCTCGACGCGCTTGGCCGACAGCGACAGGCGCCGGCGCTCGGAGTCGATCTCGAGGATCTTGACGCGGATCTCATCGCCCGGGTGGACGATCTCGCGCGGGCTCTCGACGTGGTGCGGTGCAAGCTCTGAGATGTGCACGAGGCCCTCGACGCCGTCGAGGATCTCCACGAACGCGCCGAACGTGACGACCTTCGTGACCTTGCCCTCGAGCTCGTCGCCGACGTTGTAGGTGTCGACGATCCGCTGCCAGGGGTCCTCCTGGGTCTGCTTGAGACCGAGCGAGATGCGCTGGCGGTCGCGGTCGATGTCGAGCACCTTGACCTTCACGGTGTCGCCGATCGTGAGGATCTCCGACGGGTGGTTGACGTGTGACCACGAGAGCTCGGAGATGTGGATCAGGCCGTCGATGCCGTCGAGGTCCACGAACGCGCCGAAATCGACGATGTTGGAGATCTGGCCTTCCACCACCAGACCCGGCTGCAGACGGTCGAGGATCTGCTGACGAACCTCCTTGCGCTCCTCCTCGAGCACCGCGCGGCGCGACAGCACCACGTTGTTGCGCGAGCGGTTCAGCTCGATCACCTTGGTCTCGATCTTCGTGCCCATGTACTCGTCCAGGTTGGGCACGCGCCGGATATCGACGAGCGAGGCGGGTAGGAAGCCACGCACGCCGAGATCAATAATCAATCCTCCCTTGACGACCTCGATCACGGTGCCCTCGACCGGCTCGCCGGACTCAGCCGCCGTTTCGATGCGGCGCCACGCCTTCTCGAAGCGCGCGCGCTTCTTGGACATGATCAGGCGACCGTCCTGGTCCTCCTTGGTCATGACGATCGCATCGACCTCCTCGCCGAGGTGCACCTCGTCTTTGGGGTCGACCGACTTGCGAATCGACAGCTCGTTGGCCGGGATGACGCCCTCGGACTTGTAGCCGATGTCGACGAGCACCTCGTCCTTGTCGATGCGCACGACGTGGCCGGTGACGACCTCGCCCTCCTCGATCGTGCGGAAGGTTGCCTCGTAGTTGGGCACGATCGCGCCATCGATCTCCAAAAGGAGGCCGTTGGACCCCTCGACCACGCGGGCTTGAGGATTCTCCATCACCGTTTGCACCGGCGAAGCCTAGCGCAGCCGTATCATTGCCGGGAAGATGCCCGTACGAGCGACGACGCGTGGAGCGGCGCGCACACCGCTTGAGCGCGACTGCGACGTGCTGGTGTGCGGCGCGAGCTTTGCCGGACTGGCGGTAGCCCGCGAGCTCGCGGGCGCGGGCGCGCGCGTGCTCGTGATCGATCGCTATGAGATCGGCGAGCGCCAGACCTCCGCCTGCGCCATGCCCACGCGCTGGCTGAGCGCCATGGACCTGCAGTCCTCGCATCGCCAGACCTTCGACGAGCTGGTCGTGCACACGCCGTTTCACACCTCGCGTTGGGCTCTGCCGTGGTCGTTCTCGACGTTCGACTACCGCGAGCTGTGCGCGCTGCTGTGGCAGCAGGCCGACGACGGCGAGCTCGAGTTCGAGACCGCGACCGTCACCGGGCGCGAGGGCTCGACGGTGCACACCGACCGCGGGTCGCTGACCGCACCGCTGATCGTCGACGGACTCGGCTGGCGGCGAGTGCTGTCCAACGGCACGGCCATCCAGCCCCCCAACGCGCGCCTCTCGCGCGGCCTGGAGGTTCACCCGCCGGGCAGCGGCCGGGAGATGGAGCTGTGGGTCGACACGCGCTACGTGCGCGCCGGCTACTCCTGGAGCTTTCCCGCGGCCGACGAGCTGCGCGTCGGCGTCGGCTCGTTCTGGCCCTCTCACCACGTCAAGGAGCCGACTGTCAGGCTGGCCAGCGACCTCGGCCTGCCGGCGAAGGGCTACCAGGGAAACTGGATTCCCCACCAGCTGCGCGAAGCCGTCGAGGACGACGTGTTCTTCGTCGGCGACTCGGCCGGTCACTGTCTCCCATTGACCGCCGAAGGCATTCGCACAGCGTTGTACTTCGGCCTGGCCTGCGGTCGTGAGCTGCGCGCCGTGGTCGAAGGCCGCCGCTCGCGCGAGCAGGCGCTTCAGCGCTACGGCGCCTTCTCGGCCGCGCACGGGCGCAAGTTCGCCTGGACGCTGCGCGCCCAGCAGGCCGCCGGGTGGACGACGCCGAGCCGATCGTTGACCGCCGTGATCCGCGCCTTCGAGAACCGGCGCCTGTGCGGCTGGGTGTTCGATCAGTACATGGCCATCGCCCCGCCGACGTTCGTCAGCGAAGGCGTCCGCGCGCTGACGCGATCGCGTCTCGCCGCCGTCTCGGCCGGCGCGCCCGCTTAGCGGTCCCAGGCGCCCGGCGTGATCTCCAGGAAGCACATGTCCACGCCCAGCACGTCCATCGTGCCCTCGAACAGCGCGCGGCCGAAGCCATAGCGCCGCGCCAGCGTTGTCTCGGCGCGTGGCTCCTGCTCGGGCGCGAGCACCCTCGCACGCGCCTCCAACGGCCTGCCGAGCGGCTTGCCGCGCACCGTGCACGGAGCGACCAGCAGGCGCGCGTCGTTGCGCAGGCGCTTGACCTTGCCCGAGGCGCGCTCGGAGCGTACGTACAGCAGCCCCTCGGCCGGCGCCGCCCAGACCGGCGTCGGCACAGGCGTGCCGTCGCGGCGATACGTGACCAGCAGCGCGCGCTTGCAGGCGCCGACCTGCTCGATCGAGCCGTCGCGCGGCTCGTCGCCGATCGTGCGCGCGCCCGGCGGCGCGCCGCGTGCCGCGAGACGGGCGGCGAACAGCGCGGCCGGCAACCGCCTGCCCGCAACCGGACGTGCCCTGCGTCGCGCCGGCGCGGGGCTCTGATGCTCGCCGTGTGTCATCGCCGTCCGCTCATCGCGCAAGACCTCGCAGTACCTCGGCCAGGCGCCGCACACCCTCGTCGATCGCCGGCTCGGAGAGGTTGGCATAGCCCATCACCAGCGCGTCGGACTCGCTCGCCGGAGTGATCCGATGGAGCTCCAGCGGGTACACGCGCAGCGATCGTGCGGCGCCCGCGCTCATCAGCTCCTGCACGTCGACCGCGTTCGGCAGGCGCACGAGCGCGTGCAGCCCGGCCGAGATGCCGCTGACCCGCGCCTGCGGCAGCTCGCGCGCGACGGCGGCGATCAGCGCGTCGCGCCGCGCGCGGTTGCGTCTGCGTGCGCGGCGCAGGTGGCGGTCGTAGGCCGACGTCTCCAACAGGCGCGCGAGCACCAGCTGATCGAGCGCCGGGCAGCCCAGATCGTCCAGCGCCTTGGCCTGCGCGACGGGCTCGAGCAGCGACTGCGGCAGCACCAGCCAGCCCAGGCGCATGCCGGGCGCAAGCGTCTTCGAGACCGTGCCCATGTAGACCACGTGCTCCGGCGCGAGCCCCTGCAACGCGGCCAGCGGCGCGCGGTCGTAGCGGAACTCGGCGTCGTAGTCGTCCTCGATCACGATCCCGCCCGCGCGCGCCCAGGCGACCAGCTCGCCCCGCCGCTGCGGCGAGAGCACGACACCGGTCGGGCACTGGTGCGCCGGCGTCGTCAGCACGACCGGCGCGCGCAGCGAGGCAACCTCGACACCCTGCTCGTCGACGCTCGCGCCGCGAACCTCCAGGCCGGCATAGGACAGCACGGCGCGATGTGGCGGCAGCCCGGGGTCCTCTACGTCGATCGCCGTCACCCCCTGCGCACGCAGCGCGCGCCCGAGCAGCGCAAGGCCCTGCGTCGCGCCCGAGCACACGACGATCGAGTCAGGCTCCACGGCCACGCCGCGCACGCGACGCAGATACGAGCTGAGCGCGCCGCGCAACTCTGGCGTGCCGCGCGCGTCGGGATACGCGAACGCGCCATCGGGCGCCGCGCGCAACACGTCGCGCGTCGCGCGCAGCCACAGCGTGCGCGGGAACGCCGAGAGGTCCGGCGCGCCGGGAAAGAAGTCGAACTGCGGCGCGCTGGCGGCCTGCGCCGGCGATACAGCGTCGGTGGCCGTCGCCGCGGCCGCGACATATGTACCGGCGCCCTGGCGTGCGACCAGGTAGCCCTCGGCGAGCAGCTGCGCGTAGGCGTCGACGACCAGACGCCGCGATACGCCCAGATCGCCGGCCAGCGCGCGCGAGGACGGCATGCGCTCGCCGGCGTCCAACGTGCCGTCGCGCACGAGCTCGCGCAGACGGTCCTCCAGCTGCGCTCGCCGGCGCCCGCCGCGCAGGCGAACGAGCAGCTCTGGACCGTAACTGGTACCCTCTTTTGCTGCCAGACTGGTCACTGTTTGGGTTCCACCTCTGGGCTAGAGTAGCGGCCATGTCAACCGTCGGCAGCGTCAGCGACAGCGACTCGGCAGCGCACCACACGCCCGGCGTCGCGTCGACACTGCAGGTCGGCCTGATCGCGTTTGCCGTCTACCACTTCGCGATCGCCGCGCTGATGGTCTTCGCGCCGCACACGTTCTTCACGAGCATCGGCCCGTTCGGTGTGCAGAACGACCATTACCTGCGCGACACGGCCACGTTCAATCTGGCCTTCGGCGTGTGCCTGGCGATCGCCTATCGCGTGCCCTCGTGGCGCACGCCGATCCTCTTCTGCGTGACGCTGCAGTTCGCGCTGCACGCGATCAACCATCTCGCCGACATCGGCGCGGCCCACCCCCATTGGATCGGGCCGTTCGACTTCGCATCGCTCGCGCTGGCCACGGCCGCTCTGGCCTGGCTCACGCGCGAGTCAACACGACCGCTGGAGGTACAGCGATGATGAGGATCGAGGGCGCCTCGGACGCCAAGCTGGGTCGGTTTACGCGCCTGCTGCTGTGGATCGGCCGCCGCGAAACGACGAAGCTGACAGGCCGAAAGACGACCACACGGATGATCGAGCCTGCTCAGGCCTACGCGACGACTCCCGGCCTGCTCGTCGGCTACGGAATATTCGAGGGCGCGGTCGCGCGAGCACACCGCGTCGACGAGCGGCTCAAGGTGCTCGCCGAGCTGAAGGCCGCGGCACTCACGCAGTGCGAGTGGTGTATCGACATCGGCTCGCCGATCGCATATCGCGCCGGCGTCAGCGAGGCGCAGCTCCTCGCGCTGGCCCACTACTCCGACAGCGACGAGTTCAATGAGCTGGAGAAGCTCGTGCTCGACCTTGCGGTCGGGGTCAGCAGCACACCGGTGAGCGTCTCCGACGAGCTGTTCTCCGCGCTGCGCGAGCACCTCGACGATGCCCAACTCGTAGAGCTGACCAACGTGATCGCCCTCGAGAACATGCGCGGCCGCTTCAACCTCGCTCTGGGGATCGGCTCGGCAGGCTTCAGCGAGGGAATGGTCTGCGTCGTGCCGGAGACCGTGCCCGCAGCGGCATGAGGGTCTTCGTCGCGGGCGCCACCG
The DNA here is from genome assembly GCA_036264175.1 of Solirubrobacteraceae bacterium. GTDB lineage: Bacteria > Actinomycetota > Thermoleophilia > Solirubrobacterales > Solirubrobacteraceae > Palsa-744. The sequence continues at coordinate 32,317 of DATARK010000054.1, forward strand.
GAGCGATCGGCGCGCCGCTGCTGGCGCTGCTGGTCGCCGAAGGACACGAGGTCACCGGCATGACCCGCTCGCCCGAGCGTGCCGCCGCGGTGCGCGCGGCCGGCGCCGAGGCGGCCATCGCCGACGCACTCGACGCCGAGGCCGTCGCCGGCGCCGTGCGCCAGGCGCGCCCCGAGACGATCGTGCATCAGCTCACCGCAATCCCCCGGCGTCTGGATCCGCGCAAGATCGTGCGCGACTTCGCGATGACCGACCGCCTGCGCACCGAGGGCACGCGAAACCTCGTGGCGGCCGCGCAGGCCGTCGGCGGCGCGCGCGTGATCGCGCAAAGCATCGCCTTCGCCTACGAGCCCGGCCCTGCGGGGACGGTCCACGTCGAGAGCGACCCGCTGACGAGCGATCCGCCGGCGCCGTTCAAGCGCTCCGCTCAGGCCGTCGCCGAGCTCGAGCGCACGGTGCTCGGCGCAGGTGGGTTGGTGCTGCGCTACGGCTACTTCTACGGGCCCGGCACTTCGATCTCGCGCCGCGGCTCGCTCGGCGAGGAAGTCGCCAAGCGCCGCCTGCCGATCGTCGGCGGCGGAGGCGGCGTGTGGTCGTTCATCCACGTCGAGGACGCCGCGCGAGCCACCGCCGCGGCGCTGACGCAGGGCGCCAGCGCCGCCTACAACGTCGTCGACGACGAACCGGCGCCGGTGCACGAGTGGGTGCCGGCGCTGGCGCAGGCGCTCGGCGCCAAGCCGCCGCGGCGCGTGCCAGCCTGGCTCGCGCGGCCGCTCGCCGGCGAGTATGGCGTGTACACGATGACGCGCGCACAGGGCGCATCCAACGCACGCGCCAAGCAGGCGCTCGGCTGGACTCCCGGCCACGCCGGCTGGCGCGAGGGCTTTCGCGACGCGCTCGGCTGAGGCGCGTCTACTTGCGCACGACGAGCAGCACGCCTGCGGCCAGCAGCACGAGGCCGACGATGCGCTGCGCGCCGACTGCCTGTCGCGTGACGCCGAGCAGGCCGAAGCGGTCGATCACCACCGAGATGACCAGCTGGCCGCCGATCACCACGGCTGTCAGGCCGCTGGCGCCGAGTGTGCGCACGGCCACCAGCGCGACGCTCACATACACCGCGCCGAGCAACCCGCCGACGAGCGCCCACCACGGCGCACGCCCGATCTGACCGAGCCCGCCGGTGCCGCCGCGCGCGATCAGCAGGATCAGCACCAGTGCCGCGGTGCCGACGAGAAACGACACGGTCGCCGCCTCGGCCGAGCCGACCGACCTGCCCAGCCGCGAGTTGATCGGCGCCTGCATGCCCACCAGACAGCCCGCGCCGACGCCGAGCACGACGGCCAGCCCGCGACTCACTTGGCCTCCAGCCAGTTGCCGCCCACGCCGACGTCGACCGCCAGCGGCGGGTCGTGCTCCCACACGCCGCACATCTCACGCTCGATCAGATCGCGTGCGCCGTCCTGCTCGGACGGCGGTCCTTCGAACAAGAGCTCGTCGTGGATCGTCAGCAGCAGGCGTGTGCTCAGTGAGGACTCGGCGAGCGCCGCGTGCGTGCGCACCATCGCCAGCTTGATGATGTCGGCCGCGGTGCCCTGGATGACCGTGTTGACCGCCAGGCGCTCACCGAGCGTGCGCACCTGGTAATTGCGCGCCTGCAGCTCGGGGATCTGGCGGCGCCGGCCCCACAGCGTTGTGACGTAGCTCTGCTGCTTGGCCTGCTCGATCGTCTCGGCGATGAACGCCGCGACACGGGGAAAGCGCTCGAGGTAGGCATCGATGAACTGCTTGGCCTCCTCGCGCGGGATGTTCAGGCGATCGGCCAGGCCGAAGTCCGAGAGGCCGTAGACGATGCCGTAGTTGATCATCTTGGCCTTCGAGCGCATGCCCGGATCGATGTCCGCCGCATCCACCGAGAAGACCTGCGAGGCGGTCGCCGTGTGCACGTCTTCCTCGCGCACGAAGATCTCCTTGAGCACCGGCTCGTCGGCGACGTGCGCGAGCACGCGCAGCTCGATCTGCGAGTAGTCGGCCGAGATCAGCACACTGCCGGCCTCGGCCTCGAAGCAGCCACGGATCTCGCGCCCCAGCGGCGTGCGAATGGGCACGTTCTGCATGTTCGGGTTGGTGCTCGCCAGGCGACCGGTCTGCGCTCCGGCCTGCAGGAAGGTGGTGTGGATGCGCGAGCGCTCGTCGACCTCGTCGGGCAGCACGTCGAGATAGGTCTTGGCCAGCGTCGACAGCTCGCGCCAGCGCTCGATCTTCGGCACGATGTCGTGCTCGGAGCGGATCGCCTGCAGCACACGTGCGTCGGTCGAGTAGCCGGTCTTTCCGCGTCGCTTGCGCGACAGCCCGAGCTTCTCGAACAGGATCTGCCCGAGCTGCTGGGGCGAGCCGATCGTGAACTCCTCCTCGGCCAGCGCGAAGATCTCGCCTTCCAGGCTCGCCAGCTCTTCGCGCACACGACCGCTGATCTCGGCCAGGCGCTCGAGGTTCAGGCGCACGCCCAGCAGCTCCATGTCGCGCAGCACCGGCACGAGCGGCAGCTCGATCTCGCCCATCACGCGCTCCAGGCCGCGCTCTGAGATCTGCGCGCGCTGCCACTCGGCCAGCGCGGCGAGCAGCAGCGCGTCGGCGGCCAGCGGGTCCTCGAGGTCACTGGCCAGGCCACGCTCTTCGCACAGCTCGGCGAAGGGGTAGCCGCGCCGCGCCGGCTCCAGCAGGAAGGCACCCAGCAGCGTGTCGTGCGCGAGCTTCGGCGGCACCAGCCCGAGCGCCTTGGCGTCGTGCGCGACGACCGGCCGCTCGGCGCACGCCGCGACGACCTCCTCGGGCCCGTCGCAATCGCCGGCCAGCACGTCGGCCGCCTTCGTCTCGCCGCTGGCCGAAGCGGCAAAGCGCCACGGCGCGCCTTCTGCGAACAGCTCACCCTCGGGCGTCTCGACCTCGCGCACGACGAGCGCCAGCTCGCCGTCGCTCGGGCCGAGCTTGGCGATGTTCGCGAGCGCGCCGGTGCGCACGCGCCCCTTGAGCCTGACCTCGGCCTCGGGCGCCGGCGCGGCGACGTCGGGATCGCCGAGCGCCTCCTCCAGGCGACGCAGCGGATCGCGCAGCTCGTACTCGCGGAAGACCTCGCGCACGCGCGAGCGATCGGGCTCGCGCACGTGCTCGGCGGCGACGTCGAAGTCGACCGCCACATTGCGCTGCACGGTCGCCAGCTGCTTGGAGACGCGCGCGTCCTCGGCGTGGTTGTGCAGGTTCTCTTTGCGCTTGGCGCCTTTGATCTCGTCGACGTGCGCGAGCACCTGCTCGAGCGTGCCGTAGCTCTGGATCAGCTCGCTGGCGGTCTTGTCGCCGATGCCGGGAACTCCGGGGATGTTGTCCGAGGTGTCGCCCTTGAGCCCGTAGAAATCGGGAATCAGCTCAGGCGCGATGCCGTATCGATCGATCACCGCCTGGCGGTCGTAGATCTTCGTCTCGGTGATGCCGCGCGAGGTCGCCATCACCTTGACCAGGCCGTCGGCGTCGATCAGCTGGAAGGCGTCGCGGTCGCCGGTGACGACCATCACCGGAACGGCCGGGTCGGCCTTCAGCGCGCGCTCGGTCAAGGAGGCGATCACGTCGTCGGCCTCGTAGCCCTCGATCTTCACGTTGGAGTAGCCGAAGGCCTCGACCAGCGGTTCCATCGCCGGCCACTGCTGCTTGAGCAGGTCCGGGCGCGAGCGACGCTGCGCCTTGTAGTCGGCATAGACCTCCGTTCGCCCGGAGCTGCCGGCGTCCCAGGCGACGACCGTAGGACACACGCCGTACTCGGTGACGATCTTCACGAGCATCGAGGCGAAGCCGAAGATCGCGTTCGTGGGAACGCCGGTCGACGTGGCGATCGACTCCGGCAACGCGAAGAACGCGCGGTAGACGAGGCTCGGCCCGTCGATCAGAAACAGCCGGCGATCGCCATCTGTCGCGGCGCCCGCGGGCGTTCTGTCGCGTGTGCTCGTGCCGGCCATCGACCGGTCACTCTACGAGGCCGCGGCGAGCGCCGTGGGGCGGTCGCGGCGCGATCGCCGCGACAGATCGTCACGCGGCGAAACTCGCCTTGGGCCTAACATGCCCTGCCCGCAACTTCCGAGGAGAGCAGCTTTCCGTGAGCGCCACCCCCAGCGCACAGTTCCGCCTGACCATCCGCGTCAAGATCGATGACGCCCACGGCACGCTGGGACACCTGACCGGCGCGATCGGCGAGGCCGGCGGCATCGTCGGCGCCGTCGACCTGGTCGAGGTCGACGGCAGCCACAGCCTGCGCGACATCGTCGTCGACGCCTCGGGCAAGGATCACTGGGAGCGGATCGTCGAGGCCGTCGGCGACGTGGAGGGCGTAGAGCTTGTCGACACCACCGACCGTACCTTCCAGCTGCACGTCGGCGGCAAGATCGAACAGCGCAACCGTCACCCCCTGAAGACACGCGAGGACCTGTCGATGGCATACACGCCCGGCGTCGCGCGGGTCAGCCTGTCGATCGCCGACGATCCCGAACGAGCCTTTCAGTACACGATCAAGCGCAACACCGTTGCGGTCGTCTCCGACGGCACGGCGGTGCTCGGGCTCGGCGACATCGGCCCGCGCGCGGCGATGCCGGTGATGGAGGGCAAGTGCTGCCTGTTCAAGGAGTTCGCCGAGGTCGACGCCTTTCCGATCTGCCTGGACACGACCGATCCCGAGGAGATCGTGCAGACGGTCAAGCTGATCGCACCGGCCTTCGGCGGCATCAACCTGGAGGACATCTCGGCGCCGCGCTGCTTCGAGGTCGAGGACCGGCTGAAGGCCGAGCTGGACATACCCGTGTTCCACGACGACCAGCACGGCACCGCCGTCGTCGTGATGGCCGCACTGCTGAACGCCGTCAAGCTGACCGGCAAGCGCATGGAGGATCTCAGCGTGCTGATCATCGGCCTCGGCGCGGCGGGCATCGCCGTGACGAAGATCCTGCTGGCCGGCGGCGTGCGCAACATCGTCGGCGCCGACTCGCGCGGCGCGCTGCACGTGCAGCGCGCGGACTACCTCGACGGCTCGATGAACGCGGTCAAGCGCTGGTTCGCCGAGTCGACCAACCCCGACTGCCGTGCGGGCACGCCCGCCGAGGTGATCGACGGCGAGGATCTGCTGATCGGGCTGTCGGGCGCGCGCGTGATGCCGGCGCAGGCGCTGTCGCGCATGAACAGGGACGCGATGGTCTTCGCGATGGCAAACCCCAATCCCGAGGTCACGCCCGAGGAGGCCGAGCAGTACGTGCGCATCGTCGCCACGGGTCGCTCTGACTACCCCAACCAGATCAACAACGTGCTCTGCTTCCCGGGCATCTTCCGCGGCGCGCTGGACGTGCGCGCGCCGACGATCACCGAGCGCATGAAGATGGCCGCCGCGCATGCCATCGCGGCCACGGTCGACGAGTCAGAACTGCGCGAGGACTACATCATCCCCTCCGTGTTCAACCGCGAGGTCGCGCCGGCCGTCGCCGCGGCCGTGGCCGACGAGGCGCGCGCCGACGGCACCGCACGCGCCGGCAGCGAGGTCGGCTTCGCTCAGGGCGACACGATGACGCCGAGCTCCACCGCCTAGCGCATACGCCCACTCATGCTGGTGTGAAAGGGTAGGCCCGTGACGCGCGTGACCGTGACGGGAGCGACAGGGCTGATCGGACCGCGCGTGATCGGCGCACTGCAGGCGGGCGGCGCCGAGGTCAGCGTGCTCTCGCGCGACGGCCCGCGCGCGGCCAAGCGACTGGCCGGCGCAGGCGTGCAGCCGGTGCAGGCCTTCACCTGGGACCTGATGAGCGAAGCCGCACCCGCCGAGGCCCTGGAGGGCCGCGACGCGGTCGTGCACCTCGCGGGCGAGAACATCGCCCAGCGCTGGAACGACCGGTCGAAGCAGGCGATCCGCGAGAGCCGCGTCACCGGCACGCGCAACCTGCTGGCGGGACTCGAGCAGACGAACGCGCGGCCGGCGGCGCTGGTCAGCTCCTCGGGCGTCGGCTACTACGGCGCGCACGGCGAAGAGCCGCTGGACGAGGAGGCGCCCGCGGGCAGCGACTTCCTCGCGCGCATCTGCGTCGACTGGGAGTCCGAGGCCTCGAAGGCCTCGGCGCTGGGCATGCGCGTGGCGATCGTGCGCACGGGCGTCGTGCTGGACAAGCACGGAGGGGCGCTCGAGAAGATGCTGCCGCCGTTTCGACTGGGCGTCGGCGGCCCCGTCGCCGGCGGTCGCCAGTTCATCTCGTGGATCCACCGCGACGACCTCGCCGGGCTGATCGCCACGGCGGCGCGCGACGAGCGCTGGAGCGGCCCGATCAACGCGACGGCGCCCGAGCCGGTCACAAACCGCGACTTCTCACGCGCGCTCGGCAGGGCGCTCAAACGACCCGCGGTGCTGCCCGTGCCGGGTCTGGCCCTGCAGGTGCTCTACGGCGAGATGGCGGAGATCGTCACCGAGGGCGCGCGCGTGGTGCCCGCCAAGGCGCTGGTGCTCGGCTTTCAGTTCGCGCACGCCGATCTCGCCGAGGCACTGACCTCGGCGATCGCCGGCTAGCCCGACGCGACCGCGACGGGCGCCTGTGCCGCCGCCTCGCGGGCGCGCGCTTTGCGGTTCTCGGTCTCGATGATCACGCGACACGGCCGCCGGCTGAGCAGGTAGGCGGCAGTCGGGCCGATGCGCTGCTCGCCCGCCGGCGCGTGGATGGTCGACCAGTAGATGACGTCCGCGCCGACGCGCTCGGCTTCCTCGACCAGCGAAGCGCCGGGATTTCGCGTGCGGATCAGTGCGGTGTGGACCTTGATGCCCGCGCGACGCGCCTGGATGCGCGCGCTCTCCAGCACCGAGCGCCCGTGCGCTTCCTCCTGCTCGAGGCCCGCGTCGAGCGACAGCTGGCTGGGCACGGGCAGCACGTAGATCGCGTAGACGACGCCCTCCTCGCCGATCAGCTTGGCGGCGCTGTGAAGAACCGTCGCGCTCACGTCGGCGCCGAAGATCGGCACGAGCGCGGTGCGGTAGTCGAACTGCGCGAAGTCGGTCGGGCGCTGCGGGCGCTCGATCCTGTAGGAGCGGCGCGGGTCCAAGCCCTGGCGACGGCGATAGAGGAAGTAGCCGCCCATGCCGATGACCATCCAGGGGATGCCGATCGTGCGCGCCTCGCCGTGCAGCGCGACGACGGCGCACCATGCGCCGAACGTGCCCAGCGCACCGAGCACGGCGGTCAGCGGGATCTCATAGCCGCGGATGCGCACGTTCCCGGGCATGCGATACGGGCGCTCCTGATCGGGGCGCTTGACGCGCAGCGCGATCACCGAGACGTGCGCGGTGGTGAACGACAGCATCGCGCCGAAGGAGTAGAGATTGCCGAGCAGCGTCGTCTGACCGGGCAGGATCAGCAGGCCGGCGAGCAGTGAGAAGAACACGATCGTGAACCACGGCGTGCGAAAGCGCGGGTGCAGGTTGCTGAACAGGCTCGGCAGCTGGCGATGCTCGGACAGCGACCACGACAGCCTTGAGATACCGATCAGGCCGGCGTTGGTGGCGATGAACAGGATCGTCGCGGCGAGCACGCCGACGTAGTCCTTGGCCAGCGTCAGCACGGTGCCGCGCAGGCCCAGGCGCGTGACGATGCCGAGCACCGGGTCGTTTTCGAAATGGCCGCCGAGCGCCGTCGCGTAGCCGGCGTGTTTGTAGCTTTCGGCCAGCGCCGGGCTGAAGCCGACGCCGTGATGGATCACCGGCAGCGCCGACAGCGCGACGACGGAGATGCCGGCGTAGACGCCGAGCACGGCGATCAGCACGAGGTTGACCGACTTGGGGATGTCGTGGCCGGGGTTCTTGGCCTCCTCTGCCATGTTGGAGACGGTCTCGATGCCGGTGTAGGCGACCATCGCGACCGACAGCGCGAAGACCAGCTGCGTCCAGCTCGGCGCGAGCCCCAGGTGGACCTGGTCGATCAGCAGCGACGGGTTGAACACGAGCACGAGCCCGAGACCGACGAGCAGCACCTGCGTGCACAGGTCGGCGACGGCGAGCAGCAGGTTGAGCTTGGCCGACTCGCCGAGGCCGCGAATGTTCAGGGCGGCGAGCAGCACGATCGTCACCAGGCCGCCGACGACGTCGCCGGGGTTGTGCGTCAGCGCCGGAAAGAACGCGCCGAGGTAGTGCGGCACGAAGAACGCCGAGATGGCGATCGTGATGATGTAGTCGAGGCTCAGCGCCCAGCCGGCGAAGAATGAGACGACGTCGTTGAAGGCGTGACGCGCGAACGACGAAGAGCCGCCGGCTTCGGGGAACATCGCGGCGCCCTCGGCGTAGGTCTTGGCCGTGAGCACGAACAGGCCGCCGGCGAACATGAAGACCAGCGGCGTGAGGCCGAGCGCGTGCGCGGCGACGAGCCCCAGCGCGTAGTAGATCGAGGAGCCGACGTTTCCGTAGGCGGTCGCGAACAGGCCCGGCACACCGACCGAGCGGCGCAGGCCGTGCTCTGACAGACGTGCCATCCCAAGCCGACGCTAGGGGGGCCGTCATTACGCCCGCATGACGATCTCCCACGCGCGCATTACGATTTCATGACGATCCGTTTGCGCGAGGCCTCGTCGGTGCTTGCGAGCATGTTCCGACCGCGCAACTGCTCAGCGCGGCGGGCACGGCGCTTTGTCGAATGCCGTCACGGACTCCGGTTTGGAGGGGTCTCCGGCTTCGGCGAATATCGCTTCGAACTTCAGCGGAAATCCTGCGGCGGGGCAGGTCTTGGGCAGGCGGAGGTAGTAGACGGTTAGACCGTGCGTGCGTAGCGCCCCGCCGAATGTGCCGGAGATGCTGCGCACGGATGCATCGGGCCCTTCGGGCACTGTCGCGATGAGCGGGATGAACTCTTCCTCCTCGATCCCGTATCCGCCGCTCGGTGCAATGCGCATGAGCCGTCCGGTGGCCAAAGCTTCGACCTCCACAGGGGTATGGCCGATCGCGTAGTAGTCAAACCCACCGCCGGGACGGAAGAACGAGACCAATTCACCGATCTCATCGATGCGTTCTCCCGCGAATGTCACTGAGCCGAGCAGGCTGCCGACGGGGCCTGCCCTCGACGCCCTCGGGCAGGCTTCGGGGCCCCTTGCCGTCAGCGCTTCTTCAGGGCAAGTCACAAAGCCGGCGGTGTGCAGGACGACGCCGGTTGGCGCGTAGAAGCGCGCGCCGATGAGCGGCGGTGGGGAATCGAAATATTCGCTGCCGGCGATCCTGAGCTCCAGCCTCGCGTCAGTGCCGGCACCAAGGATGTTGCCGGTGTGAGGAAAGCCAGGGATCGGAACAGCCCGAAGCGTGAACGAAACCGTTGGCGCTGCCGAGGCAAGAGCAGGCAGACCGAGGGACGCCAACGACAGCACTGCGATCACAAGACACATTCGGCGCATGGACTCACCCCTTACCAAGTCGAACGACGGGAAGGAGCTAAGTATATACTTGTTTTTTTTCAGCGTCTACTTAGTTAGTCGGTGTCCATTCCTCGAGCTTGGCCGCCATCAGCTCCACCCAGGTCTCGACGAGTGCCGTGTCCTCGACCTGCGCGCGGGCGCCGAGCACATCGCGGAGCAGCCTTGTTGACAGCAGGGACCCGAGCCCGATCGCGGCGAGCGCCCGCACGTCGCTGCTGCCTTGCGCCCGCTCCTCAACCCATGCGGCGAAGCCTTGGAACGTGGAGTCGACAAGCTGATCGACCGCTTTGGTGAGGATCTCTGGGCGGTTGCGAGCTTCTGCGGCGAGGATTCTCAGCAGCTCGGCCTCGCTGTCGAGCTCGGTGAGGATATAGCGGGCGATCAGCGTCAGTTCGGCTTTGAGGTCGCCGAGCGGCGTGAGCACGCGCTGGATGTCACGCAACGCCCCGAGACGGTCGAGGTGGCGCTCGACGCCCGCGGCGAGCGCGGCCTCCTTGCTTTGAAAATGGTGGTAGAAGCCGCCAGCCCCGGGAGTAAGTCCTGCGGCTGCTTCGATCCTCGCGACGCTCGTGCCAGCGTAACCCTGCTCGCTGAACAGTCGCATGGCCTCATCGAGGATACGGTCGCGCGTAGTCGTTGACACCGTCAATGCCTAAGTATACACTTGGTGCTGGTCAGGTATTGCTGAACAGGTGCGCCGATGAGCAACCCGGAGGGTCGTTTCAATATTTTCGCCGATGGCGGACCCGTCTCCGGCGGACGGCTGCGCCGCGCTGCGCCGGTGCTCGCCCTGACGGTCCGAACGGCAGGCAGTGTGGCTGTTGGCGCACTGCGGCGCGGGAGAGGAGACACCGACGCGGCCGAGCTCCACGCACGCACGGCTCGGCGGTATGCCGAGATGCTGGGCGGGTCCAAGGGCGTGTTGATGAAGGCCGGGCAGTTGCTGTCCTTCTCGGCGCTCGCGCCGGCGATCCCCACAGAGATGCGACCGGTCTACCAGGAGGCGCTCGCCCGGTTGCGCTGCAACGCCGATGCGATGGACCCCGAACTCGCCCGGCAGGTGCTCGAGCGCGAGCTTGGCTGCGCGGCCGAGAGCGCATTCGCCGAATTCGATTGGGCGCCGCTCGCAGCTGCATCGATTGGGCAGGTACACGCGGCTCGTCTCCACGACGGGCTCGAGGTGGCCGTGAAGATCCAATATCCAGGCGTTGCCGAGGCGGTGTCAGCCGACCTCAAGAACACGGAGTTGCTGGCGACGTTCGTGACGCTCTTCCTCGGAGGTCTGTCTCAGCGCAGACTGAGCTTCGACCTACGCGGCGCCGCGCGCGAGGTGGGCGACCGCATCTTCGAGGAGCTCGACTACCGCCACGAGGCGGCCAACCAGGCGCGGTTCGCGGCGCTCTATCGCGGGCATCCGTTCATTCACGTTCCCGCGGTAGTCGGCGAGCTGTGCACCGAGCGCGTCCTGACCCAGGAGCTTGCACGAGGCCTGTCGTGGGACGAGGCGTCCGCGGCTCCGCAGGAGCTTCGTGACCGCTGGGCGGAGGCGATCTGGCGCTTCACCTACGGGGCATACAAACGAATCTTCATGATCAACGCCGACCCGCACCCCGGCAATTACGTCTTCCACGAGGACGGTAGCGTCACCTTCTTGGACTTCGGCTGTGTCAAGCGCTTCAGCCGTGAGCAGGTCGAGATCTGTGAGGAGATACTGCGGGCGTGCCTACGCGGCGACGTTCTCGCCACATGGCGCGCGTGTGTGGAGGCCGGTTTCGTCCGCTCGACCGATCCGGTCACTCCCGAGGAGGTCTACGCGCACTGGCGCGAGGACTGGGCGCTTTTCTGGGCACAGGAGCGATTCGTCGTCACCCCTGATTACGTCGCGGGACGGATCGAGCGGCGGTGCTCGCCCAACGGCCCGTCCGGCAATGCCGTCCGGCACATCGTGATGTCTCCCGATTACACGATGATGGGGCGTATCGAAATCGGCGTGGAGTCGGTGATGGCGGGACTTCGCGCCGGCAATCACTGGGGCGCGATCTCCGCGGAGGGTCTGGAGGACGCTGCGCCGCTCACCGAGATGGGCAGGCTGGAACGCGCGTTCTTCGACGCGCGGGAGCTCGCTTTCGGCCTCTGAGCGGTCACGGCAGGAGTTGGCCATGCCCCGCGCTCCGAAGCGGCGGCTCAGGCCGGAACCGGCACGCGCTCGTGCGAGCGGGCGGGCGGGTTCTCGGTCTCGATGATCACGCGACAGGGGCGCTTGGAGAGCAGGTACACGGCGGTCGGTCCAAGGCGCTGGTCGCCGGTCGAGGCGTGCAGCGTGGACCAGTAGATGACATCGGCGTTGACGCGCTTGGCTTCCTCGACAAGCGAAGCGCCCGGATTGCGCGTGCGAATCAGCGCCGTGTGGATCTTGATGCCGCCGCGGCGCGCCTGGATGCGCGCGCTCTCCAGCACCGAGCGTCCGTGCGCTTCCTCCTCCTCCAGGCCCGCCTCGAGCGACAGCTGGCTGGGCACGGGCAGCACGTAGATCGCATAGACCACGCCGTGTTCGCCGATCAGCTTGGCGGCGTGCCCGAGCACGCTTGCGCCGATGTCCTTGCCGAAGATCGGCACCAGTGCCGTGCGGTAGTCGAACTCCTCGAAGTCCGGCGGGCGCTCAGGCCGCGCCATCTTCACGGTCGTGCGCAGGTCGAGGCCTTCGCGTTTGCGAAAGCCGATGTACAACAGCATGCCCAGCCCCAGCCAGAACACGCCGGCGGCGGCGACGGCGAGGTGCAGGACCGTAACGACGACGAACGCCAGACCCGTGCCGAAGATGCCGAGCACCGCGAACAGAGGCAGCTCGCGCCCGGCGACCCGAAGCGTTCCCGGGCCGCGGTAGGGACGCGGACGATCGGGCTCCTTGATGCGCAGGCGAATCACCGACAGGTGGGCGATCGTGAACGAGAGCATCGCCCCGAACGCGTACATGTTGCCGAGGAATTCGGCCTGGCCGGGGATGATCGTCAGACAGGCCACGCCGCCGAACAGCAGGATGCCGATCCACGGAGTGGAGAAGCGCGGATGCAGACGGCTGAGCCGTTCGGGCACCTGGCGGTGCAGGCCCATCGAGTAGACCAGCCGCGAGGCGCCGATGATGCCGGCGTTGGCCGCGATGAACAGGATCGTCGCGGCGAGCAGCCCGACGTAGATCTCACCGATCGACTGCAGGCCACCGAGATGCAGGTGCTTGACGATGCCCAGCACCGGATCGCCGGCAAAGCCGCCCTTGTCCTCGGCGGTGCCGAGCAGCGTCGTGTACTTGCCGTCGGCGCCTTTGTGGACCGGCAGCGCAGAGAGCGCGACCATCGGCAGCGCCGCGTAGATCGCGAACACCGCGAGCACGACGAACTTGATCGCGCGCGGAACTGTCTTGGTCTCGTCGCGCGCCTCCTCGGCCATGTTGGAGATCGTCTCGATGCCGGTATAGGCGATCATGCCGATCGGTATCGCGATGAGGAAGTCTTTCCAGCTCGGAGCGATGCCGAGGTGGACGTTGTGAATCAGCACGTCGGGAGAGAGCACGAGCACGATGCCGACGATCACCAGCAGCAGCTGCGTGGCGAGGTCGGTGATCGCCAGCACGATGTTCAGCCCCGCCGCCTCTTTGACGCCGACGACGTTGACGACCGAGAGCACCGCCACGACGGCGATGCCGAAGACGATGTCGCCTGGTCCGTGTTCGAGCGCCGGCCAGAACAGGCCGCCGAGGTAGTGCGGCACGAAGAACGCCGAGATGGCGATCGTGATCGTGTAGTTGAGCATCTGCGCCCACGCCGCGAAGAACGACCACAGCTCGTTGAAGGCATGGCGCGCGAAGCTCGAGGAGCCACCCGCCTCGGGATACATGGCGGTCGCCTCGGCGTATGTCGCGGCGGTCAAGTAGAAGATCACGCCGGTGATCAGAAAGACGATCGGCGTCAGCCCCAGCGCGTAGGAGGCGACCAGGCCGAGCGCGTAGTAGATCGAGGAGCCGACGTTGCCGTAGGCGGTCGAGAACAGCGCGCTCGTGCCGAGCACCCGCTTGAGGCCGTGTTGGGACAGGCGTGCCATCAGCGCAGGGTATAGAGCGGCGGATACGCCCACCGCCGCTGCGCGGCGCGAAGAACGCTCGACGCGAGCGCCCGCGCGCGAGCGCCGCTCGCCCACCCTCGGCTCCCCTGGCGCCGGGTTCACCAGAAGGATTCGCGAATGCAAAATCCCGTGCACCGCAGCCGGCCGAGCAGGAACCCACCGTATGATCCCGACGACCCGGGGCCACTGGCCGCCGGTCCCCCTGCTATGGAAATCTCGCGCCGCGGAAACTACGACTCTGGAGAGGACTTCGTCCTCGAATACGGCGAGCTGCGCTTCACCTTCAACGAGGACGATTTCTCAGAGCGCTGCGAGCAGGCGGCGATCAAGGTCGGCTTCGTCGGTGGTCGCCTCGGCGAGGAGGAGCTCGAAGACCTCGTCAACCTGGCCGTCAACGGCGAGATCTCCGATCCCGCATCGGCGCTGGGTCAGCACGTCAACGACTGCTGGCCGGAGCTCGTCGGCCCGGCCGAGCGTTCGCTCGTGCACTGGCTGCGCCGCCTTGTCTTTCGCGGCGCCTGGCTCGACCAGCGCGTCAACGAGGGCGAGCTGAGCGTGGCCTTCGACGAAGAGACCGGCTCGTTCGCCTACGTGCAGCCGACCGACCCGCTTTCGCAGGCCGCCGGCGAGCCGATCGAGCTGGCGCCCGAGCCCTCCTGGGGCCGCGTCGCCTACAAGCGCTACGCCTAGACGTCGAGGGCGCTTGCGCGCGCCTGGGTGATCGCCTTGGCGCCGTCGTCGCCGACCAGCAGCTCGGGCTTGAGCGTGCCGCTGGCGGCCAGGTCGAGGATCGGCTGGCGACCGGTCGAGGTCAGCGCGACGTCGAGCGCGATCACGGTGCTCTCGCCGCCCAGCGGCTGCGAGGCGGTGGCAATCACGGTCAGCGAGCCGCCCTCGCGCAGGTTGCGCGCGGCGGCGAGCGCCTTGCGCGCGGCGTGCGGGCTGAGCGCGTCGAGGCCGTCGATCAGCACGACCGCGTCGGCGCCGCGCGCGGCGACGCGCTTGGCCGCGTCGATCGCGCGCTCCACGGCCTGGCTCTGAGAGTCAGACGACGCGGCGAAGCTCAGCGCGGCGACCGGGGCGGGCGAAGCCTGCTGCCACTGGGCGATCTCCTCCGGACGCGCGCCGGCGAGCACCAGCGAGACCTCGAGGCCGTCGCGAGCGCCAAGCGCCGCGTGCACGCCACGCAGCGTCTCGGTCTTGCCGGCGCGCGGCGCGCCGACGATCGTCACGCGCGAGCCGCGGCCGAACGGCGTCAGCCACTCGATCGCCTCGAGCGTCGCATCCTTGGACTCCAGCGCCAAGCGCTCGCTCGGGTAGTCGACCGGCAGGTCGTCGTAGCACGTGCCGGCAGAGACGGAGTCGGCGGAGCTGCCGTTGATCGTGTCGACGCGCACCAGCGAGGGGTAGCGCTCAGAACGGCGCGGCTTGCGCGCCGGGCCGCTGACACGGTCGCCGGACACCAGCTCGCAGCGACGCACCTGAGCGGCTGAGATGTAGACGTCGGCGTCGGAGGGCTCGGGCGGGTCGATGCGCAGGAAGGCCGAGCCGTTGCCGAGCACCTCGACGACGCCCTCGGCGACGGCGCCCGCGTCGTCGTCGCCGCCAGACTGCTCGTCGTCGCGCGCGGAGCGGCTGCGCTCGCGCCGGCCGCCCCTGGCGCGCGCCGGTTTGGCGGGCGCCTCGTCGGCGTCCTTGGTGCCCTTGGCGTCCTTGGCACCGCCGGGTTCGTCATCGCCATCGTCGTCAGCGTCTGCCGATGCGCCGCGGGACGCAGAGCCCGAGCGCCGCGAACGACCGCCGCGCCTGCGTGGACGTGAAGCCGGGCGCTCGGCGTCTGCATCGCCGTCAACCGAAGCGTCGTCGCCTGCGTCGGCGCCGTCGGGGGCCTCGCCGAGGATGCGATCGATCAGATCGGCCTTGCGCAGACGGCGAAAGCCGTCCAGTCCGAGCTGATCGGCGATCGCGTGCAGGTCGGCCAGCGGACTGGCCTCGAGCTCGGCACGATCGAGAACTGCTGCCATGGGGTCTCCTTCTGTCGGGGTGGGTGGTTGGCGTCCCGCCGCGTTGGACAGCGGCGGGCACCCGAGTCGGTTTTCAGCCTAGCGGCTCGGCCGGGCGCTGCTCGTGTCGCAGTTCATCGGCGAGCGCGAGATCCCTGCTCGGCACGCGCTCACCCGACAACGCCGCGCGCACCGCCAGGAAGTCCGCCGCTGCGGCGACGTCGTGGACGCGGAAGATGTGCGCACCGGCATCGACGCCGTGCGCCAGCGCGGCGAGCGTGCCGGCGAGGCGCTCGCGCGGCGCGCGGCCGGTCAGCGCGCCGACGAAGTCCTTGCGCGAGATCGCCATCAGCAGTGGGCGACCGAGCTCGTGAAGACGCTCGACGTGCGACAGCAGCTCGACGGTCTGCGCGGGCGTCTTTGCGAAGTCCGGGCCAGGGTCGACGATCAGCTGCTCGGCGGCGACGCCCGCGGCGAGCGCGACGTCCATGCGCTCGCGCAGGAAGGCGAGCACGTCTGCGACCACGTCGTCGTAGAGATCGGCGTCCTGCAGGCGTTCGCGCGGCGCCGCGCGCGTGTGCATCAGCACCAGCGCGGCGCCGGTCTGTGCGCAGACGCTCGCCAGCTCGGCGTCGCGCAGTCCGCTGACGTCGTTGACGATGCACGCGCCGGCGGAAATCGCTGCGCGGGCGACCTGCGGCTTGTAGGTGTCGACGGAGACGATCGCGCCGAGCTCGCCGGCAACGCGCTCGATCAGCGGCACGACGAGCTCCATCTCGTGCTCGACCGCCACGTCGGGGCGCCCGGTCGTGCCTGACTCGCCGCCTATGTCGATCAGATCGGCACCCGCGTCGATCAGCTCGCGGGCGAGCTGCAGCTGGGAGTCGAGCGTCGGGCGCGTTCCGCCGTCGCTGAAGGAGTCCGGCGAGGCGTTGACGATGCCCATCAGCCAGGGACGCTCGCCGAGCTCCAGCTCGCGTGCGGCCGCGCGCAACCGCAGCCGTGGCGCGGACGTGCACGGCGCCTCACGCGCGCTCAAGGCGACAGCAGCCCCTCGGCGCGAGCCTCCTCGGCAAAGCGCGCGATCTCCTGCTGGATGCGCTCACGATCCCAGCCGAGCTCGCCGGCGAGCACCTCGGCGACGCGCGCGACCGGACCGGCGACCGGCGACGCGTGCGGCGAGAGCTCGCGCGCGGCCAGCAAGCCAAGGCGCGTGCGGCGCAGCAGCACGTCGCCGATGCTGCGCGCCTGCTCGTTGCGTGCGGCGAGCGTGACCTCGGCGAGCAGGTCGGGCAGGCCGGCGACGATCGGCTGGGCCAGCTCGCCGCGCTCGGCGGCGAGCGCCAGCACTTCGTGCGCGGCGTGGCCGTAGCGGGCCGCGAGCGCCGGATAGGACTCCGCGGGAACGCCCTCGACGGGCGTCAGCTGCTCGACGGCGATCGCCTGCCCGAGTGGAATGTCGCGCGTGCGGCAGGGCGCGTCGCGCGCTTCGCGCTCGACCATCCGGTCGACGGTCATCTTGGCCATGCGCCGGAAGGTCGTGAGCTTGCCTCCGGTGATCGTGATCATGCCCGAGGAGGTCTCATACAGCTCGGCCTTGCGCGAGATGTCGACGGACTTCTTCGGGTCGCCTGTGGAGATCAGCGGGCGCACGCCGGCGAACGCGCCGCTCAGGCTCTGCTCGGAAAGCTGCGTGCCGAAGAACTCGTTGGTCGCGCTGAGCAGGTAGTCGATGTCCTCGCCTGAGGGCTCGACGTGCTCCAGCGAGCCCTCGTAGTCGTTGTCGGTCGTGCCGATCAGCGTGTGTCCGAGCCACGGCAGCGCGAAGATCGAGCGGCCGGAGCCCGCCGGCACGATCGCGCCGCCCACCAGCGGCAGGTCGTCGTGGTGCAGCGTGATGTGCGTGCCGCGGCTCGGGCGGATGCGCGGCAGCTCGGCCTCGTCGTGCAGCTCGCGCGGGCGCAGCTCGTCAGCCCACACGCCGGTCGCGTTGACGACGTTGGCCGCGTGCACCTCGAACTCCTCGCCGCTCTCGCAGTCGCGCGCGCGAACGCCCTCGGCGCGCCCGTCGCGCTCGAGCAGGCCGGTCACGTCGACGCGGTTGGCGCACACCGCGCCAAAGCGCTCGGCCTCGCCCAGCACCGTCAGCACCAGCCGCACGTCGTCGGTCTGGCAGTCATAGAACAGATAGCCGCTGGTCGGCTCGCGCGCGCCGAGCGCCGGCAGCAGCTCGACCACTTCCTCGCCGGAGATCACGCGGTGTCGCTCCGGGCTCCAGGACTCACCGCCCTCGGGTGCGCTCGGCGCCGGCGCCTGCTCGCTTGCGGACTCGCGCTCGGCGGCCTTCGCGCGCCGCCCGCGGCGCGAGCGAATTCGCCCGCCGGCATCACGGCGATCGGTCACCGACATCACGTCATAGAGGTTCAGCCCGACGCCCACCAGCCGGTCGGGGCGCGCGCCTTCGAAGGCCGCGACGACGAGCGGCAGCGGGCGCACGAGATGCGGCGCCAGCGCGACCAGCAGCTGGCGCTCGACCAGCGCCTCGCGCACGAGACCGAGGTCGAAGTTCTGCAGGTAGCGCAGGCCGCCGTGCACGAGCTTGCTCGAGCGACTGGATGTGCCGGCCGCGTAGTCGGCGCGCTCCAGCAGCGCCACGCTGTAGCCGCGCGAGGCGGCGTCCAGAGCGACGCCCGCGCCGGTGATGCCGCCGCCGACGACGACGACGTCGAACGCCTCCTCGGTCAGCGCCGCGAGAGCCTGGCTGCGCTCGATCACGCGCGCAGTCTCGCAGAGCGCGCGCGCTCAGCCGATCCGCCGGCGCTGGCGACTGTGCAGATCGCCCAGCCGGGCGCCGCGTCGCCTCAGATCGAGTCGAGCTCGGAGGTGATCTCCGACACGGCCGACTTGGCGTCGCCGAACAGCATTGCCGTCTTGGGGTCGTAGTAGAGCTCGTTTTCGATGCCCGCAAAGCCGGGGTTCATCGAGCGCTTGATCACGATCACCGACTGGCTGTCGTTGACTTCGAGGATCGGCATGCCGTAGATCGGCGAGGAGGGGGTGTTCTTGGCGGCCGGGTTGGTGACGTCGTTGGCGCCGATCACCAGCGACACGTCGGTGCGCTGGAACTCGGGGTTGGCGTCCTCCATCTCCTTGAGCTGGTCATACGGCACGTCGGCCTCGGCCAGCAGCACGTTCATGTGCCCGGGCATGCGCCCGGCGACCGGATGGATCGCGTAGCTGACCTCGACGCCGCGTTTCTCGAGCTCCTTGGTCAGCTCGCGCACGGCGTGCTGGGCCTGGGCGACGGCCATGCCGTAGCCGGGCACGATCACCACGCGGCTGGCGTAGGCGAGCTGGATCGCCGCGTCGGCGGCGCTGGTCGATTTCACCGTGCCGGCGTGCTCGCCGGCGCCTTCAGCGCCCTCCACGGCGCCGCCACCGCCGAAGCCACCGGCGACGATCGCCGGGATCGAGCGGTTCATCGCGACGGCCATCAGGTTCGTCAGGATCGACCCCGAGGCGCCGACGATCATGCCGGCGACGATCAGCGCGGTGTTGTTCAGCGCGATGCCCGTGGCCGCCGCGGACAGGCCTGTGAAGGCGTTGAGCAGCGAGATCACGACGGGCATGTCGGCGCCGCCGATCGGCAGCACGACGGCGTTGCCGAGCAGCGCCGAGCAGACCAGCAGGCCGATGAAGATCGCCTCGGAGTGCGAGCCGGCGGCGATGTCCACGCCGGCGGCGACCGCGAGGATCAGCAGCACGAGGTTGACGATCTGCTGCGCCGAGCCGAAGCTGATCGGACGCCCGGGAATGATTTCCTGGAGCTTTCCGAAAGCGATGTTCGAGCCCCAGAAGGAAACCGAGCCGACGATCGCCGCAAACAGAGAGAAGACAGTTATGTAGGTCGCTACGCCTGCGTAGCCGCCGGTAAGGCGAAACTCCGACCAGGAGATCAGGAACACGGCGCCGCCGCCGACGCCGTTGAACAGCGCGACCATCTGCGGCATTGCGGTCATCTTCACCTGACGCGCCGCCGGCACGCCCACGGCCGTGCCCAGCGCGACGCCGAGCACGATCAGCCCCCAGTTGCCCTCGCCCTGGTTGAGCAGCGTGGCGATCACCGCGATGACCATGCCCACGGCCGCGGTGCGGTTTCCGCGCACGGCCGTCGTCGGGCCGGACAGCCCGCGCAGGCCCTGGATGAACAACGCGAAGGCGACGATGTAGAGGACGTCGAGGAAGCTCTGGTCCTGCAGGAAGGAGCTGGCGAGGATCATTTGCCGCCGGCGTCCTCTCCGCCGTCGCCGTCTGCGTCCTTGGGCGGCTTGGGCTTTGACTTGAACATCTCCAGCATGCGGTCGGTGACGAGGAAGCCGCCGACCACGTTGATCGTGCCGAAGGCGATCGCGATCACGAGGATGATCTTGTTGAACGTGCCGTTGCCCGACGCGCCGACGATCAACAGCCCGCCGAGCAGCACGATGCCGTGGATCGCGTTGGTGCCGGACATCAGCGGCGTGTGCAGCGTGTTCGGCACCTTGGAGATCACGACGAAGCCGATGAAGCCGGCCAGCACGAGGATCGCCAGGTTGGTCGTGAGCGTGCTCGCGAGGATCATGCTGCGCCTCCGCCAGCCGGCGCGCCGGCCTTCTCGACCGCCGCCTTGGCGCCGGCGTTGACGATCTCGCCGTCGCGCACGACGCATGCGCCGGCGACGACCTCATCCTCGAAGTCCAGCGTCAGGCTGCCGTCCTCGCCGATCAGCAGTTCCAGCAGCGCGAGCACGTTGCGCGCGAACAGCTGCGACGAGTGCTCGGGCATGCTCGCGGGCAGGTTCAGCGGCGAGACGATCTTCACGTCGTGCCTGACAACCGTCTGGCCCGGCTCGGTCAGCTCGCAGTTACCGCCGGTCTCCCCCGCCATGTCGACGATCACCGAGCCCGGCTTCATCCCTTCGACGGCCTCCGCCGTGACCAGTTTCGGCGCCGGGCGCCCCGGCACGAGCGCCGTCGTGATGACCACGTCAAAGCCCTTGATCGCGTCGGTCAGCGCCTGTTGTTGCTGCGCGCGCTCCTCGTCGGTGAGCTCGCGTGCGTAGCCGCCCTCGCCGCTGGCCTCCAGGCCAAGATCCAGCCACATCGCGCCGAGCGACTGCACCTGCTCGGCGACCTCCGGGCGCACGTCATAGCCGGTCGTGCGCGCGCCGAGGCGCTTGGCCGTGGCGAGCGCCTGCAGGCCGGCGACGCCTACGCCGAGCACGAGCACCTTCGCCGGCGGAATGGTGCCCGCGGCGGTCATCAGCATGGGGTAGAAACGGCCCATCTCCTCGGCGCCGAGCAGCGCGGCCTTGTAGCCGCCGACGTTGGCCTGGGAGGACAGCGCGTCCATCGACTGCGCGCGCGAGATGCGCGGGATCGCCTCCATCGCGAACGCCGTGGCGCCGGCGTCGGCCAGCGCCTTGGTTGTCTGCGGGCTGGACAGCGGCGCGAGGAAGCCGATCAGGATCGAGCCCTGTCCGAGCGCGCGGATCTGCTCGGGGTCCGGCGGCGCGATCGTCAGCACCACGTCCGCGCGCCACACCTCGCCCGCGTCCTGCGTCAGCTGCGCGCCGGCCTCGGCAAACGCATCGTCGGGCACGAGCGCGTCCGTGCCCGCCCCGCTTTGCACGAGCACGTCAAGGCCCTTGCCCTTGAGCTTGCCGACGACCTCGGGCACGAGTGCAACCCTGTGCTCGCCCGCCGCCGTCTCCTTCGGAACGCCGATGCGCATGAAGGGCGGGAACGTATCCCATCGCGCCGACGCGCGGTGTGCTCATCGGCACAGACGCCCGCCACGCGCCTATCATCGACACGCATGACCGTCAACCTCACCCGCATCTACACCAAGCTCGGCGACGGCGGCGAGACGCACCTCGGCGACATGAGCCGTGTCTCCAAGCTGCACCCGCGCGTGGAGGCCTACGGCACGGTCGACGAGCTCAACGCGACGATCGGCGTGGCACTGCTGCAACCCGGGCTTCCAGAGCGCTTCGCGCAGTGGCTGTCGCGCGTTCAGAACGACCTGCTGGACGTCGGCGCCGACCTCTCGGTGCCCGCCCCGCAGCCTGGCGACGGCGCCGGCGACGGCGGCGAGGCGCGTGTGAGACTGCGCGTCGGCGGCGACTACATCGAGTGGCTGGAGCAGGCCTGCGACGAGGTCAACGCCACGCTCGCGCCGCTGCGCTCCTTCGTGATTCCCGGCGGCACCGTGGCCGCTGCCCACCTGCACGTCTGCCGCACGGTCTGCCGCCGCGCCGAGCGACGCGCGATCGCCGTCGGCGAGGACTCAAACGCCGAGGTCGTGCGCTATCTGAACCGGCTGTCAGACCTGCTGTTCATTCTCAGCCGCGCGGTCAACAACGAGCCGGGCGCAGGCGAGCACGCCGAGCCGTTGTGGCAGCCGGGCGCACACGGCGCCGGCGGCGAGCCAGAGCCCGCCTAGGCGGGAGGCGCAGTTCGCTCGGCCGGCGGCGGCGTGCTCCGCGCGGGCCAGCGAAGCGCGCTGGCGCGCAGGCAGGCGACCGCCAGCGAGGTCCAGGCCAGCGCGAGCAGGTAGCCACCCAGCACGTCGCTGGGCATGTGCCAGGCACGGATCAGCAGCGCCGCGCCGATCGCCAGCACGAACAGCACAGCGAGCACGATGGCGAGCACGCGAAAGCGCCGCGGCGTGACGAGCACTGCGCTGGCCGCGAGCACGGCCGCGGCCGTGGAGTGGCCGCTTGGGAACGACGCCGCGTTGATGTGCGTGATGCCGACCGGCAGGTGCGGCTCTGCGAGCAGCGGCTTGAGCAGCTCGGCGCTGAGCGGCGCGAGCGCCATGATCGTGGCGATCGCAAGCGCCACGCGCGGGCGCTCGCGAGCAATCGCGATCAGCACCAGCGCGACGCCCCAGATCGTGAACAGCGTGGGGCTGAGCAGATGCGGCAGGTGTTCGGCGACGCCGCTGATGTGGCCGTAGTCCAGCGACAGGAAGCGTCCGAGCAGCACGGCATCTTCGGCGTGCACCGAAGGCACGAACTCGGCGATCGCCCAGACGGCCATCAACGCGGCCAGGCAGAGTCCCGTGAGCAGCAGGGGGACGGCTGGGCCGGGGCGCCGATGCTGGTCGACGCGCGCGCCGCGCAGCGAGCGCGGCACGGCGGGCGCGGACGGGTAGGGGTATCCGGACATTTCCAGACAGAGTACGACGGGCGCTAAAGCGCCGCTGAAGCGCCGCGCCCGTCGATTGCGCCGAAAACCCCGGTCATCTGGGGCGATCAGGCAACGGGGAACGTCTTGCCGGCGAGCGCGATCAGCGCCTGCGCGGTCACCCACACGGGCGTCTGCGCACTCGTGCGCGAGTAACGCACGCTGCCTCCAGGCGCGACCAGGCTCTGCAGATAGCCCAGCGGCGAGCGCCCGCCGCCGCGGCGCACGCCCGCCGGGTCGCGCCCGGCGGCGATCAATCCCTGCACCGCCCAAGCCGTCGACTGGGCGTTGGATTCGCCGCCGTACTGCTGGGGAAAGCCGCCGTCGCGGCCCTGCGAGCGCGTCAGATAGCCGACGGCGAGACCGAGCACGCGGCGGTTGCGCGCGCCGGCTGCCGCCAGCGCCTGCAGCGCGGCGCCCGTGTCGTCGACGTCCGAGCGCGAGCCGCGCGCGCCGAAGCCAAAGCCGCCGTCGGCGTTCTGCTGGCGCTCGACCCAGCCGGCGGCCTTGCTGATCGCGCTGAGCCGCGGCGAGTGCCCGGCGGCGCGCAGCGCGAGAATCGCAAACGAGCTCAGGTTGACTTGGCGCTGGAACGAACCGTCGGAGGAGCGCGCGCTGAGCACTTCGGCGACGAGGTTGCGCCCGCCGAAGGAATACGGCGAGGCGCCGCAGGCGCGCGCTGCGAGGATCGTGCGCTCGGCGTCGCCGACGCCCGACAGCGTCGCCGCTTCACCGCGCAGCGAGTCCAGCAGCGAATGTCCGCCACGGCGCACGCTCGCCGGGTTGCGCCCGGCCGCGGCGAGGCCCATCGCGGTCCAGCTCGTGTACAGCTCGCTGCTGCGCTGCCCGGCGGCCGCGCCGAAGCCGCCGTCGCTGTTCTGCGCGGAGAGGAGAAAGGAAACCTGGCCGCCCAGCGACGCCGCCTTCGCCCCGCCCAGCGACGCCGCCTTCGCCCCGCCCGGCGCGCCAAGCGACACCGCCAGCGCTAGTGCCAGCGCGATCGCCAGCGGGCCGCCGAGCGCACGCAGGCCGGAGCCGCCCGAGGCGGTGCCGGGAGGCCGCACGGCGGGCGACGGCACGGAGTCGATGGGCTCCCAGCTGACATCCATCTTCGCGCGCATGCGCGCGAGCAGGCGCGAGAGCTCCGGGCCAAAGGCAAAGCCGAAGGCGAAGCTGGCGATCGTGTCGGTGAGGTCGTACGGCAGCCCGGTGGTGGCGATCGCAAGGAAGGCGGCGGGCGTGTGGCTGGCGCCGAGTGTCCACTGGTAGACGTTCATGATCTCCTTGGCGCCGAGCGCCGCAACCGCGCAGGCGAGCGCCAGCTGCACGCGTCCCAGCCGCCGCGAGCTGAGCGCGCCAAGCGCCGCGCCGGCGAGGCCGACCAGGCCCCACGCGGCCATCTGCCAGGGCGTGTAGGGGCCCTGGCCGAGCACGAAGTTGGATGCCAGCATGCCCAGCGCGCCGACGCTGAAGCCGGGCAGCGGCCCGAGCGCGTAGCCGACGACGAGCGCCAGGGCGGTGATCGGCTTGACGTCGGGAAGCGCCACGAAGGCGTCGCGGCCGAGCGCCGCGACGGCGGCGAGCGTGCCGACGACGGCGACCATGCGCGCCGACGGGCGGGTGCGCTCGTAGGCCAGCCAGCCGAGCGCGAGCACGACGCCGACGACGAGAAAGGAGGCCAGCGGCCAGCTCACAGCGCGACCTCCGCGGCGACTTCGCGGCGCAGCAGCTCGGCGCCCTGCTCGGGCAGCAGCGCGCCGCCGGCGCCGCCGAGAATGCGCGCGGTCTCGGTCGCGAAGTACCAGCCGCCGGCCAGCAGCTCGCTCGTCGGCCCGTCGGCGATCACGCGACCGTCTGCGAGCAGCACGGCGCGATCGGCACAGGCGGCCGCGAACTCGGGGTCGTGCGTGGCGACGATCACCGCCTGCCCCTCCCCCGTGCGGCCGCGCAGCTCGCCGGCCAGATCGGCCTTGGCCTGGCGGTCCATGCCGCGCGTCGGCTCATCCAGCGCCAGCACCGCGGCGGGCGCATCGGCGTCGGTGACGATCGCCAGCGCCAGGCGCTGGCGCTCACCGCCGGAGAGGTCGCGCGGATGGCGCGCGGCCATCGCGCTCAGACCGACGGAGGCCAGCGCCTGCGCCGATGCCTCCTCATCGACTCGCTCGTGGATGAAGTAGTCGCCGGGGTTCTGCAGCAGCAGCGCCACGCGTCCGGCGCTGTCGATGCTGCCGCGCGTCGGCGCCAGCAGACCGGCGGCATGGCGCAGCAGCGTGGACTTGCCGGCGCCGTTTCGGCCCATCAGCGCGACGCTCTCTCCCGGCGCGACGACCAGGTCGACGCCGCGCAGGATCGCCGGCCCATCGCGCAGCTCGTGCCACACGCCGCGCAGCGCCAGTGCCGACAGGCTCTTGCGCCTGCGCGCGCCCATGATGCGCGCGCGGGCTCCGCGGCGTGCGGGCCGCGGAGCGCCGGGCGTCGGGTCCTGCGCCGGCTCGCGCTCCTGTGGCAGCAGCCCGCGCTCGCGAAGCTCGGCACGCGCCTGCTTGACGCCGACCGGCGCCGGCTGCAGGTCGCTGAGCGCGAACAGCTTGGCGGCGGGCGTCTGCAGCGCCGGCGCGCGCGCGGCGGCCCACTGCATGAACTGCTCGGGCGTGCCGTCGCAGGCGACGCGTCCGCCGTCCATGGCGATCACGCGGTCGGCGCCGGTCAGACAGCGCTCCAGGCGATGCTCGGCGAGCACGACGGTCGTCTCCCACTCCTGGTTGAGCCGGCGCAGCAGGCCGATCAGCTCGTCGCCGGCGACCGGGTCGAGTTGCGAAGTTGGCTCGTCGAGCAGCACGATCTGCGGGCGGCCGGCGAGCGCCGCGCCGAGCGCGACGCGCTGCTTCTCGCCGCCGGAGAGCTCGTGCGTGGCGCGATCGAGCAGCGCGTCGATGCCGAGGGCCAGCGCCACCTCCTCGACGCCGCGCGCGACCGCAGTGGTGCCCTCGCCGCGGCTTTCCAGCGCGAGCGACAGCTCGGCGCGCACCGAGCTCGTGACCAGCTGCGTCTCGGGGTCCTGAAACAGCGCGCCGACGAAGGCGCCCAGGCTCGCCGGCCCGTGCTCGCGCGTGTCCAGGCCGACCAGGCGCACACGACCGCCGAAGCGCCCGCCGTGGAAGTGCGGCGCCAGGCCGCAGGCGGCGCGCAGCAGCGTGGACTTGCCGCTGCCCGACAGCCCGGCGAGCAGGCAGAACTCGCCCGGCGCGAGGCTCAGGCTGACGTCCTGCAGCGCATCCCGATCGACGCCGGGATAGCGATAGCTGACGCCGTCGAATGTCAACGCCGCGTCGCTCACGGCTCGATGCCCCGGCGATCGCAGAAGGGCAGCAGCGCGGCGAGCAGCAGCGCGGCCGACAGCGCGAAGGTGCCGGCGCCCAGCGGCATCTCGATGCGCGGGTAGGAGGTGAACGAGCCGACGGCGGTGAGGCGAGCGACGATCGCCAGCGCGAGCACCGCCGCAGCCGAGGCGGCGAAGGCGACGTCGTGGCGCGAGAGCGCGCGGCGCGGCCGCCGACCGCGTGAGCGTGCGGCGCGACGCGGCGTGGCAAAGCCGCGCACCTCGAGCGTCGCGGCGACGTCCATCGCGCGATCCAGCGAGCCGCCCACGACGGCGCTGAGCAGCGCGACGCGGCCGCGCGCGCCGCCGGGCGCGCCGGCCGCTCGCGTGCGCTGGGCCTCGGCCAGGCGCTGGGAGTCGGCCGCGAGCACGGGCATCATGCGCGTGGCCAGCGTGGCCGTCAGCGCCGAGCGAAACGACAGGCGGCGGAACAGCTGAAGCAGCTCGTCGGGATCCACCGCGAGGCTGGCAAGCGAGGTGATCAGGATCAGCAGCGTGACCTTCAGCGCGATCACGCCGCCGTAGGCTGCCGCCTCGACGGTCAGGTCGCCCTGCCCGAAGGGCCCGAGATCGCCCAGGCGCGCGAACACCGTGAAACCGTCGCGACTGACGAGCACGTTGACCAGCACGATCGGCAGCGCAACGATCGCCGCGGTGCGCAGCGACCGCGACAGACGCGGCCCGACGCCGCTGGCCCAGCCGGCGCCGAGCACGGCGACGAGCAGCGCCAGCAGGCAGATCGGGTGATAGAGCATCAGCGCGGCGGCGCTCAGCGACAGCGCCCACGCGGCGCCGATGCTTGCGCGCGTGGCGTGCAGCGGACTGGCCAGGCGCCGGTAGAACAGCAGCGCGCCGACCACCGGCTCACGCCCCCGGGCGCGGCAGCGCCAGCGCTCCGCCCGCGCTGACGGCGACCGCGAAGCGGTGCGCGAGCGTCGCTTGATCGAAGGCGCCCGCTGCCCGGTCGACGCCCGCGGCGTCGGTGCCGGTGACGGCCCACACGGGCGCGTCTTCGCCGGTGCGCGTGGCGGCGACCAGACCGCCGCCCGCGGTCAGCGTCTGGGCGGCGTGCGCGTTCGCGTCGAGCAGCGTGAGCGTCGTTCCGGAGGGCGAAAAGGTGGCGAAGACGCCGCTCGCGCGCGGGCCGGCGCGCAGCTCGGCCACGTCTGAGACGCCGGCGATCTGGCGCCAGCTGCCGACGGCTACGCGCAGCGTCTTGCTCGCGCCGACGCCGGCGCCGAGCGCGGCCACGGCGGCGGGAACTTTCTGCGCGCGCAATCGCGCGGTGACCGTGCGACAGGCGTATGCGCCGACGTTCGCGCATTCGACGCGCACCGGCAGTCGCTTGCCGCCGATGCCGTTGAGAAACGGCTGCGGGAACGAGCCGACGACCGCGGGAATGTCATCGGTGGCGCTCCAGTCGTGCCAGTCCCACCAGATGTGGTCTCCCGCGTTGACGTTGGTCGAGGCGGCGCCCTTGGGCGCCTCGATGCCGTTGACGTAATAGAACCAGTCGACCGGATGGCCGCCGCTCTGCCCGCCGGCGAGGCCGTCGATGCTCTGCACGAAGCCGCCGCCGAAGCGTGTGGACACGGTGGCGTTGCGCGTCAGCAGGCTCATCGCGGTCTCCTGCCCGCGCGCCTGCGGCGCGCCCCACGAGCGCACAACGCGCGCGCCGAATTCACGCGTCACGAGCAGCCCGACGGCGCTCGGCGCCTTGCCGGCGCCGAGGCCGCAGCCGCTGGCGGCGAGCAGAGCGGTCACGATCAGCCCCAGGCCGGCAACGTGGCGGGATACGCCGCCCGATCGCAACCGCACCCGGACGCGATGCTCACTTGACGCGGAAGACGACGTGACTCACCCCTCCCACGAGCCGTGTCGCGTTGCCGGAGGCGTCGACCGCGTCGATGTCGTAGACGTAACGCCCGGCGGGCAGGGGTGCCGGCAGCAGGTAGCTGAACGACTCCGAGCTGCCGACCGAGAAGAAGCCAGGCGCGGCACATTTGCGCGTGCGAACGAACCGCCCCTGTGAGCCGCTGAAGTTCAAACAGCGCCGCCCGACCTTCCGCTGCAAGCGAATGCGCACCTGACGCAACGTGCCCCCCGGCGCCACCTCGACGGTTCCGCGCAGAATGCGCGGCGCCGAACGACGAGGGTAGACGTGACCGTTGAGAACACCCAGAATCCTCGCTCCCAGACCGACGGCAAGCGGCGTCGCCGGATGCGCGGCGCCGCCCGTTGTGGTCGTGCCGCCACCCGCTGCAACGCTCGCTCCACAGGTTCCGTCGTTGCCGGCGTGGACGCAGATCTGCAGGGCGTTGGAGCGAACGGAGTCCGGCTGGGTCGCCTTCAGCTTGAAGCTGCCCGCGGTGCTCAACGAGATCGTCGCGTTGCCCGAGGCGTCTGTGAGCGGCGACGAGGGAATCGTCGTCGTCACCCCGGAGGCCAGCTGGCCGATCGATGCGCCGGCGATCGGTTCCCCGGTGCGGCCGTCGGCGACGTGCACGGTGAACGATGCGCCTGCGTCGGCGCTTGCGGGGCCCGTCAGGCTGAGCAGGTGCCCAAGATTGAAGTAGTTGTAGGCCCACAGCACTTCGCTGCCGGGCGCAAGCGCGATCTGGCAGCCGCCGACGATCGCCGTCGTGTCGTTGACCGCATAGCCCCACGAGGGAAACGTCGGCGCTCCGCCGTTTTCATCGCTGCCGACCCTGGTCACGAAGAAGTCCCCCGGTTCGCCGTTGCTGGGCCCGCTGCCGAACCACTTGGCGTCAAACGGCAGGCCAGCCGCGAGCGCCGCGTCGTGCAGGGCCGTCGTCGGCGTGGCGGCCGGGCTGCCTTCGTCGGCGAATCCTTCGGAGGGGCCGTTGGAGGAGTAGTTACATGGATGCGGACCGCCGCTGGCCGGCGTTTCGATCGTCTCCGGCGCAGTGGAGATCGGACCTTCGTAGAGGGTCGAGGACGAGCCCTCCACGCGTAGGTTGACCGTGATCGGTGCGGCGGATGCACCAACGGCTCCGGCGAGCGCCAGGACCAGCGAGCTGACCGCAGCGAGCGCTGCGGCGATGTGACGAGATGAGAGCATGGAGCCAACCCCTTTCCACGAGGGCTTGTGGGCTTCGGCCGGAGGCAGGTCTCCTGGCTCCCGGGCCTACCCTTCCGGGCCTTCCCGCTCCGCGTGGCGGATCGGTGGCTGCGCTTGCGCGCTCCGGCTGGCACCCCCGGTCACAGTGGCGGGTCCGCGTCGGATTCACACCGACTTCCCTTCACCACCGGCCGTTGAACGTGGCAGATGCTACTCCACGCGCGAGCCGCATGTCGGCGCGATCGACCCCGCCGCGCGTTCGTGCGGGCGACGTCAGCCGTCGCGCTCGACGGCGTCCTTCAGGCGCGCCAGGCGCGTGTCCCAGGCGGCCTCGGCGTCGGCCAGCCAGGCGCTGGCGGACTGCAGCGCGCCGTCGCGCAGGCGGTAGCGAATCTCGCGCCCGCGCGCCGGCGAGCGCTCGACCAGGCCGGCGTGGTCGAGCATCGCCAGGTGCTTGGCGATCGCCTGGCGCGAGATCGGCAGCGCGGCCGTGAGCGCCGGCACGGTGGTCGTGCCGTCGCGCAGCAGCGCCTGCACCATCGAGCGCCGCGTGGGGTCGGCCAGTGCGGCGAACACCGCGCCGACGTCGTCGCTCAAGCGGCCACCGCCGCAAAGCTCATCGCCAGCGCCGCCAGCGGGAATTCGGGCCGTGACTCGGTCACGACCACGCGCGCGCCGGCCGGCGCGGCGACGACGAGAAACTCCACGCGCGTCGCCGGCTCGTCCTCGCCGGCCCACCACCAGACCAGGCGGTGCGGCGATTCGACAACCTCCACGTGCACCTCGCGCTCGGGCTCGTCCAGCCAGCGCTCACGTCCCTGCTCGGTCACCAGCGCCTCCCAGACCTCCTCCGGCGAGGCCTTGATGTCGACCTCTCTGCGCACTGCCATGTCCGCCTCCTTGACAACCAGGTGGTTGCTATTGTGTGTTGACAACCGTTCAGTTGTCGAAAGGATAGCCGACATGCCCTTGATTCCGATGGTCGTAGAGCAGAGCGCGCGAGGCGAGCGCTCGTTTGACATCTACTCGCGCCTGCTCAACGAGCGCATCATCTTCATCGGCACGCCGGTGGACGACCAGGTCGCCAACCTCGTCGTCGCGCAGCTGCTTCATCTGGAGTCCGAGGACTCCGACAAGGACGTGTCGCTGTATGTCAACTCGCCCGGCGGCGTCGTCTACTCGGGCCTGGCGATCTACGACACGATGCAGTTCATCAAGCCCGACGTGCAGACGATCTGCTTCGGCGTGGCCATGAGCATGGGCTCGCTGCTGCTCGCCGGCGGCGCGCCGGGCAAGCGC
The DNA here is from genome assembly GCA_036264175.1 of Solirubrobacteraceae bacterium. GTDB lineage: Bacteria > Actinomycetota > Thermoleophilia > Solirubrobacterales > Solirubrobacteraceae > Palsa-744. The sequence goes on from DATARK010000054.1 coordinate 62,881, forward strand.
ATGGCGCTGCCCAACAGCCGCATCCTGATCCACCAGCCCTCCGGCGGCTTCGAGGGCCAGGCGGCGGACATCGAGATCCACGCGCGCGAGACGCTGGAGCTGCGCCGCCACATCGACGAGATCTACGCGCAGCACACCGGCCAGCCGATCGAGCGCGTCCACGACGACATGGACCGCGACCGCTACTTCACCGCCGAGCAGGCACGCGACTACGGACTGATCGACCGCGTGATCTCCTCGCACGAGCTCACGCGCGTGCCGACCGGCTTCGGCGCCGCGGGAGCGGACGCCGATTGAATGCCCGGCGCGGGCGTGAGCTGACGTCGCCCGGCGCCGACTGACCGCACACCGGCTGACGGTCCGACGGGGGTGCGACTACAGCTCGCTGAGATCCGCGCCGGTGTTGGCGAGCTGCGCCAGCTCGCCGTCGTCGAGCGCGCGGCCGGAGGCGATCAGCCGCCGCGCCGCGTCGAGGTCGTCTGAGCGACCGACGCTGAGCGCGCCCTTGACGGCACCGTCCTGCAGATACCAGTTGCTGAACTCGCCGTCGTCGAAGGAGCCGCGCACGATCTCGCGGTCCCACTCATAGGCCGGGCCGACGTACTCCAGATCGCCCCAGTCGGCGAACACCGAGAAGAAGTACGGCACGACTTCGTGCGGCACGTCATGGCCGAGCATGTTCAGCGCGGCCGTCTTGCCGTGGTTGAACGCCACGTCCCAGTGCTCGATGCGCACGTGCTCGCCACCGTGCACCACCGACTCGTATTCGCAGATGTCGCCGGCCGCGAACACGCTCGGCGTGGACGTCTCCAGGCGCGACGAGCACCTCACGCCGCCGCGCTCGCCGATCTCAAGACCCGCTCGCTGGGCCAGCTGGATGTCGGGCGTGACGCCCGCGCCGATCACCACCGCGTCGGCGTCCAGCTGCAGGCCGGCGCGCGTGACGACCTTGGCCACGCGCTCCTCGCCCTCGAAGCGCTCCAGCTCGTCGCCGCCGTGCACGGTCACGCCGTGCGAACGCAGAAGATCTTCAAAAAATCTGCCTGCCCGCTCGCCGAAGGTCCGCTGCAGCGTGTGCTGCTCCTGCATCACGATCGTGCAGTCCTTGCCGCCCAGCGTCAGCGAAGCTGCCACCTCGCAGCCGATGTAGCTGCCGCCGATCAGCACGACCTTCTCGGCGTTGGCCGTGCCCTCGCGAATCGCCTCGGAGTTGCCCAGCGTGCGCAGGTAGTGGATCTGCTCCAGGTGACAGCCGTCGACGTTCAGCCGACGCACGTTCGCGCCGGTGGCGATCAGCGCCTTGTCGAACTCGACCTCCTGCTTGTTCGACAGCTTGACCGTGCGCGCATCGAGGTCCAGCCCCGTCACGCTCGTGCGCTTGAGCAGCTCCACGTTCTGCTCGCCCCACCACTCATCCGGGCGAAAGAACGCCTTCTCGCGCGGCTCTTTGCCCTGCAGGTAGTCCTTGGAGCAGTCCGGGCGGTTGTACGGCGGGTCGGGCTCGCGGCCGACCAGCAGGATCTCGCCCTCGGCGCCTTCCTCGCGCAGCCATCGCGCGCAGTTGGCCGACGCGAGTCCGCCGCCGATCAGCAGATGTTCAACCTTGCGGTCGGGCATGCGGGCAGCCTACAACCCTGGCGGGTGGCGAACCGACCAATGCGCCCATGTGGGTATGTGGTCGAGGATGCGCCAGCGCGGACCGTCTTCGGAGGCGTTCGGTCCGACGTCCGTGCCGTCGTGGCTGGTGTCCAGGCGCAGGCCGGCGATCATCATGAACGTGTGGTCTGTCGGGCTCGTCGTCGAGTAGATCGTCACCCACCGACCCGGACCCGGCACCCCCCAGTGGACGTAGTCCTGCGCGAGTGGATTGTCGGCCAGGATTTCCGCGATCGGCCTGACTCCCGCCCGATAAAGCACATAGTTGACAGTGCTCGAGCAATCCTCTTCGAGCGCGCCACGCGGGTCTGGATGGCCGCCCGGCCCATACGGCAGCCGCTGCAACTCGTCCCCCGCCACGATCATCGACTGCACGACGCTCGGCGCCTGCGCCGGCACCAGCGCAACATGGCCGTCCTGTGGCGACAGCACTGCCCGTTCGCCGGCGATGAAGCGCACCGGCGTTGTGGTCTGCGCCTGCAGACGAGTGTCTGCACCCGTCTGCGCGGCTTCGCCGGCTCCGAGCAGCTCTGCGCTCGTCGCCGACGACAGCGTCGACCCTCGATAACGCGCGGCCCAGGACTCGACATCCGTGACGTACCAGTCGGCGTGGTTGTAGGCGAGGATCGCCTGCCGATAGTCCGCGGGCGCGCCGGAGGAAGCCAGATATCGCGCCGCCGAGAAGATTGAATCCGCGGCGTCCCAGCGGTCAGCCACCCCATCCCCATCCCCGTCCATCTTGTAGCGCGCCCACGTGGCAGCGATGAACTGCATCGGGCCGCCGGCACCGGCAGAGTTGACCGCGCCCTCGCGCGAGCACGACGGATCGGCGTCGCGGCCGTGATCGCACTCGACCTTGCCGATGGCCGCCAGAATCGCCCAGTCGAGCCCGAATCGCTGGGCGGCCTGTAGGTACAGCTGCAAGAACTCGCCGGGAATTTCGCTGCGCGCGAGCGCCGAGGGCCCCGCCTGCTGACCACCACCTGAGCTGCTCTCGGCGCTTACCGCCGAGCCCCCCACGCCTGCGATCGCCCCGACCGCCAGCGCACCTACGAGTGCAGTCGTAAGGAGCACCGCCGCGAGGGCGCACGCCCGACCAGGCCGCGGGCGCGCGGGCGCAGGGCGAGCGCCGTAGGAGCTCAACGCATCACGGCCGACCTCTCCCCAGCTGCCGTTTGCGCCTTGCGGCGACCTCGCGTACGTCCGCCATCACGCTCGACTCCGACTCGACCCCCGCGTTGCGAGGAGCCGTCGTGCCGTACCGCCTCCGTGTCTGCATGCGAGCAGCCGCGGCAGGCATGTCGCGCGCGAAGCGTTGCGTGTCGTCGCCCCAGGCTCGTCGACCGACGCTTCGCGCGCCAAGCTCGCGATCGATTTCCAAGCGCGCCGCACGTTTCTCGCGGGCGTGCAAACCGTCGTATTCGCCTGGCGAGATGCCGACGAGTCCAGCCAGCGACGGGTAGTCGCGCTGCGAGACCACCGACCCGCGCGCACCACCCTCACGCCCGAATGGGACCAGCGCCGCCTGCGCGTCTAGAAACGCCTGGCGATCACGCAGCTGTTCGACGCCGAACCTCGGATCGTGACCTTGAGCGCTCGCCTGGGCGGCCGCGCGAGCCGCCGTGAGACCGTTGCGATGTCGCTCGGCTTCGCCTTCGATGCGCGCCGCACGGTGCGCCAGCCGCGCGGCACGCCGGCCGTCTTGCGTCGCCAAAGCGTTTGCTCCATGAAGTCTCACGCGCGCCAGCTGGTTCTCCATCGCCGACAGCTGGTCCCGCTCCTCCGGCTCGCGCTCGACGAACGCACGCGCTTGGTCGCGGTCGACCGCCAGCATTCGCGCTGCCTGCTCGTCGGCACCGGCGTCGGCTCCCGCGGTGGCGTCGCCCACCGCCTCGTCCGAGGGACCCTGGCCGCGACCAAGCAGGCCCGCCGCGCGACCGCCCGCCGCGTGGGCCGCAGCGGGCGCGCTCGCGTCAGCGGTCCGACGCAGCTCGCGCTGCAGCTGACGATTCACGATCTGCTGTTCACGATGGCGCTTGGCCGCGCGCACGTCGCCAAGAAGCCTGCGCGGCGTCTCCAGCGCCGCGCCGAAGCGCCGCGTGATCGGCTTGCGCTCGTCGGTCGGTGCGCCTGCGATGGGCGTGCGTATGACCCGCAGCATTTGGTGGCGGTGTGTGAAAGCGCCCCACCAGAACGCCGACATGAGCAGCCACTGCGTCCACCAGCCGAGCGCTTCGAGGTTCTCGAGCATTCCCAGCACCGCGAGAATCGCGCCGAGCAGGAACGAGAACAGCAGCTTGGAGGCGATCGCACCCACCAGCTGTGTCGCCCAACTGCGAAATACCGCCCGTCCGCCGTCGCCCAGCGCCGGCGCCAAAACGGCCGCCGGCGCGAGCATCAGATACAGCAAGCTCATCAAGGCGGCCGCGAGTAGACGCAGCGCGAGATAGCCGAGCAGCAGCAGCATGCCCAGTGCGCCGCCAATGATCAGAATTAGCCCCGCGACCCGCGGCCAGGTGCCGCGATCGGTGCGGAATTCGGCCTCGGCGGACGCGCTTCCTCGACATACAGTCGCGCTGTCGCTTTGACAGATCGCCCACAGCAGCGATTCGTGATCGCCGATCGCATTGCGCTGGGCGCCGTTGGCCGGAAGCGCCAGGAAGATCTCCCCGTTGCTGCGCGCCGCGCGGAGCAGTCGGGCGCTGCTTTCCAGCGCCTTCGCCTGAGGGCTCCCCGGAGCCGAGCACACCTTGAACGCCGCTGCGGCATGTTCGCAGCGAGCGAAGACCATCTCTCCTGCGGCTATCGCCTGCGCCGCGGCGTGCAGTCGTGGATCGAGCCGCTCGCGGTTGCGACACCAGCCGACGTCGCCGAACTCCAGATAGCACCACGGCACTTCGATCGCTGCGGAGAACACGCCGCCCATGGCGTCGGCGAGCGTGCCACCGGCCCGATCGGGCGTACCGCGCGCGCTGACGGCGAGTGTGCCAATTCCCGCTTGATTGACCCAACCGCCGAGCGCGCCGACGGTGCCGACAGGATCGAGCGTCACCCAGATCCCGCCCGCCATCATCGCGAACACCAGTAGAGCCTGCCCAAGCGTCTGCGCAACGCGTCGGCGAACGAGACCGTTGTAGGCGGCCAGCACAGCGCCGACAGCCATGCTCGTCGCAAGCCACGGCTCGGTGAACGTTGCCTGCGCCTGGCGCAGCGAGTGAGCCAGCCCGACGCCGACAGTCGGGCTGTCGAGCAGGTCGATCGTGAAGCACCATTCCAGTAGCACGACGAGCGCGTGCACAACCCAGACCAGTGCCGTCCACAACGGCGTGACGAACAGCTCCTGGATCGCCGACAGCAGCCCGCCGCTGCTCAGACCGAGCACTCCGGTGTCGATGTGCACGTCGATTCCGAAGTCGCCTGTCGGCGCGGCGGACGCCGTGAAGCCGGATGTTTCGCAGTTGCGCCTGCTCGAGCCCGAGAGCTCGGTCCCGCCGGGCGCTCCCCGGCACAGCGGACTCGCAAGACCGTTCGTCACGAGCGGGTCGAGCCCCGGCTGACCGGCGGACGGGGCTTCGGGGTCGGCGGCCGGTTCGCTCGCTGCGGACTGCGTCGCGAGCGGAGGCTGTTCGGGAGAACGCGCTCCGTGGACCTCCCCGCGGCCGGGACTGCCGATCGACGACCGTGAATCGGCCTGAGGCGCGGCTGTCGCGGGACCAGGGGCCGCGGGTCGCGGGATCGGCTCGCCGCCAAGGGCCACGACGTGCCGCGCGTAGTGCGCGCGCCCACGCGCGAGTGCCTGCTCTGCGAGCGCTGTGCACGGAGTGGCCGCCAGCGTGGCCAGCGCCGCCAGAAAGAGCGCCCGCGTGCGGTTCCACCGACGGGCGCTCAAGCCCGCGGCGGGGTCGTCGAGAAGGCTCGCAGCAGCGACGGAACCACGACGTCGACTTGAATTGCCTCGACGCGACCGTGGTGGTCGCGGAACAGGCACCTTCCGGCCTCGAGCTCGAGCAGCGTCCGGCGCGTCGAGCGGTCATCGGGATCGAGACCGAGGAGCGTCAGCGCTCGGCCGGCCTCGGCCTCTGAACGCATGCCAAACACGAACGTAGCCCCGATCAGGTTGTCGAGCGACTCGCGGTCACCGAACATCGTGTCGCTGACCAGCTGCGTGCTGATGATCGGCACAGCGAGCTCCGAGCGACCCATCCGCTGCAGCGAGTGGAGCAGCGCTCGGCCGGTCGGATCACCGAGGAGCCGCCAGCCCTCGTCGAAGGAGAACACCTTGAGTCGTTCGCGTTCGCTGCCCAGCAGGTGCATCGCGAACATCGCGATGCACCTGCTGACGATCTGCTCGCCGATGCGCTCGGACTGCGAGTACTCCGAACGTGGTCTGCCGGGCTCGGGACCCGGCAGGTCGCGGATCGGCAGGTAGGTCACCTGACGATCGCCGACCGCCGGGAGGCTCACGGCCGGATCGGCGAAGCCGAGCTGGGTCAGGCCAGAGCGTGCGTAGACCTCGAGTGTCTTGCTGACCTGGCGCTCGACG
>DATARK010000020.1:0-8345 GCA_036264175.1 Solirubrobacteraceae bacterium
CCTTGTAGCCGAGGCAGATCACGAACTCATCGATCCCGTGTGCCGAATACAGCTTCATGATGTGCCAGAGCATCGGTTTGCCGCCGATCTCGACCATCGGCTTGGGGCGCACGGTGGTCTCCTCGCTCAGTCGCGAGCCGAACCCGCCCGCCAAGATCACAGCCTTCACAAGCGTGCAGAGTAGTGGACGTCCCGCACGCACACGCGGCGAGCTGGCTCGGACGGGCGAGCTTCTAGCGGGCGATTGAGCGTGAGATGCCGAGCACTTCGCCGCTGGGGCTGAGTGCCTGAACCGCGAAGACAGGCGCCGCACTCGGCACGGACACAGCGGTCTCGAAGCCGCCCGAGGCGACCGTCGCGAGCGGGCTCAGGCTGGCCGGGTTGGCGCCGCCGAGCACCTGCCAGGATGCGACGTTGGTCGCACCGTTCCAGCTGGCATAGACGGTCGTGGCCGCGCCGGCGGCCTTCAGCGCGACCGCCGGAGGCGCGGCCGGCGTCGCGTTCCAGGGGACGCGAAATGCGCGGTATACCTGCGCCGGCGCCGGCAGATGCGCGTCGAAGACGGTCTCACCGGCGGCGTTGAACTCGGTGAAGTAGGGGTCTTCGCCCCAGCCGACGAACGAGTCGCCACTGCCCAGCACCTGATCGTCGCCCTGGCTGCCGCTCAGCAGCGGCGGCGTGCGCACATAGCGGCCGAGCAGCTTGACCGTGCGGTGCTTGAAGTCGATCGCCTCGTGGATCGCCCGCGACTCCGAGTGTGCCTTGGGTGTGGCGCCGTTGTCGAAGATCGTGATCGTGTGATCGGGCTGCCAGCGGGCGTCGTGCTGAAAAGCCGTGCCGGTCCCAGAGCCCATGCGGAAGGTCGGTTTCCTGCCGCCGATGCGCCAGAGGATCGAGCCGCTCGACTGCTTGACCTCGTACGCCGCCCAGGTGTTGCGCGAGGAGATCAGGAAGTTGCCGTCGCCCCACGGGTCGGGCTCGATCGAGTTGAGGTGGAAGAAGTCCCACGGACGGTTTGGATCAGTCGGCGATGCGGCGTAGGAGTCGGTCAGCGCGACGTGGCCGTAGGCGTGCCACTCGAACATCACCAGGCCGGTCGGCACGTCGACCTGCTGCACAACAGCGTCCTGCAGTGCGCCGTCCGTCGAGCCGCCAACGGCGGAGAGATCGGCGCGCACGAGCGTGTACGCCGACAGATAGGCCGAGCCCTGGGGCGTCAGCTGGAGCTCGTGCAGGTCGGCCTGGTAGCCGTTGCCTGCCTGCACAGATGCCACGGCCCGGTAGTCCGGGCCGAGGATGACGTCGCTGCCGAAGCCGACGCCGAGGTCGATGTGCCCCTGCCAGTAGGTCAGCACCGGCTTGCCGGCGTAGCTGGACAGCTGCAGGTTGGTGATCGAGTCGCCCGTGGCGGCGGGCTGAAACCAGATCATTCGCCCGGAGCCGTCGATGATCATCGCGCCGTTCTGCCCGCGCCCGCCGTTGGCGGTGAGGAAGATGTCGCCGGGCATCGCCGCAGGCGTGATCGTCGTGACCTTGACCGTCGGCGGCTGCAGCTGTGGCTGGGAGACGAAGCTCTGGTTGGCGCCGGCCTTGGCCGGCGGCGGCGTGCGGCCGGCCGGCAGCGGGTAGTTGACCAGTCGCGCGATCGTGAAGCTCGTGCCGACGCGCGCGGCGTGGCCACGCGGGCCGACCACGGCCGAAACGGTCACGCGCTCGCCCTGCGTGAAGCCGCGCGAGGGCAGAAAGCTCGCGCCGGTCGCGCTCACGTAGGCGCGCAGCTTGCCGCTGTGCGAGCCGCTGCGCGAGCCGTCGACCGAGACGTCAGCGATCTGCGAGGCCGGCACGCCGAGAAAGCTGATCTGCGTGTCCGGCGAGGCATCCGGCGTGCCGTTGAGCGGCGAGATCGTGACCGCCTGTGCAGCGCTCGCCGCCGCGGCCAGCGCGAGCGCGGCGACGGCCGTCGCCAACGCACACCTGCTGAGCCCGCCCATCCGATGATCGCGCTGCACCTGTCTCCTTGCCCTTGCTGCTCGAATTGCTGTCGCATCCACCAACCCCGCGACAGCGCCCGGGTAGCGTCGCGAAGGCAGCGGCGGACAAGATTGCGCGAAGTGCTCGCGGCGTGCGCAGGTTGCCGGCGAAGCGGCCGCGCGCGAGCTCAGCGCTCGTGCACCGGGACGACGTTTGACGATCCGCCGGCGAAGGGAAAGTCTGACTCCGGTTCTGAGCGAGCACGAAAGCTGTAGCTGGCCGGCCCTGGGAACCTGAATCGATAAGAGGCGTGGAAGCGCCCGCGGGCGTCTGTGTGCACGACCTTGAACTCGATCCAGCGGCTGCCCGGCGAGCTCGCCTCGAGCACCAGCTGCTTGCCGCCGCGCGGGATCGGCCCGCCGCTCAGCTGCCCGTCGAAACGGATCCGCTGGCCCACGCTTGTCGTGTGCGGCGACACGCGCAACGCGATCGCCGGTCGCACCTTCAGCGCGAGCGTGTGCGCGACCGCCGCCTGCGTGTCGCCGACATGCGCGCGATAGGCGAACCGCAGCGTCCGCGACGAAGCGCCGGCGACGACCACGCCGAACGTCCCGTCAGCGGCGGTTTTCAGCCTGCTGGTGCGCACTGTGTGCGCGCCTGCGAAGGACGGCGTCACGCTCAGGTCGATCAGCGCACCGCCGATGGGCGCGTCGCCTGGTCCCACCAGCCGACCGGCGATCGTCCGCCTGCCGCCAAAGCGCGACGTGACCGTCGTCTTCTTGCCGGCGTTCAGCCAATGCAGCGACATCGTCGCCTGCGCCGATGCGTTCGAGCCGTTCGGTGAGCCCGGCGGCAGCGGGTTGGCGATCGTGATCGAGCGATCGAGCACTGTCGAGGAGTTGCCGGCAGCGTCGATCACGCTCACGACCAGCCGATGCGCACCGTTGGCCGCCTTCGTCGTGTCAAACGGAACGTCTCCGCTCACCGATTGCACGCACGGCTGCAGATACAGAAACGCCGGAAGACCGTCCATCGTCTGTCCCACGTCCTCACAGCGCCCGCCGTTGGAGTTCAGCACCGTGCGCTGCACCACCTGCCCGTCCACGCTGAACAGCGCCTCGTACACGCCCGACCCGGAGTCCGTCGCGTCGAACGCCACGTCGCTCTGTCCCTGCACGACAGGCGCGCTCGCCAGTTCGCCCGTTGCGCTCGTCGTGTGCGGCGCTTCGTTCTCTTCCAGCGTGAGGTCGGCGGCGAAGAGGTAGATGGCGGCGGCGTAGGTGTTGGCGTCGCCTTTTCCGGTCGGACACTTGAACCCAGATTCTCCGAGACATGACGCATTGACGAACAGGTGCGATCCAAGATTTGCGGCCGGGACGTTGACTCTGTTTCCGTCGGCAAGTGGATGGGTGAAGTCGCCCACGCCGTTGGGACACTGCATCCCGCTGAGGCAGGCGTCGAATGCGTTGGCTGCGTCGTCAATGTTGGCGGGCCCTGCCATCCAAGACTCGTAGGTCGCCCCAATCACCCCACCTCCAGCCGCATCGCCCGCACGCCAGAGCGTGGCCGCAGGGAGGGACGCCCCGGGCGGCGGACTGAACACCCAGGTTGCGGAGTCGGCATTTGCCGCTCTCGCCGGCTCGTCTCCCAGGGCGGAAACGAGTGCTCCGCCGGATTCTGGGCACGTGTCGAGCGCGTACGCAAATGTCCCGCTCGCGCTCCCGCTCCACCCATCCGCCGGAGCGCTCTGCCCGCTCGGCATGCGACACGAGTACACGTGGTAGCGGCCTGCCTGCGCGACTGCGGCGGGAACAGTCAGCGCGAGAGCCGCCGCTGCGGCGCCTGCAATGAAGATCCGTCTTGCCATGCCATCCCTATGTCGGTGCTGGGGACCTCATGCCCCCCTCCGAATTGTTCCACTGCGTCGACGGACTGACAACCGGCCGCGCGACGATCGCGGAGTGCTTGGACTCGCGCTCAGGCGGCGAAGGCGATGGGCAGCTCGGCCAAGCCGTAGATGCCGGAGACGCCCTCGAACACCGGATCGCCGTCGAGGCGCAGCTCGTGCAGGTGCTCGGCGAGGAAGGCGAGGCCCTCCTGCAGCTCGACGCGCGCGAGGTTGGCGCCGAGGCAGTAGTGCACGCCGGCGCCGAACGTCAGCGGTCGCTCGCGGCCGCGGTCGGCGGTGATGTCAAAGCTGTCGGCGCCGGCCGGTCCGATGTGCTCGCTTTGCAGATCGCGATTGCCGGTGAAAGCGCAGACCATCACGACGGTGCCCTCCGGGAAGGTCACGTCGCGATAGACGACGTCCTCAACGAGTATGCGCGCCGTGAACGGTGTGATCGGCTCATAGCGCAGCGCCTCGTCGACGGCGCGCTCGGCGAGCGACGGGTCCTGCGCGAGCAGCTCCCATTGCTCGGGGTGCTCGGCCAGCAGCCGCACGGCGTGCGCGAGCTGGCTCTGGCTCGTGTCGACTCCGCCGACGAGCACGTTGAACACGAGGTTGATGCACTCCACGTCGCTGAGGCGCTCGCCCTGCTCTTCGGCGGCGATCAGCTTGGAGATGAGATCGTCGCTCGCGTCCTCGCGGCGCGCGCGCACGAGCTGCTGTGCGTACGCGTAGAACTCCTCGACGGCCTGCGTGATCGGCTCGATCTCGCTTGCCATGGCCACGGCGTCGAACTGGCGCTGGATCATGTTCGACCAGTGGTGCAGGCGCGGCGCATCGGCCAGCGGCGCCCCCATGACGGTGGCGATCGCAAGCGATGGATAGGGCTTGGCGAAGGCCTCGACGAACTCGCAGCGCACGGCGCCGTCGTCTGACTCGTCAGATGCCGCGATCGCTTGCGCCAGCAGCTCGCCGAGGAACTCGCGCATGATCGGCCGGTAGCGCTCGACCGCGCGCGGCGACAGCGCCGGGTTGACGAGGCTGCGCAGGCGCGTGTGGTCGGCGCCGTTGACGTGCAGGATGTTGCGCCGCATCTGCTCGTACAGCGGGCCCTCGGCGACGCCGAAGATCTCAGCGATCTTCATGCCGGGGAAGATCGCCGAGCGCGTGCGCAGGAAGAACTCGCCGGCCTCGCGATCGAGCGTCATGTAGCCGAACGGCGCCTGCGCCAGCCAGCCCTGCTCGCGCACCTGCGCCATCGCCTCGTGAAATCGCGCTCCGCGCATCTGCGCGTCGGTGTGGTCGAACGACGGCAGCTCGAGCTCGCTCACCAGCGTCATCGCGTCTCCCCGCTTGCCATCGCGCCGCCCATCCTGTCAACTCGTCGACTCGCCCGCCGAGTCCGGCCGACGCGCGAGCTTCTTGCCGGGGTTCAGCAGGCCCTTCGGATCGAACGCCTGCTTGATCTGCTCGTGCAGCTGCACCGCGCGCGCGTCCCATTGCGCCGCCAGCAGCCCGCGCTTGAGCCAGCCGACGCCGTGCTCGGCCGCGATCGAGCCGCCCAGCTCGCCGACCAGCGCGAACAGCTCCTCGCCCAATGCCCGCGCACGTTCGAGCTCGGCCTCGTCGCCCGGGTAAGCGAGCACCGTCGCATGCACGTTGCCGTCGCCGCCGTGCCCGAACGCGCACGAGCTCAGCGCATGGCCTGCAGCCAGCGCCTCGAATCGTTCCAGGCCCTCCTGCAAGCGCTCGACCGGGAACGACACGTCCTCTGACACCTTCGTCCCGCGCACGCCCGACAGCACGCCGTTGAAGCCGTCGCGCCAGCGCCACAGCACCGATGCGTCGGGCGCACGGTCGATTGCCAGCGCACTGCCGCCGAGCAAATTCTCAATCTCATCCGCCTGCACACGCGCCTGCTCGTGTGTCCCATCCACCTCGATCAGCAGCGCAAAGCCCGCGCCGCGTGGCACCTCGCCCGGATAGCCGCCCGCCACGGCCGTCAGCGTCGCGCCGTCGGCAAAGTCCATCGCCGCCGCCTCGATGCCCGCCGCCGGCACGCTCAGCATCGCCGCGCATCCCTGCTCGCGCGTGGCCAGGAACACGACCAGCGCAATCGCGGCCTCGCGCGCCGGCAGCAGTCGCAGGCGCACGGCCGTGATCACGCCGAGCGTGCCCTCGGAGCCGATCAGCAGGTCCTTGAGGTCATAGCCCGCCACGTCCTTGCGCGCCCAGCCGCCGATCTGCACCAGCTCGCCCGGCGCCAGGACTGCCTCCAGGCCCGTCACCCAGGCGCCGGTGACGCCGTACTTCAAGGCGTGCGGCCCGCCCGCGTTGGTGGCGACGTTGCCGCCGATCTGCGACAGCTCTGACGCGCCCGGATCGGGCGCGAAGAACAGCCCGTTCTCGCGCGCCAATCGCTGCACATCGCGCGTGCTCACGCCGGCCTCCGGCAGCATGCGCCACAGGCTCGGCTCGAGCTCGCGCACGGCGCGCAGGCGCTCCAGCGACAGCACGACGCCGCCGTCGGTCGGCACGGCTCCGCCGGTCAGCCCGGTGCCGCCGCCGCGTGGCACGATCGCCACGTCGTGCGCGTAGCACCAGCGCACGACTTCGGCCACCTGCTGCGCGCTGGCGGGCAGCACGACGGCGTCGGCGCGCCCGCGCAGCTCGCGACGGCGAGAGCTGTCGCTGTTGTACGGCGAACGTGCGTCCGCGCTGAGGACATGCTCGGCGCCGACGAGTCGCGCGAGCTCAGCCTGCATGTCCGGCGAGTCCAACGTTCGTCCTCCACGCCATCACGCATGACTAGCACAGGCCGAGACTGGGTAGGGTCCGCTGCGAATGCAGATCGGACAGCTAATTCGGCGTGCAGGAATCGCAGCGGTGGTGCTGACCACGACGCCGGCGCTCGGCGGCATGGCGACTCGGGCGGGCGCGTTCACTGCCGGCTGCGGCCAGATTCCGATCGTCGGCGGGATTCCGCCCTGGGGCTTTCACACCGGCTCGCCGAGCGACTCCAGCTTCGCCCGCGGCCACGGCGAAATCAATCTCGGCGCGAACACGGTGTCGGGCGTCATCTGCCAGGAACGGCCTCACGGGTCGATCACGATGACACTCAAGCACCACCTCGACTACCACTCGCACTACGCGACGATGTGGGGCTACCCGGGCAACATCATGAAGATCCACGTTCGCGTGCAGGCCAGCAACGATCCGAAGTGCGCCGTTGGAACCGTCGGGCGCGCGACGCTGTACGCGAGCTACAACGGCGTGCGCAGCGACAGCGTGCAGTTCTTCTTTCCGGCCGCATGCAGCGATCAGGATCACCTGTACCACGGAACGCAGGTCAACAACCAGGTACCGCCCCTGTAGCTCGACCCCGCGCAACGGCCGCGCTGCTGTCGCCAGAGCGCGATCGTCCGACGGGTAGCATTCACGGTCGATGGCCGTGAGCGCAAAGCCTCCCGAGCGGGCGCAGGCAGAGGACGCCAAGAAGAGCTTCACGACGCTCTCGGGCGAGCCCGTGCGCGAGCTGTACACGCCCGCGGACCTGCCGCAGGGCATCGGCGGGCCGCAGGACCCGATCGGGCGCCCGGGTGCCTATCCGTTCACGCGCGGCATCCACGAGTCGATGTACCGCGGGCGCCTGTGGACGATGCGCCAGTTCGCCGGCTTCGGCACCAGCGAGGAGACCAACGAGCGCTTTCGCTACCTGCTCGACCACGGCCAGACGGGCCTGTCGACGGCCTTTGACATGCCGTCGCTGATGGGCCACGACTCCGACCACTCGCGCTCGCTCGGCGAGGTCGGCCGCGAGGGCGTGGCGGTGGACACGCTCGACGACATGCAGACGCTGTTCGGCGGCATCGACCTCGGCGAGGTGTCGGTGTCGATGACGATCAACGCGCCGGCGGCGATCATGCTGGCCTTCTACGTCGCCGCCGCCGAGGCCGGCACGGGCGCCGCCGGTCCGGTGCCCGCCGAGCGCCTGTCGGGGACGATCCAGGCGGACCTCCTGAAGGAGTACATCGCACAGAAGGAGTGGTGCTTTCCGATCGACCCGGCGATGCGTCTGTGCGGCGACATGATCGAGTGGTGCACGCAGCGCATGCCGCGCTGGCACCCGATCTCGATCTCCGGCTACCACATCCGCGAGGCCGGCTCGACCGCGCAGCAGGAGCTGGCGTTCACGCTGAAGGACGGTCTCACCTACATCGAGCAGGCGGTCGAGAGAGGTCTGGACGTCGATGACTTCGCGCCGCGGCTGTCGTTCTTTTTCAACGCGCAGATCGACTTCTTCGAGGAGATCGCCAAGTACCGCGCGGCGCGGCGCATCTGGGCGCGCGAGCTCAAAGAGACCTTCGGCGCAAAGAGCCCGCGCTCCTGGCAGATGCGCTTTCACACGCAGACGGCCGGCGTGTCGCTGACCGCGCAGCAGCCGCTGAACAACATCATCCGCACGACCGTCGAGGCGCTCGCCGGC
>DATARK010000048.1:0-4731 GCA_036264175.1 Solirubrobacteraceae bacterium
TGCTCGAGCGCGCGTTCGGCGCCTGGGAGCCGCGCGCGATTCCGCCGACGCGTCCGACGCCGCCGTTTCCGTCGCTGCCACGGCTCGTGCTGGTCGATCGGCCCGGCGCGCCCCAAAGCATCATCCGCGTCGTCGGCCCCGGCGAGGTCCGCACGTCGCCAGACCGGCCTGCGCTGGGCACGCTGAACGCAATCCTGGGCGGCAGCTTCACCAGCCGCCTCAACTTCAACCTGCGCGAGCAAAAGGGCTACACCTACGGCGCCGGCTCCAGCTTCGGGTTCTACCGGCGCGCCGGCTCGTTCACGGCGCGCGCAGCGGTCTTCACCGAGGTGACGGCCCCGGCGGTATCCGAGTTCCTGCGCGAGCTCGCCGCCATTCGCGAGGCGCCCGTGACCCCGACCGAGCTGACCAAGGCGCGCGCGACGCTGCTCGGCCGCGTCGCCGAGGGGCTGTCGACGTCGGGTGGCATCGCCGCGCAGTACGCGGAGCTGCGGCTCTACGGGCTGCCGCTCGACGAGCCCGCGCGTTTCGTGGCCGCGATCGAACGCGCCAGCGCCGCCGAGCTTCAGGAGCTGGCGCGCCGCCACCTGGATCCGGATCGCATGGCGCTGGTCGTGGTCGGCGATCGCGCGGTGATCGAGAAGCCGCTGCGCGACCTCGGCCTGCCGGCGCCGCTGGTCTGCGACGCCGACGGCCAGTTGATCGTCTAATCTGGAACCCGCGGACGGGTTCCAGACCTCCGGGTCAATGAAAGAAATGAATCTTGGGCGAGACGCCGAGCAATGCGCCGTATCGATCGCTGCCCTCGAGGAAGCCGACGAGCACGACGGCAGATAAATCGAGGCTCTCGGTCGCCGAGAACGTGATTCCGGTCGTCGCCAGGAGCTGCGGCGGATCCGATGACACGAAGCGCACGCCGGATAGCTCCCCGGTGAGCGAGAAGCGGCCGGCCTTGTCGAGGTCCTGATCGAGATCGAGCCCGAGCTCGATGCCGATCGGTCGTTTGCTGGTTGCGTCGGGAAACGGGTCGGCGAACGCGCCGGCGTTGAGAACCAGATGCGTTCGATGAAATGCGTGGCCGATCAGCACCAGCGCTTCGCCGCCCACGCCGTGTGACCCGCTGGCGGTCGGCAGCTTGGGACCGATCTGCAGGCCCAGCGCCCACGAGCTCTTGGCCTCGTCGTCGGTCCAGTCGAAGACGCCAATCTTGGCGCCCAGCCACAGGCTGTCGGGCGCCGCGTGATCGAACGAGAAGGGGCCGGTCTGCGGTCCTTCGATGGCGTAGGCGCCGTCGATGTCGAGCTCGAGGTTGGGCAGGATGCCGAAGTCGAGCTCGAAGTCGGGGATCACCACGCGCGCCGGCCCCTGGCTGCGGATCACGCCGGTTTGGACATCGATGTCGAGCGTGCCGGTCTTCTCGAGCTCCAGATCGGTCGGCTCGAACAGCGGCCGCACCCCACGCCGAGCGAAGGCCGGGGAGCTGGCACAGAGGAGCGCCGACAGCGCGGCGATCGCGATCAGTTTGCGTCGAAGAAGAAAGCTCGCCTCTGCTCCGCCCCTTCCCATCCCCTCTCCCTCCGTCCGCGGGGGGAGAGGGTTAGGGTGAGGGGGCTCCGACGAGCGAGGGGCCTCGCGCACAACTGCCGGCCTCCTCACCCCGACCCTGTCCTCCACGCGGACGTGGAGGAGAGGGAGAAGGGCGGCGCGCGCACGACTGGCAGCCGTGCGTCCGGCGCTATGCGCGCTCATCGTCGGTGGGGCCGCCCTCGCTGGCAGCCGCGGCGACCAGCACTTCGTCGAGCTTTTCCAGCAGGTCGCGGTTGCCGTCCTGCTGGTAGCTCGCGAGCCGGCGCTGGAACTCAGGCAAGCGGTCGATGAACTCGCCGAGCCGCTCGTCGCTGACCTCGTCGGCGTAGAGCCCGTAGCCCTCCGCTTCCAGGTAGCGCGCGTTTAGCAGCTGCTCGAACTGCTTGCGCACCGGCACTGCCAGCATCGGCCGGTGCAGGTAGACCGCCTCGCCCATCAGCGTGAAGCCGCCGCCGGCGATCACGCCGCGCGCGGTACGCAGGTCCTCGATGAAGCCCGCCTCGCTGAATGGGCGATAGCGCAGGTTGCCCTCGACGACCTCCTCGCGCAGGTCGCGGCGCAGCCCATAGATGTGGCACTCGCGCCCGCAGCGCGCCAGGATCTCCGGCAGCGCGTGGTTCGACGTCGACGTCTGGTAGACCAGCAGGTGCTCGCCGGCATCGTCGCGACCCGCGCTGTCGGCGCGCGCCGCCGACAGGATCTCCGGGCGCAGGATCGGCGGGTGCAGCGTGGTGCGCTTCTTCCGCACCGGTGGATAGAAGAACGTCGTGATGAGGTAGTGGAAGGCCCCCGCGACCTTGGGTTTCACCACCGCCTTGGCGAGGCGGAGCTCGCTCTCGTGCCCAGCCAGGATCTCCGGCGCATGCGTGCAGCGGCTGACCATCTGGATGTTATCGACGGACACCACCGGGATGTCGCGGTTCTTCGCGAACAGATAGCTCCAGCTCTCGAAATCGGAGATCACCACGTCGGGCTCGAACTTGTCGGCCAGCTCGAAGTAGGCGCGCACGTTCTCGGGCCAGCCCTTGACCGCGCCCTTCAGGTTCGCGAGCAGCGTGCGAAAGTTCGAGACCTCGTTGTCCTCGTAAACGATGCTGTAGCCCCAGATCTTGCGCACCGCCAGGTGCTCGCTCGCGCGCTTCTGCAAGTAATCGTAGGCGCGGCCCGAGACCACCACCTGCACGTCGTGCGACTTCGTCAGGTGGTCGAGCACGACGCGCGATCGCATCGCATGACCCATTCCCTCGCCGACGACACCGTAGAGGATTCGCATCTTGTACGCTCGCCGTGAGGCGGCTCGCGCGACTTTAACGCATTCGACGAACGCCGTCGCGCACCGAGACCGGACAGTGACTAGGCGGCGTTCGCGCGCATCGGTTCGGCCGAGGCGCGGCGGCGCAGCGTCTGCTGCAACTTCTTGCGAGCGCGCATCAGGCGCGTGCCGACCGTCGAGCGCGGGATCAGCAGGCGCTCGGCGATCTCGTCGTACGAGCACTTGTCGAGCAGCCGCAGTTTGTAGACCTCGCGGAACGGGCTCTCGAGCTCCTGGAGGGCGTCGGCGACCTGCTCGTCGCTGATCGTCGCCCACTCCGGCTTGCTGTTCACCTCGGGCTCGACCGTCGCGACGATGTCGTCGTCGATCGGCTCGACCCAGGGCTCGCGCGCGCGCTTGCGGCAGCGGTCGATGAACAGGTGCTGCATGATGGTCATCAGCCAGACGCGAATGTTCGATCCGGGCTGAAAGCTGCCGTAGCCACGCAGGGCGTGCTCGAACGTGTCCTGCACCAGATCCCAGGCGTCGGGAGGGCAGCGCAGGAGGCGGACCGCGCGCGAGTAGAGAAGGGTTTCAAGTTCGTGTTGTGCAAGCTCATCGAGTGACATGCCTTCCTACACTGGCAATCGTCGTGCCAGCGCCGTTCGCAGCCGATCGGAGCCGTCGCGGTGGGGATCGGAGGGGAATTTCCGCCGTTTCTCGGCGTTCACCAGCGTGAATCCCGCCGTGAGTGCCCAGTTCGACACAGTGCTTTACAACAAGCTGCGCAACACGCGCAGGGCGCGAGTTGTTCGCACTGCGCAACTTGCGCAGGTCCCTCTTGCGGTCGCCCCGCCTACCCGTCCATACTCGGCAGCCGTAGAGGGGGATCGGGCCAAGGTGCACACGACGGTTCCGGGCAGCCAGCACTCGCACGTGGTACCAGCCGACGTCAACGGCGCCGGGCTATTCCTGCTCGTCGTCGGCTCGGACTCGTACAGCACCTACAGCTTGCCGCAGGACGGCAGCGTGTCGATCGGCCGCGGCGAGACCAACCAGATCCGCGTCGACGACCCGCTGGCGTCGCGCAACCACGCGCGCCTGCACGTCGGCGACACGATGTTCGTCGAGGACCTGGGCAGCGTCAACGGCACGCGCGTGCGCGAGCAGCCGGTGCCGCCCGGCGAGCGCGCGGCGATCGGCATCGGTGACACGATCCTGATCGGAAAGTCGGTGCTGATCATCCAGCAGCGCGCCCCTAAACGCGCGCCGCTCTTGCGGCCGGAGACGCTGCGCGACGATCGCGGCGCGCTGGCGGTGATCGCGCCGGCGCCCGACCAGGCGATGCAGCGGATCCACCAGCTGGCGGAGCGGGCGGCCGCCGGCACGATCAACGTGATCGTCACCGGCGAGACCGGTGTCGGCAAGGAGCTGTTGTCCGAGACCGTGCACCGCATGTCGCCGCGACGGGATGGCCCGTACGTGTGCCTGAACTGCGCGTCGCTGTCGGAGACGCTGCTCGAGAGCGAGCTCTTCGGGCACGAGCGGGGCGCGTTCACCGGCGCACACCAGGCCAAGACCGGCCTGATCGAGGCGGCCGCCGGCGGCAGTCTCTTCCTCGACGAGGTCGGCGAGCTGTCGCTGACCACGCAGGCCAAGCTGCTGCGCGTGCTGGAGACGCGCGAGGTGACCAGACTCGGCAGCGTCAAGCCGCGGCGGATCGATGTGCGTTTCATCGCCGCGACCAACCGCGATCTCGAGGCCGAGGTCGAGCGCGGCACCTTCCGCCGCGATCTCTACTTCCGGCTCAACGGCATCACGCTGACCATCCAGCCCCTGCGCGACCGGCGCTCGGAGATCCCCTACCTGGCGAGCATCTTCATTCGCCGTAT